>JACRDA010000409.1 GCA_016212965.1 Myxococcales bacterium
GCCAGGCTCCGCAGTCCCTCGCGAGGCGCATCAACATGCCTGCAACCTCCCGCGCGGCGCCCCCAACCCCGCGAGATCAGCTGGCCCGACTTCCGACGAAGAGCCCGAAGAGGCGGCCGCGGGTTGTCGCCGGTGCATCAGGATCACCTCCTTGGCGAGCGATACCGCCGACGGGACACACCTCGGCCTGGGCGGCTCGTCGCGGCGCCATTCGCGGGCGGCAGGGATTGCGGTGGCGTGTGTCATCTGCGGTTCAGGGAGGCGCGCGGACGCGCTCGGTCGGGCTGTCGTGGCGTGGGTGTGCGGCGGCCCAGGCGCGGCATTGCGCGGGCGGACATGCGCGCAACGAGGCGGAGCCGCCTCGTCCGCTCCCACCTCCCACGAGCGTGCCCTCTTCGACGCCCTCTTCCGCGCGGCCTTCGAGGCCCTTGCCACCGTGTGTGCCCACCCGCGCTACCTCGGCGCCGACGGCACGGGCGGAGCTCGTCGGGAAGCGTGAAGACGCCACAGCGGACGAGGCGGCGGAGCTGCGGTGCTCGCGGCGCAGCGTGACGACGACGTGGAAGTAGGACACGGGGAGCAGGGCCTGGCGCGCGTGCTACGCTTCTCGGCATGAGACAGGTTCGTGCTCGCTACGAGAACGGCGCGCTCCTCCCCGCAAGGCCGCTGCCGCTCAAGCAAGGCGAGGACGTGTCCATCGTGGTGCTTCGGCGCCCGGACAGTGCGCGCTGGAACGTCGACAAGCTAGGTGCTCATCCCGATGAGGATCAGTCTCTCGCCGAGGCTGGCCTGGCGGACTGGGCGGATGCTCTCGATCGAGAGGATCACAGGTGAAACGTGGCGAGCTCTGGTGGGCCGATCTCGGTCCCCATCGCCCGCTCGAGCAGACCGGTCGCAGGCCGGTCGTGGTCTGGCAGAGCGACACCCTCAGCCGCGCGCTCCAATCCGTGCTCGTCGTGCCCCTCACCTCCAACCTCGATCGCGCCAAGCTCGCTGGCACCGCGCTCATCGCTGCCTCGCCGGCGGGTCTTCCGTCCGACTCCGTCGCGCTCGCCTTCCAGATGCGCGCTATCCCGAAGTCCACGCTCACTCAGCGGATTCGGGCGCTATCCGATGAAGAACTGGCTGAGCTCGAGCTCGCCACCGATGAGGCGCTGGGCAGAGTCGAGCCGGGGGAGGCTGGCTAACGGATAGCGTTCTTCGTCGACCGGCGACGCGCTGCGCGTCGGCGGGCCGGCGCAAATGCGCCTGTTGCACGAGACCGGGGCGTGGCGCGCCGTTTGCTACCTGCGGAAAGGGGAAAGCAACGCGGGGCGCAGTGCGCGCGGATGCCGGGCGTGCGGTACGGCCGTGCGGCCGTGCGGCTGGCCGGATGAGGGCTAATAGCTAATAGCTAATAGCTAATAGCTAATACCTAGCTGACGCCCATGATGGTCAGGTGCACGCGCCGGCGCAGCCCGCGGTGGCGATGCTCCCACACGTACACCGCCTGCCACATGCCGAGGTAGAGCTCGCCCCGCACCACCGGGATGACCTCGGAGGTCCGCGTGACCGCGCTGCGTGCGTGGGCCGGCATGTCGTCCGCGCCCTCGGTGTCGTGCTCCCAGCTCGCGTCCTCGGGGGCGAGCTTGTCGAACCAGCGGGCGAGGTCGCGCTGCACCGCCGGGTCCGCGTTCTCCTGGACGACGAGGCTCGCCGAGGTGTGCTCGATGAACGCGGCGCAGGTGCCCGAGTGCACGCCGCTCTCCGTCACCGCGGCGACGAGCTCCGGCGTGATGTCGACGAGCGCGCGGGGCCGGGTCTCGATGGTCAGGATCTTCTGGAACACGATCATGGCTGCTCCGTCGTCGAGGTGCGAGGTCGCGCGACCGCGCGCCGGTCAAAAGCGGCGCCGGGCGAGGTAGGCGCTCGCCGCCGGTGCCTGGCGCGCGCGCAGATCGATGCACAGCCCGACCCGCTCGAGCGCCTCGGCGAGCCGCCGCTCACCGAAGCCGAGCTTGTCGACCTCGGGCCGCAGCGCCGCTTCGAGCGCGTTCCTGCGCTGCTCGTCGCACACGCCGGTCACGGCCGCCATCATGCGCGCCACGGCGAAGCCGGGGAGCTTCTCCGCGAGCTCCGGCAGGTGGCGCGCGAACCAGTCGACGAAGCGCTCGCGCGTGTCGGGCCACACGACCGCGGAGCGCAGCACGTACATCGCGTCCTGGGCCCGGATCCCGCCCGACAGCACGAGGTCGAAGGTGCGGTCGAGCAGCACCGGATCCTTGAAGCTGCCGAGCGCGCGCACCGCGGTGACCCGGTGCTCGGGCGACGCCGCGCTCGCGAGCAGCTTCTGGAGCGCGTCGTAGCTCGCCTCCGGGCTGCCGGCGTGCGCGGCCACGCGCACCGCGATGGCGGCCGCGTCGGCGTCGACGCTGCTCGGATTCTGGAGGTAGCTGCGGGTGCGGCTCTCCGCCTCGCGCAGCACCCAGGGGTCGGCCGTGAGCGCGCCGAGCGCCTCGAGCACCGCGTGGCGCAGCAGGCGCTCGTCCTCGGTGTCGCGCGGGCGCACGTCCCAGCCGAGCCGCTTGGCGGTGGGCAGCAGGATGGCGCTCACGTAGGCCTGGAAGGCGGCGCGCGCGCGGGGCTCGACCAGCGTGTCCGACACGCGCGTCAGGAGCCCGATGACCTGCTCGACGACGCCGCGCTCGCGCTCGCCCTTGGCGGCCAGGAGCATGTCGAGGAGCCGCTCCGCGCCGAGCTCGCCCGCCTCGACGAGCGACCATGCGTTGCCGAGGAAGCCCACCTTGGCGCGCGCGTCGCCGCGGCTCGCCGCGCGCTCGAGCGCTCCGAGGCCCGCGCTCGGCAGGGAGAAGCGGTAGTAGCCCCGGTAGTCGGCGTTCGGGTTGATCCAGTCGGGGCAGGCCCTGCCGGCGGGCGACGACAGCACGAGGGTCGTCGACGGCTCCGCGAGCAGGCCACAGTCGCGGCCGCCGGGCTTGCCGCGCGCGTCGCCCCACTCGACGCACACCGGGATGTGCCACGTGGCCGCGTCGGTCGAGGGCTGTGGCCGGGCGGTGTAGCGGCGCTGCGACAGGGCCACCGCCGGCGGCTGGCCCGCTTCGCAGCGCAGCTCCGCGCGTACCAGCGGCACGCCGGGGCGGTCGAGGAAGGTCGTGGCCACGCTGCTCACGTCCTTGCCGCTCGCCGTGGCGAGCGCGGCGAACAGATCCTGCGCCGTCGCCGAGCCCCACTCGTGCGCCGCGAGGTACGCGCGCAGGCCGGCGCGGAAGGCCTCGTCGCCGAGCCAGCCGCGCAGCATGCCGATGACGCTGGCGCCCTTGACGTAGGTGATGCCGTCGAAGGCCTCGTCGGCCTCGGCGGCGTCGTGCACCGGCTGGCGCACGGCGCGCGCGGACGACAGAGCGTCGAGGTCCATGACGCCGTGCATGTCGAACAGGAGCTCGAGGCCCGCACCGAGCGCGGGCTTGTAGCGGTCGGCGACCACCGTCTCCATGAAGGTCGCGAAGCCCTCGTTGAGCCAGAGATCGTCCCACCACTGCATCGTGACGAGGTTGCCGAACCACTGGTGCGCGAGCTCGTGCGCGACGGTCGCCGCGAGGCGGCGCTGGCTGGCGGCCGACACCGACTTGGGGTCGGAGAGCAGGATCTCCTCGCGGAAGGTGATGAGCCCGGCGTTCTCCATCGCTCCGGCGCCGAAGTTCGGCACCGCGACGAGGTCGAGCTTGTCGTAGGGGTAGGGGCGCGCGAAGTAGTCGCCGAGGATGCGCAGCTCCTCGGCGGCCACCTCGAGCGCCGCACCGCCGAGGGCCGTCTTGCCCTGGGCGGCGACGAGGCGCAGCGGCACGGTGCTGCCGGGCACGGTCGGGCCCTGGCGCACTTCGAGCGGACCTATCGCGAGCGCGAGCAGGTAGGTGGGCATCGGCGGCGTGGTGGCGAAGCGGTACGTCACCTGGGGGCCGCCGCCCGGCAGCTCGGACTCGGGCCCGTTGCCGAAGGCGCGCAGGCCGCGCGGCACCGTGACGGACACGTCGAACGGGGTCTTGTAGGCCGGGTCGTCGAAGCACGGCAGCACGCGCCGCGCGTCGGCCGGCTCGAGCTGCGTGAAGGCGTACCACGCGTCGCCTTCCTTCACGCGGTAGAGCCCGGTGAGGCGGTCCTCGAGCGGCGCCGTGTAGACCAGGCGCAGGCGCGCCGGGCCGGCGGGCAGGGGACGCGGCGCGACGAGCAGGAGCTCCTCCTCCTCGGTCGTCGCCCGCGACGCCCGGCGGGCCTTGTGGTCGAGCGCTATCCGCTCGTCGCCGACGAGCGCCTCGGCGCGGGAGATGTCGAGGTCGGCGGCGTGCAGCACCACGACGGGCGTGTCCCTCGGGAGCACGACGTCGATCACGACCTCGCCCGAGAACCGCTCGGCGGCGGGGTCGACCACGAGCGCGAGCTCGTAGCGCTTGGGCAACGCCAGGCCCGGAAGTCGCCCGCTCGGGAGGGGCTCGGGGATGGCGATGGTGAAGCTCGGGTGCACCTTCGGGGGCGGCACCGTGAGATCGGTCGACGCGGCGCACGAAAGCGCGAGCGCCGCCGCACCGATGAGCCCAGCCAGCGCCGAAACGCGAATCATCCCGGCGACTCTGGGCGCCTGCGCACGTCGGGTCAAGGGTCATTCGGGCGGCCGTGGGACGCCGCCGCCGAGCCGCGCGCGCTCTCAGCCGATGGCAGCGGCGATGATGATCGCCAGCCCGATGATGACCGCGCCGATCACGATGCCGAGCGCGACGTTCTGGTCCTCCTCGATCTCCTTGCGGATCGAGAAGGGCGACACCTTGGTGATGAGCCAGAAGGCTAGCGCGAAGACGACGAGTCCGATGGCCACGAAGACGAGCGACGAGAGCGCCGTCATCCCGAGATGCTCGAGGGCCGAGCCGCCCGCGCCCTCACCCGCCGCCAGCCAGAGCAGATGCGTGTTCGTCATGCGAGACCCCGTGCCGAGGCGTAGAGCCTAGGGCAGCCGGCCGCCGAAGGAAACGACCTCGCGCGCGCGGCACTCACCGGGGCTGCCCGTGGGGCCACCGAGCTGCCTACCGAAGCAGGCCGACCTCGCAGAAGAAGCGCTCGAGCTGCAGGCAGAGCAGCTCCGGGTGCTCGAGGGTCGGGTAGTGCCGGCCGCGCGGCACGATGAGGATCTCGCTCAGGGGCAGGCTCCGCGCGAGCTGCTGCGCGAGGGCCGGCGGCGTGAAGGGGTCGTGCTCGCCCGAGATCACCAGCGTGGGCACGCGGACGCTCGCGAGCATGTCGCTCGCGTCGTGCTCGGCGGCACACAGCGCCGTCCTCAGGTAGGCGGTGGCGTCGAGGTCACGCGCGTGCGCCACGAGCTCGCGGAAGGCCTGCTGGTCCGCCGACTCCGCGACGAGCCCTGCCCGGGCGAGCCAGCGCGCGACGTTGCCGCGCCTGAGCGCGTGCTCGAGCGCGGCCGCGGTGCGCCGCTCACCGCGCCGGGCCAGCTTGAGCAGGCCCGTCATCGCCCGCGCACTCGCCGAGCCCCGCGTGAGCGACTCGAAGGGACGCCGCCCGGTCGAGCTCATGAGCACGAGGCAGCGCAGCGCGTCGGGGCGCCGCCGGTAGGCCTCGAGCGCCACCTGTGCGCCCATGCTCCAGCCGACGACGGCGGGACGGTCGAGGCCCTCGGCCGCCGCCACGGCGAACAGATCGTCCACCTGCCGGTCCATGGAGCAGTCGATCTCGCGGCCGCCGGCCGCGCACGCCCCGCCCGCGGCGGCTGCCTCCTCGGGCCGGATCGGGTGCAGTCCGCGGAAGTCCCAGCTGACGAAGCGCAGCCGGTCGCCGAGGTAGCGCACCTGCGGCGTGAAGGCGTGGTGGCCTCCCGCGAGACCCGGGCACACCAGGACGCCCGGCGTGCCGGCCGGCCCGGCGGCGCCGTCCGGCCCGCCGCCCCGCACGGTGGTGGCGCGCGCCACGCCTGCGGCGTAGGCGCGGAGCGTCGTGCCGTCGGCGCTCTGCACGAGTCGCTGGGTCCACATCGGTACTTCCAGAGGAGCGCGCGCGGTCGCTCGGCCGCGGCGCCGACCCGGCTACCGCGGCGGCGCGACGCGGTCGAGCCCTTTTGCACGCCGCGCGCTTCGCGCCGTCCGGCGTGTCACCACGTTGACACTGCGGGCGTCCGGCCGCTAACGTCGGCCGGGTGTCCGCGGGTCGCTCTGCCGCGCCCGCGCACCGAGGCATCGATGTCGGAAGAAGACAAGCCAAAGAAGCGCAAGATCGACCTCAAGGCCCGCCTCAGCACCGTGCGCTCGGCCGCGCCGGGCGAGGCGGGCGATGCCGCCTTCCCGCCCGCGCCGCGCGGGAGCGTGCCGCCGCCCAAGGTGCTCTCCGGTCCAGGCGGCATCATGCCGCCTCCCGGGCTCATCCCGGGGCCGTTCGCGCCCGCACCCGAGCCCGAGAAGAAGGTCAGCGCGGAGCAGCAGACCATCAAGGTCGAGGTCGGCGAAGAGATCTTCGCCGAGCGCAAGCGCTGGCGCGTGCGCCTCTTCATCGTGTCGTTCCTGACGCTCGCCGCGGGCGGCGGCGTGGGCTTCGGCCTCGGCATGACCAAGAGCAAGGGCGACGTCGCGAAGGAGGAGCGCAGCGGCGCCGCGCAGGTCGCCGTGATGGTCGAGCGCGACAAGGACGCGCTCATCGCGCTCAGCACCGCGGTCGAAGAGGCGCAGAAGCAGCTGCGCGCCGACAAGTACCCGAAGGACCTCGTCGAGACCATCAAGGGGGTCTCGATTCCCTTCGACCTGACCCGTCTGCAGCCGCGCTGGCTCGCCGGCCTCGGCGACCAGGCCGGCGTCCTCTTGCGCTACGGCCAGGCCATCGAGGACGTGAAGTCCACCCGCGACAAGGTCGTCGGCCTGCTCAACATGGCGACGTTCCAGAAGGACTTCGCCGCCTACGTGGCCGACAAGGAGAAGCCCACCGTCCACTTCGCGGTGTCGTTCAACAAGAGCGACAAAGGCGCCGTGGCGGAGCTCGTCAAGGTCACGACGCCCTTCGCCGTCGGCGAGGCGTGGCCCAACACGCTCGCGCTCGTGCGCATCGACGACCAGGGCAACGAGAAGAACTACGAGGCCGAGCGCTGGGCCAAGGGCGAGATCCTCGGCGAGAAGGCGATCGGAGTCCCCGTCGATCTCAACACCGTGCCGACCTGCGCGACCGAGTTCGACAAGGACCAGGCCAAGCAGTCGCAGCCGCCGGCCGCGCCGCCCCCGGGCGCGCAGTGCACGACCATCCAGAGCCTCAAGCGCCAGGCGACCATCAACCTCGGCGCCATCCTCCAGGCGCTCGAGGGCAAGGGCATCCCCGGCCAGGAGGTCGAGGGGCTCATCAAGCTGAACTCCAACATCACCGCGGCGCTCGCCAAGCGCGCGGGCGAGGAGCTCATGGGCCAGGCGCGCTCGAGCGGCGGCCCCGCCCCGGCGGCGACGGGCTCGGGCGGCTGACGCCCGAGCGGGCGTCCTCGGTCAGCTCACGTCGCGGTCCTCGTGTCGCGCGGACGGCGACGGGCCGGACTCCACGGCGGCGTCGGGGTCGTCGAGCGGGCGCGGCGGCTCGCGCGTGATCTCCACCTGCTCCACGCGCTTCTCGTCGGCGGCGCGCACCGCGAAGTGCAGACCGTAGGCGCTCAGGTGTGCGCCGACCTCGGGCACGCGGCCGAGCCGCTCGACGAGCATGCCCCCGAGTGAGTCGTACTCGCCGTCCGGGTCGAGCTCCATGCCGAGGTAGCTGCCGAGGTCGTCGAGCAGCACGGAGGCGTCCGCCACGAGGTGTCCGCCCCCGAGGTCGACGATGGGCGCGGCCTCCTCGGCGTCCGACTCGTCCTCGATGTCGCCGACGATCTCCTCGAGCACGTCCTCGAGCGTGACGATGCCGCTCATGCCGCCGAACTCGTTCACGACCACCGCGAGGTGCTGGCGCTTGAGCTTCATCCCGCGCAGAAGGCTCGACAGCGGTTGCGACTCCGAGACGAAGTTGATGGGCGTGCGGATGAGGTCGCGCAGGGTCGGCGCGTGGAGCGCGGCGCGCGGCGGCAGCGGCGTCCGATCGGCCTCCTCGACCGAGACGACCGGGTCGGACGCCCGGTCCGAGCGCTCGGCGAGCCAGCTCGCGGCGTCGTCGGCGTCGACGCGGACCGGCCCCGCCTCGCGCAACGCCGGGCCTGGCGGCAGCGTGCGACCGCGCTGGATCAGCCGGAAGAGGTCCTTCGCGTAGAGCAGCCCGACGAGGTCGTCGATGCGGCCGTCGTAGACCGGGTAGCGCGAGTGCCCCGACTCGACCACGGTGCGCAGCACCTCGTCGAGCGGCGTGGCGAGCTCGATGGCCACGACCTTGGTGCGCGGTACCATCGCGTCGCGGGCGGTGAGCTCCGAGAACTCGAGCACGTTGCGGATGAGCTCGGCCGGCTCCTGCTCGAGGACGCCGCTTCGCTCGCCATGCTCGACCATGATCTCGACCTCGGCCTCGGTCACGCGCGGATCGGCCGAGCCGCTCGGGACCTGCCGGCGCACGACGAGCCGGCTGAGGGCGGCCGTGCTCTCGGCGAGCGGCACGAGCAGCAACTCGAGCGGGCGCAGGATGCGCGCTGCGGTCGGCACCACCCAGTCCGCGGCGCTGCGACCGAGCGCCGTCGCGGTCTCGTAGAGCGCCGCGAGCACGAGCAGTGCCGCGGCGGAGAGCCCGAGGCGGAGCGCCAGGGGCGCCTCGCTCCGGAACGCCCACCAGCAGAACGAGCCGACGGCGAGCACCGCGCAGAGGAGCCTGCCGAGCAGGTAGCGGGCGTGGATGGTCCGGCGCTTGGCGGTCACCCGCTCGAGCGCGCTCCGCCGCCCACCGGTCGCCTGCTGGGTCAACGCCTCGAGCCGCGCAGCCGTCAGCGAGGTCAACGCCGTGTCGGCACCGGCGAAGAGCGCGCCGATGCACGCCATCGCTGCCGCGGCAAGCAGCGGCGCGGCTATCGGTGCTTCGTCCACGTTCAAGTCCGGCTCGAATGTAGTCACCCGGGCGTCCCGGCGCAAACGCGACGGCGCATCCCGGCGGCCGGCCGCTGGGCGCGTCCCGGTGGGGGAAGCTCGCCGCGAATTCGGCAAGTACTCGGAACTACGTGTCGTTTTCTCGGGATGGCCGCGCGCTCGCCCGGTCAGTCGCCGGTCCCGAAGCCTCGCACGACGCGCGCGTGGGCCTCGTCGCGCTCCCCGACCGCGACGAGCTCGCCCTCGGGGCCGACCCACGCGCTCGGCTCGCCGGTCGGCGGCGGGCAGGTGAAGTCGGCGAGCTCGAGAAGCTTGCCTTGGCGCGCGCGCGACACGCCGGTGGCGGTGAGCTCGGCCCGCGGCAGGGCGCGGAGTGCGGCCTCCGCGGTCGGGCGGAGCGCCGCGAGGAGCTCTGCGGCCGGGCGCTCGAGGGTCACGGCCTCGGCGAGCGTGAACGCGCCGCTCGCCGTGCGCCGCAGCCGGCCGAGGTGCGCCGGCAGGCCGAGCGCGGCGCCGAGGTCGCGGCCGAGCGCGCGCACGTAGTAGCCCTTGCTCACCGCGAGCGCGAGCTCGAGCTCCGCGTGGTCCCCGACGCGCCGGATGGCCGCGAGCGCGACCGAGCGCACGGCGATCGCGCGCGGCGCGAGCTCGAGCGCCACGCCGGCGCGTGCCGCCGCGTGCGCTCGCACGCCACCCACCTGGATGGCCGAGTAGGCGGGTGGATCCTGGAGCGTGCGGGCGCGCTCGACGTCGAGCACGGCCTCGAGCCGCACGCGCGCCTCGTCCGTGTCCCCGAGCCACACCGGGAGCTCGCGCACCGCGACGACCGTGCCGTCGGCGTCGAGCGTGTCGGTGCCCACGCCGAGCACGACCGTGGTCTCGTAGCGCTTGTCGTCGGCGGTGAGCCAGGGCGCGAGCTTCGTTGCCTCGCCGAGCATCACGACGAGCACGCCCGAGGCCAGCGGATCGAGCGTCCCGGCGTGGCCCACGCGCAGGCCACCGCGGCGGCGCCCGGCGCTGCCGCCGAGCTCCGCGGCGACGACGCGCCGCACGCGCGCGACGACGTCGTGGCTCGTCATGCCGGGCGGCTTGTCGACGACGAGCACGCCGTGTCCGCGCCGCGTGGCGCTGTCGTCAGGCACGCGCGGCGCCCTCCGCCCCGGCGCCCGCCGCCGCGAGCTCGAGGCGCAGGACCGGGTAGGCCTCGTGGCCGTCGACCGCGCGGAAGCCGAGCCGCTCGAACACCGACGGCGCGCCGGTCCAGAGCTCCTCGTCCCGCACCGGTCCTCGCGCGCGCCGCGGCACCGCCTCGACGGCGCGCGCCCCGGCGCTCCGCGCGTGCGCGACGGCGCCGGCGACGAGCGCCGCGAAAACGCCGCGCCGACGCGCGCTCGGAAGGACGAGCGCACAGCCGACCACGAGCACGCCCGGCTCTGCGGCGCGCGCGCCGGCGAGGCAGGCGACGCCGCGGTAGGGGCGTCGCGTCGCGAGCTTGCCGAGCGCCGCCTTCGGGGCGAGCTTGAGCCAGCCGAGGGCGCGATCGTCGGCGCCGAGGGCCACGAGCCCGGCGGCCTCCGGCGCACCCGCGGCGAGGTCGCGCTCGAAGGCGACGCGGTTCTCGTCGGGCTCGGCGAGGCGGGCCTGCCAGGCGTTGTCGTCGCCTTCGAAGTGCCAGAAGCGGCAGTAGCAGCCGGCCGAGGCGTGCGCGGTGTCCGCGAACAGCGCGCCGAGCGACGCCCGGTGCGCGGCGCTCGCCGCGACGACCACGCACGGGACGGCGTCGCTCACGAGGCCACGGCCGGCGCCGCGGGGGGCGCCGCCACGGGCGGGCGGAGACCGCGTCCGGGCGACACGTCCTCCCACGCCGCCGCCGCCGCGAAGAGCCGCGCCTCCTCGAGCGCCGGGGCGACGAGCTGCAGCCCGACCGGCAGCCCGCTCGTGCGCCCGAGCGCGCACGGCACGCTCACGGCGCACACGCCCGCGAGGCTGGCCGGCAGCGTGTAGATGTCGGCGAGGTACATCGCGAGCGGGTCGTCGAGGCGCGAGCCGAGCGGAAAGGCCACGGTCGGGGAGACCGGCGTCGCGACGAGGTCGACCTCGGCGAAGGCCGCGTCGAAGTCGCGCTGGATGAGCGCGCGCACGCGCTGCGCGCGCAGGTAGTAGGCCTCGTAGTACCCGGCGGACAGCACGTAGGTGCCGAGCATGATGCGGCGCTTGACCTCGCGCCCGAAACCCGCCCCCCGCGTGCGCGCGTACATGCGCCCGAGCTCGCCGCGCTCGCCCACCCGCAGGCCGAAGCGCACGCCGTCGAAGCGCGCGAGGTTGCTCGAGGCCTCCGCCGTGGCGATGACGTAGTAGGTCGCGACCGCGTGGCGCGTGTGCGGCAGGTGCACCGGCCGGAGCACGGCGCCCTGCGCGGCGAGCGCCGCGAGCGCCGCCCGCACGTTCTCTTCGACCTCGGGCTCGAGCCCCGCGGCGAAGTACTCGTCGGGCACGCCGATCCGCAGACCGGCGACGCCGCGCTCGCAGGCGGCGAAGTAGTCCGGCACGGGTGCCTCGAGGCTGGTCGCGTCGCGCGGGTCGTGGCCCGCGACGACCGCCAGGAGCGCCGCTGCGCCGCGCACGTCGGCGGCGAAGGGGCCGACCTGGTCCAGGCTCGAGGCGAACGCGACGAGTCCGTAGCGCGAAACGCGCCCGTAGCTCGGCTTGACGCCGACGACGTGCGTGAGCGCCGCCGGCTGGCGCACGGAGCCGCCGGTGTCGCTGCCGAGCGCACCGGCCGCCATCTCCGCAGCGACCGCGACCGCGCTGCCGCCCGAGGAGCCACCCGGGATGCGCGTCGTGTCCCACGGGTTCTTCGTGGGCCGGAAGGCGCTGTTCTCGGTCGACGAGCCCATCGCGAGCTCGTCGAGGTTCGTCTTGCCGATGAGCACGGCGTCGGCGGCGCGCAGGCGCGCGACCACCGTCGCATCGTAGGGAGGCTGCCAGCGGTGCTCGCTCCCGTCGGGGCGCCGCTGCACCAGGATGCGCGAGCCAGCCGTGGTCGGCTGGTCGCGCGTGCACAGGGCATCCTTCAGCGCGATCGGCACGCCCGCGAGGGGGCCGAGCGTCGCGCCGCGCCGCCGGCGTAGGTCGAGCGCCCGCGCCTCGGCCCGGGCCGCGTCGCCCGCGACGTGGAGGAAGGCTCCGAGCTCGCCGTCGAGCGCCCGGATGCGCTCGAGCGCGCGCTCGGTGAGCGCCTCGGCGCTCGTGGCGCCGCTCCGCACTGCGGCCGCGAGCGCGGGCACGCTGGCGCTCGCGGTGGAGCTCGTCGCCCGTGCCATGTCAGCCCTCGTCCACGAAAGCCGGCACGCCGAAGCCGCCGCCGAGGGGTCGGGGCGCCTCGGCGAGTGCGACGGCGGGCTCGAGCGACGGTTCCTCGCAGTCGGCGCGCACGCCGAGCGTCTGCCGCCCGACATGGGCGAGCGGCTCGACGCCGCTCGTGTCCACGGCCTCGAGCTCCTGCACGTACGCGAGGATCGCGCCGAGCTCGCGCGTCATGCGCACGAGCTCCTCCTCCGAGAGCTCGAGCCGCGCCAGCTCCGCGATGCGCCGCACCTCGGCCGTATCCACGCGTGCCTGGGACATGCCCGACCTCTACTACGAGCCGAGAGCGAGCGGCAGGCCTTCCCGCGCACGCGCGGCGTCGGGCGTCGCGAACCGCTGTATGCTGCGCCTCCCGTGAAGATCGCGACCTGGAACATCAACGGCATCAAGGCGCGGGCCGAGCGCGTGACGGCCTGGCTCGCGGCCACCGAGCCCACGGCGCTCGGCATGCAGGAGATCAAGAGCGTCGAGTCGGGCTTCCCGCGCGAGCCCTTCGAGGCGCTCGGCTATCGCGCCGCCGTGCTCGGCCAGAAGGGCTACAACGGCGTCGCGATCGTCGCCCGCGGTCGCCTCGACGAGATCGAGCTCGGCCTCGGCGACGGCGACGACGACCCCCAGGCGCGCCTGGCCGCCGCGACGCTCGACGACGGGGTGCGCTTCGTGTGCCTGTACGCGCCGAACGGCGGCGCGCTCGGCTCGGACGCCTACGCCTACAAGCTCCGCTGGTTCGAGCGGCTCGCCCGCTACCTCGAGCGCGCGCTCGCGCGCCACCCGCTCTTGTGCGTGTGCGGCGACTACAACGTGGCGCCCGGCGACCGCGACGTCTACGACCCCGAGGCGTTCCGGGGGCAGGTGCTGTGCAGCGACGAGGAGCGCGCCGCCTACGGGCGCCTGGTCGGGCTCGGCCTGGTCGACCTGTACCGCCAGCTGCACCCGGACGGCGTCGCCTACACCTGGTGGGACTACCGCATGCTCGGCTTCCCGAAGAACCACGGCCTGCGCATCGACCACGCGCTCGGCTCGCACGCCCTGGCCGCCCGCTGCCGGGCCGTGGCGGTCGACCGCAACGCGCGCAAGGGCAAGAGCCCGAGCGACCACGCCCCGCTCGTGGTCGAGCTCGCCGCCGGCTGACGCGCCGACGCGACCCGGCGCGATGGCGACCGGGCGGGAACAGTGCTACCCGGCAAGGCGTTCGGGTGAGCGTCGTGCCGGAAATCACCGTGCAGAGCCGCGCCGACCGCGGCGGCGGTTCGGCCGACGAGAGCGCGCGCCTCGTGCGTCGCCACCGCTACCGGCTGGTGCTCGCCGGCGCGGCGCTCGCGCTCCTCGTGACCACGGGTCACCACGTGCGGAGCGACGTCGACCGCACGAGCGCGCTCGCCGAGGAGCTCGGCCTGCGCGGCCTCGTCGTCGACCGCGAGGGCGTGGCCTGGCTCGACGCCCCACCGCTCGGCGCGCTGCGCTCGCTCGTCGCCTCGGTGCCGGTCGTCGCGCGCGCGGCGCCCGGGGAGGGCGAGCCCCACGACGTGTTCCTCGCCTACGCGCGGCTCTCGCCCGAGGGCGTCCTGCTCGACCTCGGCACCGCCTACAACCTCACCGAGACGAGCGCCGTCGACGAGGGGCGCCCCGTCACCTCGCAGGGTCCCGGCGGCGCGAGCCGGCGCTTCGCGTTCGTCGAGCAGCCGCTCGTCCACGACGCGCGCCCGAACCGCATCCGGCTCTTCGACCTCGAGCGCGGCAGCTCCCTCGGCGACGAGCCGCTGACGCGGCTCGAGCGGGTGCAGATCGCGCTCACGAACCTGCAGCACACCGGCCGGTTTCGCGGGGTCGCGCGCTACACCTACACGGTCGAGCCGGCTCCCCACGCGCTCTCGCTCACGCTCGACGAGCGCGGCCTGTCGGTGACGGCCGACGATCGGCGCGGCTTCGTCGACCTCGCCGCGCCGACGGGCACCCCCGACTGGCTCGAGGCCGAGGAGTACGTCGAGACCAAGCCCGGCAACCTCGAGACCTGGAGCGCCGATCGGCTGCGCGACGTGTCCTGGATCGGCGAGGAGGGCACGCAGTACCTGAAGCAGGTGCGCCTCCGGGTGCTGTCGCTGTTCGGCAGCTCGGGCGACTTCGCGAGCAGCGAGACGGCGGAGGCGTCGATCGCCGAGGAGATCGGCGACGAGCAGGACCTCGCGCCGATCAAGCAGGCCGTGCCGGTCGATCCCGACATCGGCGTCCCGCCGCCGCCCCTCGAGCTGTGGGTCACGCCCGCCCTCCAGGGCGAGGGCGAGTGGAACCCGAAGACGGACGATCCCACCATCCGCACGCTGCCCGGCCTCGGGGCGGCGTTCGCGACCACGTTCATCCGCTCCGACCGGACGCGCAAGCAGAGCGTCGTCTACATCGCGCTCTGGGACCCGCGCCAGGTGGAGCTGCACACGATGGCGGGCGTCGCCGAGCCGAAGAGCGCGACGGGCGAGACGGGCGCGGGCATGGTGCCGCGCGACCCGTCGGTGCTGCGGCGCCTGGCCGCGACGTGCAACGCCGGGTTCCAGGCCGAGCACGGCGAGTTCGGGATGATGAGCGACGGGGTCATCTACCTGCCGCCCAAGCCCTACGCCGCGACGGTCGGCGTGCTGCGCGATGGCAGCACCGTGCTCGGCACCTGGCCCAACGATCCCACGCTGCCCGACGACATGACGAGCTACCGGCAGAACATGACGGTGCTCGTGCAGGACGGCACCTTCAACCCGTACGGGCGCACTTGGTGGGGCGGGACGCCGCCCGACTGGGCCGACAAGACCCACACCGTGCGCACGGGCATGTGCCTCACCGCCGAGTCGTTCATCGCCTACTTCTACGGCGCCGATCTCTCGCCCGAGGCGCTCGCGCAGGCGATGATCCAGACGCGCTGCAGCTACGGGCTCGCGCTCGACATGAACGCCGGCCACAGCGGGCTCGAGTTCTACCGCGTCGAGCCGGCGGCCGCGTTCCAGCCGCTCGGCAAGGAGCTGCGGCCCAAGCTCGAGGCCGAGGGCGACGTGCCCGACATGGAGGGCTGGAAGTTCCGCGGGCGACGCTTCATCGCCGGCATGGGGCTCATGTACTTCCCGCGCTACATCAAGCGCGAGGCGCGCGATTACTTCTACATGCTGCTGCGCGATCTGTTGCCGGGGCCGCCGCCGCCCGGGGCGCCCGAGGACGCGGGCTGGCGCGTGAAGGGCCTGCCCCAGCACGGCTTTCCGTACGCGCTCGCCCTCGGCGAGGCCCCGCTCGCGGGCGGCGGCACGGCACGCCTGCTCCAGATCGATCCGCGCATGCTCACGACGAGCGCGCAGGCGGCCCAGGGTGGCGCGGCGAGCCCGAGCGTCGTGGCGGCGATCGACCCCGGCGCGGCGGGCGCGAAGGGCGAGCCCTCGCTCTGGGTCTCACCCGACGCCTTTTCCCTCGGGCCGGCGGCGCCGGTGCCCCATGCCGTGCGGCTGCTGTCCGGGCTCGAGCCCGACAAGGCGCCCGCGAAGGTCGCGGCGGCCGCAGGCGTGCAGGACGAGCGCGGCATGCTCGTGTACGCCGAGGCCCTCGCTCCGGACGGCGCGGCGCCGAAGGCGCTCGTCGAGCTGCTCGGCGCGATGGGCGTCGGCGCGCCGCTCCTGCTCGAGCGCACCCTCGGCGTCGCACTCGGCGGCGACACCGACCTCGCAGGGGCGCCGAAGCGGCTGCGCACCGATCCGGCGGTGGTGCATCTCTACCGCAAGGCTGTCGTGCCCGGCGGCCGCCGGGTCTTCCAGGACACCCCGATCGTCCCGATGCGCGAGTGGCATCCGCTGCAGTCTCAGCGGATCCGCTACTTCAAGAAGCCCAAGGGGGACGCCCAGTAGCGGGTCGCGAGCGACGCCGCCGGACTCGGGCGGTCGGGTGACTGGCGGACCGGAGGAGATTCCGCCTATACTCCAGCCGAGAGACGATTGTGCGCTCGCCGTGGCTGGAGCACGCGCCCGCATTCCTGGCGGGTTGCGTGGGCTCGGGCCGTGGCGGGCGCGGTGTGTAAACGCCGCGAGACCACTTGCCACCCGCTTCACCCCCGATGTGCGTCGCCCGAACTCGCTCGCCGGACCATCCGCGCGGGCACGACGTCTTCGGGGAGGCGGGAGACTGCGGCGCACCGGTGCTCGCACCGGCCGTGAGGAGCTCGAGATAGAACATGGCGGATGACAAGGGTGGCAGCGACCTCGACGTCTTCGAGGGGCTGTCCAAAAAGGGCCGCGCCGGGTCACAGAAGCCGGTACCGATCGCGCCTGCCACGCTGCGCGGGGGCATGATGGCCCCACCGCCGCCGTCCGGCCCCGTCAGCAGACCTCTGCCGCCGCCGTCCGCCAAGGGACCGGTGAGCAGGCCGCTGCCCCCGCCGCCGACCTCGACCCCGATGGGGCCCGCGAGCCGACCGCTCCCGCCGCCCTCCAAGGTCCCGAGTCGCGGCAAGGAGGCCGGCGCCCCCGTCCCGCTGCCGGCTCCGACGCCGCTGCCGGCGCCGACCCCGCCGCCCAGCAAGGACGCCGCGCGCGGCAGTGGCCCCGGGCCCGCGAGTCTGCCGACCGCCCCGAGCTCCGGCGGCTCCGCTCCGGCCGTGCTGCCGAAGCCGACGCCCCCGCCGTCGCGCTCGCCCCGCATGAGCGAAGCGCCCGCCATCGCGGTCAAGGACGACGACGACAGCATCCTGCCCGGGGCTGCCACGGCCGATCTCGACTGGGACGATCAGGAGGAGTCGACGCACGTCTTTGCCGAGCAGAGCGCCGACCTCTTCCAGGGCATCGAGGCCTCGAAGGCCGCGCGTGCGGTGCGCGTCGACGCCGATGACACCGCCAAGCGCAACGTCGGCATGGCCGCCGCACTGCTCAAGGGCTCCGGTCGAACGGCGGCGGCCGTTCCGATGGTGGTGCCGACCCCGGCGCCCCCGCCGGTCATGGCGCAGATCCCCGCCCCCGCGCCGGTGCCGCGCGAGATCCCGGCGCCCGCCCCCTCGCCGCCGTCGATGCCGCGCCCGAAGGAGCCGAGCTGGCAGGCGCCCCCCGCTGCGGGCGAGGCGCGCCGCGGGCCCGTCCCCTACCTCATCGCGCTCGTCGCCCTGGTCGCGATCATCGCGGGCGTGTTCGTGGTCCTGCGCAGCGACAAGGGCGGCGGCGGTGCGCTCCGCATCGACGTCGTCTACCAGGGTGCGCCCGTCGACGTCGCCGAGGTGTACATCGAGGGGCAGCGGCGCTGCGACAACACGCCCTGCACCGTCAAGGACCTGAAGGCCGGCAAGTACAACGTCAAGGTCGTCGCCAAGGACAAGGGCTCGCGCGTCCTCGACGTCCAGATCGACAGCGGCGCGGAGACGCCGGTCACGGTGGACATCGGCGTGGCGGCCCCGGTCGGGCCGGAGAAGAGCGCCCCGCCCGTCGCCTCGCAGCCGCCGCCCGCGACGGGTCCGGCGACGATCAAGCTCGCGAGCAAGCAGGGCGGCGTGAAGGTCATCGTCGACGGCGTCGAGAAGACGACCCTCGACAAGGGCAAGCCCTACGAGCTCAAGGACCTCAAGCCCGGCACGGTGAAGATCAAGCTCGTCGGGCCGAAGGAGTTCGCCGCCAAGGAGATGGAGGTCGACATCGCCGCGGGGGCCACGAAGGACCTCGGCGAGATCGCCCTCACGCTGCTCAAGGTGAAGGTCACCTTCGTGCTCGTGACGCCGGCCGCCGGCGTCAAGCTCACCAACGAGGACGACAAGAAGAGCGAGATCCTCGACTTCAGGCTGACCCGCGACAACAAGATCGAGCGCACGCTCGACACCTCGAAGCGCTGGACGCTCGAGGCGGCGAAGAAGGGCTTCGCCGACCTCAAGGACACGCTCACCTTCGACGACGACAAGCCCGAGAAGACCGTCAACATCGAGCTGCAGCAGGCCCCGGAGGTCCAGCCGCCGCTCGTGGGCAGCGCCGCGACGGTCACGCCGCCGGCCTCGAGCTCGGCCAAGACGCCGCCGCCCGCGGGCGGTGGCAAGGCGACGATCAGCATGAACTCGATCCCGCCCTCGAACGTGCTGCTCGACGGTCAGCCGCTCGGCCTCGTGCCCCAGACCAAGCAGGTCGAGCCGGGCACGCACAACGTGACCTTCATCCACAAGACGCGCGGTCGCAAGCAGCGCACGGTCACGGTGGCCGCCGGCGAGAACAAGGCCGTCGCCGTCACCTTCAAGGAGAGCGAGGGCGGCTGACGCGGGCGCGGGCGCGCCTGCGAGCCGTCAGCGCTCGTCGAGCCACGGATCGCCTCCCTCGCGCTCGGCCCACTCGAGCCAGCTCGCTGCGCACTCGGGCTCGGCGCCGTGGCCCGCGCCCGCGCAGCGCGCGGGGTCGCGCGGCGGCCCGAGCAACAGCGCGCGCGACTTGCCGAAGAAGGGCCAGAAGCGCTGGTAGCGCGCGGTGAAGGCGCGCTCGATGGCGGGGTCGGTGCTCGCGCCGAGCGCGGCGAGCTGCGCCCGGATGTAGGCCCGCAGGTTCTCGTCCTCGGTGACGGCGAGCGCGCGCCGCAGGAAGCGCAGCGTCGCCTCGGTCTCGCCCTTCTTCCAGAGCGCCGAGGCCGCCGTGATCGCGCTCCAGCCGACCTCGGCCTTGCCGCCGCTGAGCTCGGCCGCCCGCTCGAGGAAGCGGATGCCGTCGGCGCGCCATGCCTTGGCGAGCTCCGGGTGGTCGGGCTCGAGGAAGCTCGGCGGCGCGTAGAACGACGTGTAGTAGCCGAGATCGGCCCAGAGCTCGCCGTCGAGCGGCCGAGCCGCCACGCCGCGCTCGAGGACCTCGCGCGCCTTCAGCACGTCCTCGAGGGGCGGCGTCTCGGCCGTGAACGTGAACAGGGTCTCGGCGAACAGGTAGGGCCGGCGCCAGGTGGGGTCGAGGGCGTGCAGGGCGTCGTAGAATTTGCCGAGGTTGTCGAAGCGGCGCCGCGCCTCGGTGTGCAGGCCCTGCTCCACCATGACGTGCGACCAGATGAGGTCCGCCACGGCCGAGTCGTAGCCGAGCGCCAGCACCTTGAGCTCGTCCGGGGGCGGCAGCACGTAGACGTCGTAGCGCTCCTTGACCTGCCGCTCGGTGGCCCAGAGCGGCGCCCGCACGAGCGCGATCGCGCCGACCGCAGCGAGGACGGCGGCAGCCGTCAGCCCGAGCTCGCGCGCGGAGGCCGCCATCACTCGATCTCGCGGTCCACGAACATGCCCGGCACGACCCGGGGCGGTTGGCCCGGCAGGCGCTCGCCCCGCACCTCGAAGGTCGAGAGCACGCCGTCGCCGTCGAGATCACCGTGCGCCGTCGCCACGAAGCGCATCGAGCCCGTCTGCGGGTCGAAGGCGCTGTCCCAGCGGAACGCGAAGTAGTGCGGCGCGTCGAAGCGGAACTTCAGCGCCTGCCAGGTCTTGTGCTCCCAGAGCTCGGGCGCGTCGCTCTCGGCCTTGCCGCGTGGCACCTCGGGCGGCGTGAGCGGCACCGACGGCGGGAAGCTGATGTCCTGGGGCTTGGTGTCGGCGTAGACGAGGGCGTTGCGCACCAGCCGGTCGAGCCCGTCGACGGGCTCGGAGAGCTTCGATGCGGCCAGGTTGCGCACGAAGCTCGGAACGGCGACCATGAGCAGGCTGCCGCCGACCGCCACCAGGGCGGCGATCTCGAGGGCGCTCCACTGCCGGGCCATCGGTGCCTACTCGAGCACGGCACACCCTTCGGCGCCAGCCGCGCGGAGCCGCGTTCAGTCCGTCTCGTTCTCGAACCAGAGCGCGCTCGTGACGCGCACCTCGTCGTTCTCGACGACGCCGCCGCGCAGGAAGCGCGAGGGGACGCCGTTGCCGTTGAGATCCCCCTCGGCGCGCGCCACGAACCACGCCGGGGCGCCGGCGCCCGAGATCGTCCCCGACCAGTCCCCGTCGTTGAGGCTGTAGTTGTACCGGTAGTGGATGGGGTCGGTGATGTCGAAGTGCAGACAGCGCCAGCCGTTCAACCAGTCGCCGGTGTGGAAGTCCTGCCCTTCGGCGCTGTTCGGCTGGTAGTTCCTGCCGCCCTTGACCTTGGCGAGGTCGTCGGGCACCCAGCCCGAGCTGCCGCAGAGCACGCGGTTCTTCATCTGCGAGAAGGCGCCCGGCAAGAGCACGTTGACGTCGCGCGTACGGTCCTGGACGTACGTCTTGACTGCGGCCTCGCAGATGAGCCGGATCTTGTCCTTGCTCTCGGACGTCCGCGAGCTCGCCACCTGGCGCGACACGCCGTAGATCGCGAGCGCCGCGATGATGCCCACCATCGCGATGACCAGCATGACCTCGACGAGCGTGTAGCCGCGGCGCCGCGTGCTCGCCCCGGAAATGGCGCACGGCGCCCGGTCCCCCCGCGGGGCTCGAGCGCCGGTGCGTGCGGAGCGAGCCGCGACTTCGGTCACTGCGTCACTCGGCCTCGTTCTCGACGTAGAGCTGGGTGTCGGTCTTGATGTCGTCGCCGCCAGCCGTCTGCCGGCCGACGCGCGCGAACGTCGAGAAGGTCACGCCATCGCCGTTCACGTCGCCCTTGGCGGCGGCCTCGAAGTCGGTGGCCGTGATGGCGGGGATGCCCGCGATGCCCGTCCAGCTGGCGGCCTTGGTGTACATGTACTGGTAGTACGTCGGCTGGCTGTGCTCGAAGCGCAGGCACTTCCAGCCGCCGGTGGCGTCGCCGGTCTTGTAGTCGCTGCCGTCGGCGGTGTTCGGCTGGTACTTCGTACCCTTCACGGCGGTGATGTTGGCTGGGACCGGCGCAGCGGCGGTCTCGCACAGCTGGTGCGAGGTGCCGGTGCCGCTCGAGCCCTCGCCGAGGGCCTCGGCCGGGGTCGCGCCGCGGCGGAAGGCCTCGATGCTGAAGCGCGTGATGGCGCCGACGCCGTCCTTCGCTTCACCCGACTTCGAGGAGCTGAGGAAGCGGCTCACGCCGTAGATGGCCAGCGCGGCCAGGATGCCGATGATCGCCACGACAATCATGAGCTCCACGAGCGTGAAGCCTCTGCGCAGTCTCGAAATCGCCTTCTTCATGTTCTCCGTCTCTCCGTTCGTTGCGGGCGGGGCCGGTCGCGCCGGTCCCGCCGCCGATGATGCGGCGGCTACTCGTACTCGTTCTCCACGTACAGCTCACCGCTGAACGAGGAGGACAGGACGTAGCTGAAGACGCCGTTCTTGTTCTGGTCGCCGGCCGCCTGGACGATGAACCAGGGCTCGGTCGTCGTCGGCCATTGGGGTTTCTGGAGCGTGCTCGGGGCCGGGACCTGCTGGCCTGGTGCGCCCGCCACGACCGAGTATCCGAAGCGGGTCGGCGCGTCCGTGACGACGTTGAGCTGCTTCCAGCAGTCGTAGTTCGCGTGACCCGGGTCGTTGAAGTGGCGCGGCTTGCCGTCCGGCGCCGCCGGATACCAGTTCGTGACCGTGCCCGAGCAGTTGAGGTAGCCGAGGGTCTCGGACTTGTAGAGCGTCTGCGCGGTCCGGATCGCGCCCACCACGTCCTTGGCCTCGCCGATGAAGGACGCGCGGAAGTACTTCTGGTACCCGACGACCGCAATGGCCGCCAGGATGCCGATCATGGCTACCACCGCGAGCAGCTCGACCATCGTGAAGCCACGGCGGAGTCTCGGAGAGGTCCTTCGTCGCGTCGCCATGGTCGAACCGCCTTTCTGAAAGCACGCGCCGTGCCGGCTCCCGCCGGCACCCCGTACGTCTCGTTTCCAACGGAGATCCGCGCGCCTCGCCCGCCCCCCAGCCCCGACGGCTCCACGTCACTGACAAACTTTGTCACCGCCCGGGCAGGAAGCTGACGAATCGCGTCCACCCTGATGCTATCCGCCGCGCTCCCACCCCGCCACTTCCGTGAAGGCCGGCGGGCCGTTTCCCCGAGCTCAGGTGCGAGCCGCGCCCACACGGCGGCTCGCGCGAGCGGCTCCGGCTCTGGCCCGTGGCTCGACCGACAACCGAAACTGAGAACTACTTCTCGCCGTCGTCCTCGGCCGAGTCGTCCTCGCTCGCCATGCCGAGCTTCGCGAGCCGGTAGCGCAGCGAGCGGAAGGTGATGCCGAGGAGCTTCGCGGCGCCGGTCCTCTTGCCCCCGGCGCGGCGCATGGCCTGCTCGAGCAGCTGTCGCTCCGCCCGCTCGAGCAGGGCATCGAGCTCGCAGCCGCCCTCGGGCAGCTCGGCCCACCGGACGGCCGGCTCCGTGCCGCGGCCCGTGACGTGGTCGGGCAGGTCCTCGTGCGCGATGGCCGGGCCCGCCGCGAGCGCGACGGCGCGCTCCATCATGTTCTCGAGCTCGCGGATGTTGCCGGGGAAGGGGTAGTGCTCGAGCGCGCGCTGCGCGTCGGGCGTCAGGCCGCGCACCTCCTTCTGCTGCTCGGCGGCGAAGCGCGCCACGAAGCGCTCGGCCAGGCGCCGCACCGCGCCCGACCGTTCGCGCAGCGGCGGCAGCTCGATGCGGATGACGTTCAAGCGGTAGTAGAGGTCCTTGCGGAAGCGCCCGGCCTCCACGTCCTGCTCGACGTCGCGGTTCGTCGCCGCGAGCACGCGCACGTCGACGGCGACCTCGGTGGTGCTGCCGACCGGCCGCACCTTGCGCTCCTGCAGCACTCGCAGGAGCTTGACCTGCAAGAGCGGGGGCAGCTCGCCCACCTCGTCGAGCAGCAGCGTGCCGACGTCGGCCTGCCGGAAGAGGCCCGCGTGCGCGTGCGTCGCCCCGGTGAAGGAGCCCTTCTCGTGGCCGAAGAGCTCGCTCTCCATGAGCGCCTCGGGCAGGGCCCCGCAATTGATGACGCAGAACGGGCGGCCGGCGCGGTCGCTCGCGTCGTGCAGGGCGCGCGCCACGCGCTCCTTGCCCGTGCCGCTCTCGCCCGTGATGAGCACGGTCGTGCGCGTCGGGGCGATCTTCGCGACGAGGGCGCCGATGCGCTCCATCACCGGCCCGCCCGAGAAGAGCTCGCCCTGCGCGTCGGGGCGCAGGCTGTCGAGGCGCGCGCGCAGCCGCTCGTTCTCGGCGACGATGGCGCTCTTCTCGAGCGCCTTTTGCGCGAGCGCGACCATCTCGCTCGGCGAGAAGGGCTTGGTGACGAAGTCGTAGGCGCCCTGTCGCATCGTGTCGATCGCCGCCTCGACCGTCGAGTAGGCCGTCATCACGATGACCTCGGTCTGCGGTGACTTCTTGCGCGCCGCCGCGAGCACGGCCAGGCCCGAGCCGTCCGGCATCACGAGGTCGGTGACGACGAGCGGGAAGGGCTCGCGCCGCTCGGCGATGAGCTGGCAGGCGGGCTCCACGCCGGGCAGGGCCACGACGGCGTAGCCCTGGCGCTTGAACGTGATCTCGAGCACGCCCCGGATGCCCGGCTCGTCGTCCACGACGAGGATGACGGGCGGTCCGGGGCCGCCCTCGACGGCGGCCGGCCCGCGCGGAGCAGAGTCCACGGCCATGGTGCAATCTATTCCGGTCGCGGCGGGGAGGGCAACAGCTCGCCGGCACGGGCACGTACACGCACACGCACACGGGTCCGGGCAGGGACACGAACACGAACACGAACACGGGCTCGGGCTCGGGCTCGGGCTCGGGCGGACCGCCTCTCCCCGCCAGGTCTTCAGGGAGGCGCGGTGCAGGGCGCGTCCTGCGGCACGCCGTTCACGGTCTCGCGCACGATGAAGTAGGTCGACGCGCTCGCGTGCGTGCCGAGGACCTCGAACACGCTCGCGGTGTCGCAGCGCTCGGCCTCGACCGTGACGAGGTAGCTCCCGTCGGAGTCCTCGACGCCGACGATGGCGCCCGTGCGCTCGTTGCGGATGAGCACCATCGCGCCGGCGGTCGCGGTGCCGCCGATGCGCCACACGCCCGGCTCGGCGCCCGCAGTGAGGTAGTCGGGGGCCTCGGGTGGCGGCAGCGGCAGGGTCGGGCTCAGGCACGCCGCGGGGGCGAGGACACCGAGCACGCCGAGCACGGCGAACCGCGAGGCGAGGGCGCGGAACGAAGCGACGAGTCGGGCGGGGCGGGAGGCGCGGGGCATGGAAGCGACCGCTCCGAAGCTGAGCACGAAGCATGCCCTCGTGCAAACGCCCGAGATCTCGACGAAGGAGGCACGGATGGGACAACCGAGTTGGCGTCGGTGCCAATGTGGATGCCACCGGGCCGCCCCTTGGCCGTGGTCGGGGTCGGATGGTACGGTGTCGCTTTGTCGCAGATGCTTGCCGCGGCCGCCGGCGATCCGCCGGCCGTGCGTAGCGGAAGGGGCTCGCCAACGTGGCCGAGCGAGCACAGATATCGCTACCCGAGATGGAAGAGGTGCTGCGCGGCACCATCCTGCTGCGCGGCAGCGACCCGATGCTCGCCACCAAGATCGCGCGCGTGTGCGAGCCGCTCGCCTTTGCCGCTCGCAGCACCATGGTCGCGGCGGGCTCGCCCGGCGACGCCCTCTACATCCTCGCGCGGGGACGCGCCGTCATCGCCGCCGTGAACGCCGCGACCGGCGAGACCCAGGCGGTGGAGAAGGTGCAGGCGGGCGATCTGTTCGGCGAGGTCGGGCCGCTCCTGCGCGCCGCCCAGCCATTCAGCGTGAGCGCCGAGGAGGCGTGCGTGGCGTTGCGCTTGCCGGCCGATGCCCTCGACACCTTGTGCCAGCGTCTGCCGGCGCTGGCGCACGCGCTCGCCAAGCGCCTCGCGATGCGGCTCGTGCACCTCGGCGTGGCCGCGGCGCGGGGCGGCGGCCGAGCCCCCGGGCCATCGCTCGCCCCGGCCCCACCCCGCGAGGTCGCGTCGCCCGCACCGCGCGCCGTCGGCGACGTCATCCCCTTCGTGGCGGTGGCGGACTTCGAGCCTACGCCGAAGGTCGTGAACATGGTGCCGCTGCGTCTCGTGCAGCAGCACCGCCTGCTGCCGCTCCGCCTGGTGGGCCAGCGGCTCACGATCGGCATGGTGGCGCCGCGGAGCCCGGCGGCGCTGACGGAGCTCCGCAACGTGCTCCAGACGCTCGACTTCGAGGTCGTGGCGATCGCGCTCGACGATTTCGCCGACGCGCTCGCGCGGCTCAAGATCGACGGCCCGGTGGCGCGCGGGCCCGAGGGAGGCGCGCGCGGCAAGGCGGGCGTCAACCCCGACACGCTCGGTTTCGAGGCGGTCGAGCAGGTCGAGGCGGACAAGGCGGGGCGCGTCGTCGGCGACGAGGTCGTCCGGGCGCTCAACCGCATCATCGCCGCCGGGCTCGAGCGCGAGGCGAGCGACATCCACGTCGAGCCCGAGGCTGCGCAGGTGCGCGTGCGCTTCCGCCAGCAAGGGGTGCTGCGCGACTGGACGGAGTTCCTGCCCGCGTCGTTCGCGCGCGGCATCGCTTCGCGCGTCAAGGTGGTGAGCGGGCTCGACCCGACCGAGCGGCGCCTGCCGCAGGACGGGCGCATCGGCATCACGGTCGGCACCCGCGAGGTCGATCTGCGCGTCTCGGTCATGCCCTCGAGTCGCGGCGAGAAGGTCGTCATGCGCGTCCTCGAGGCCGCGAGCATGATGCGCCCGCTCGAGCGCGTGTTCGTGGACGCCAACACGCTCGTGACGGCGCGCAATGCGCTGGCGCGCGCCTACGGCGCCATCATCGTCGCCGGCGCGACGGGCTCCGGCAAGAGCTCGACGCTCTACGCAATGCTGAACGACCGCCGCAAGAGCCGGCCGGACACCAACACCATCATGGTGGAGGATCCGGTCGAGTACCGTCTGCAAGGCGTGACCCAGGTGCAGGTGAACCACGGCGTCGGGCTCGGGTTCCCCCAGGTCCTGCGCGCCATGCTGCGCCAGGATCCCGACGTCATCGCGATCGGCGAGATGCGCGACCACGAGACCGCGAGCATTGCGCTCGAGGCAGCGATGACCGGTCACCTCGTCCTGTCGTCCCTGCACGGCAACACGGCCATCGCGGTGCTGCAGCGCCTCGAGAACCTCGGCTGCCCGCGGGCGCTCATCGGGCAGGCCGTCGCGCTCGTGCTGGTGCAGCGCCTGGTGCGGCGCCTGTGCCCGGACTGCTGCAAGGTCCAGCCGCCGGCGCCCGCCGTACTCGAGGGGCTGCTCGCGCGCGGCCTCGTCGAGCGCGGTGCCAACGTGCAGGTGCCCCATCCCGTGGGCTGCGACGCGTGCCGCCAGACGGGCTACGCGGGGCGGGTGGTCGTATTCGAGTCCCTGCAGGTCACGAACGACGTGCGCGACGCCATCCTGTCGGACGCGTCGCTGGGCGAGATCGAGAAGCTCGCGCTCGCGAACAAGGTGCTCACGCCCTTCCGCCAGTACGCGACCTACCTCATGGTGACCCGCCACATCGGCGCCAGCGAGGCGCTGCTCACCGTGGCCCTCTGACCCCAGGCCATGCAGGCGCTCCTCGACCACCCCGTCATCCTGATCGCGCTCGGCGCGGTGCTCCTCGGCTTGCTCGTCGCGGCCCTCGTGGTGAGCCGGCGGCGTCGCGGCGCGCCGCGCGCCGCGGAGGCGGCCATCGACAAGGCGCTCGCCAGCGGCAAGTACGGCGAGGCCGCTGGCATCGCGCTCTCGGTCGGGCGCGTCGACGCCGCCATCGACTACTACATGCGCGGCCAGCAGCCCCTCACGGCCGCGAAGGTGGCCGCGCGCGCCGGCAAGGCGCGGGTGGCCGCCGAGTCCTTCGAGCGCGGCGAGGACTTCGAGCAGGCAGCGCGCTGGTACGTCAAGGCCGGCATGGACGACAAGGCGGTCGAGATGCGCCGTCTCGCGCCGGTCGCGCCGCGCGAACGGTTGCCTGAGCCGGACGCGGCGCCCGCGACCGCGACGGGCTCGATCCCGGCCGAGGGCCCCCTCGACCTCGGCGACCTCGACCTCGGCCCCGGGGCGAGCGGCGTGGCACCGGCCACGCTGCTCTCGCCCGATGGTGCGCCCCCGACCCTCAACGACGAGGGGTCGCCGAGCGCGCGCGCCGAGCGGCTCGAGCGCAGCTTCCGCGACAAGGTCGGCTCGGCCGGCGCCGACGAGCTGCGCCGGCTCGGCACGGACGCCGCCGAGGCGCTCCTCGCCGTCGGGCTCATCCGCCAGGCCGCTGACGTGTACCGCGACGCCGACCTCGTGGACGAGGCCATCCACCTCTACGTCAACCTGCTCGGCGCGCCGGGCGAGGCCGCGCCCCTCGTCGCGCGGCGCGGCAACCACGAGCGCGCCGCCGAGCTGTACGAGCTCGCCGGCATGAAGGAGCGCGCGGCCGCGGCGTGGTGCACGGTCGGGGCGGCGTCGAGTCAGCCCGAGACCTACTACGCGCGCATCGCCGGGCTGAGCCACGAGGTCGCGTTCCGCTACCTCGAGGACGGCGTGGCGCAGCGACCCCTCGGGCGCGACACCGCGGAGCTGCACTATCTTCTGGCCGCGGCGCTCGAGGAGCGCGGCGCCAGTGCGCGCGCCCTCGAGCTGCTCGCGACCATCGAGCGGGAGCTCGGCGCGTTCAAGGA
>JACRDA010000407.1 GCA_016212965.1 Myxococcales bacterium
CGGCCTCGGCATCCTTGGCCAGTTTCTCGTGCCAGCCGCGCACCATCGTCACCGAGTCCTCGCTGCTCGGCGTGTAGTTCTGCTCCTCCTCCTCGCGCCGCGCGTCGTCGGCGCCCTTGGCCGCGAGCCCGCGCGGGCGCTCGAACGAGCTCGGGCTCCGGCTCTGCTTGCCGGGCGCGGTCCGCTCCGTCCCCGCCGGCGTCTTCGGGACCTCGCCGCGCGCCATCCCGCGCAGCGTGCCGGCGCCGCGCGTGGCGGCCGCGCCGGGGACCTGGCCCGCATCGGCCGTCTCGGCGCCGCGCGCCTTTGCCAGCCGATCCCGGACCGAGCCCCCGTTGGCCTTCTTGGCCGCAGGCCCGACCGCGCTCGCGCCGTGCCCGGGCTCGCCGGCGAGCTGCTTGTCGGTCACGCGCGGGGTGGGCGCCTCGTCGGACGGCGCCGGCGGCGCGGGCTCGCGCTCGGCCGGCGCGGCGCCCGGCCGCGGCCGGCTCACCGGGAAGGCCTCGACGCTCGTGACGTCGTCGTCGCCGATGGCGATGAGCGCGCGGAACACCTCGAGGTTCCAGCGCAGCTCGTCGCGCCCCTTGCGCGCGCCGATCTCCCCGAGCAGCTCGCCGAGCTCGCGGCAGCTCACGTCGCGTGCCGCCGGATCGGGGCTCATGTTGCGCTCGATGGCGTCGCTGATGCGCGCGGGGACGTCCGTGCGCACGCTGCGCACCGGCGCAGCCTTGACCTTGGCGGGCGGGTCGCGTCCGCTGAACAGCGCCCACACCATCGCCGCGAGCGAGTACACGTTCGCCTCGATGGTCGCCGGCGCGTCCTTGCCGCGCAGCTCGGGCGCCACGTAGGGCTCGGTGCCGCGCTCCCGGGCCTCGAGGCGCGAGGGCTCCATGAAGGGCCCGAGGCCGAGTCCGAGCAGGCGCACGGCGCCGCTCCACGCGAGCAGCACCTGCTCCGGCGCCACGTGGGCGTGCACGATCGGCGCCAGGGCGCCCTTTTCGTCGGTCGCGCCGTGCGCGGCGGCGAGCGCCTCGGCAATGCGCGCGCCGATGTAGCACACGGCCGTGAGCGCCATGCGCTCCGAGTCGTTCTGGAGCTGGACCATCACGCGGTGGAGGCTCGCACCCGAGAAGTCGCCGAACACGAGCACGGTGCGATTGCCCTTCAGCGTGAAGGTCTCGACCGGCTTCAGGATGGCGTCGTGCTCCACGCCGCGTAGGCGCGCGAGCTCCGCCTTGAGCCGCGCGCGGTCCGCGACGTTGCCTTCGACGACCACGAGCAGCTGCTCCGGCGCGCCGAGGCCCTTGCGCGCGAGGTAGATGTCGCGCTCCGCGCCCCGCAGCTGGCGTACGACCTGGTACGCGCCGAGCGGCTCGTCTCTGCTGTCGGCGTCGCTGCGGTCCATCGAGGTCCGGTCGGCAGTGTAGCGCGCGGCCCTTCGAGAGGTGAAATGCCTGCCCACTTCGATAAGAGCCCTTGACCCCGGCCCGGGTCGGTCCATCGTGGGCGAGCCCATGACCGCGAGCCCCTTCCGACCCCGGTCGCTCGCCCGCGTGCTCCTCGCCGCGACGGCGCTCGCCGCCTGCCATCCGACGCCGAGCGCGCTCGCGCCCCCGAGCGCGACGCCGTCCGCCGTGACCGCACCGCCGCCGAGCGCGGCGCCGTCCGCGTCCCCCGTCGCGGACGGCGGCTGGCAGCAGCCGCTGCTCGCCGACCACCCCCTCGTCGGGCGGATCTACCGGCCGGGCGCCCGCGTCTTCACGACGCGCGCCGAGCTCGAGGCCGCGCTCGCGCGTGCGCGCTACGTGCTGCTCGGCGAGAAGCACGACAACCGCGACCACCATCGGCTGCAGGCCGAGCTCGTCACGGGGCTCGCACGCGTCGGGCGCGCGCGCGCGGTCGCCTTCGAGATGATCGACGTCGCGGCGCAGCCGGTCGTCGACGAGCTCCTCGCCCGGAGCGCCACGAGCCCGCCCGACGTCGACGCGCTCGCGGCGGCGCTGCGCTGGGACGCCTCGGGGTGGCCCGCGTGGTCCATGTACCGGCCGGTGTTCGCGGCGGCGCTCGGCGCGCGCGCCCGCCTCGTCGCCGCGAACCTGTCGCGCACCGACGCCATGGCCGTGGCGCGCGCGCGCCGCGAGGGCAAGGACCCGGCGACGGC
>JACRDA010000408.1 GCA_016212965.1 Myxococcales bacterium
ACCGCGCCGGCGTCGAGCGCGAGCGCGAGCGCAGGGCCGTCCGCGCCCGGCGTGGCGACCGCGGCGAGCGCCTCGGCCGCCCCGCGGCCGCCCGAGCTCGCCTTCGCGGCGTCGCCCGACGACGTCGTCGACGCGATGCTCGCGCTCGCGAACGTGGGGCGCGAAGACGTCGTGTTCGACCTCGGCTGCGGCGACGGCCGGATCCTCGTCGCCGCGGCCAAGCGCGGCGCGCGGGCCGTCGGCTTCGACGTCGATCCGGCGCGCGTCGCCGAGGCGCGCGAGGCGGCGCGCCGCGCGGGGGTGGCAGAGCTCGTGCGCGTCGAGGAGGCCGACATGTTCACGGTGGACCTGTCGCCGGCGACCGTCGTCACGCTGTACCTGTCGCCCGAGTACAACAAGCGCCTCCTGCCGCAGCTCGCCAAGCTGCGCTTCGGCGCGCGCGTGGTGTCGAACGACTTCGAGATCCCGGGCGTCCCGGCGCGCCAGACCATCTCGGTCGTGCCGCGCGTGCCGGCGCCGGGCGTGCGCCGGCGCACGGAGGCCTACCGGGTGCACCTGTGGCGCGCGCCCCTGCCGGATCCGGTTCCGACGCCCTAGAGACCCAATCAGGAGCGTGCAGCCCGCGCGCAGCGCGAATCGGTCAGCCCGAGCCGCAGTACGCGACGCAGCGGCTGCGGGCGGGGTCCACCTGGCGACTGCAGTTGCCGAGGCACGCGTCCGTGGCGGCACACGCCTCGCCTTCTTTCTGCTTCGGCGTGCACTTCGGGGGCTTGCCACCGCAGTAGTGGCCCGAGGCGCAGTCCTCGGTGAGCTCGCACGCCGCGCCCGCCTCGAGCGGCTTGCCCGGGGCGCACATGCCGCCGCGACAGCGCAGCTCGGCCGCGCAGGCCTCGCTCGTGTCGCACTTGCCGCCGGCCGCCGCGCCGGCGGCGCACTTGCCCGCGACGCAGCGCAGGGCGGGGCCGCAGCTCGAGCGCGCGAACGGACTGCCGTCCTCCTTCACCACGCTGCACGCGTCGCCCGCGGCGCCCGGCGTCGCGCAGCGCGCCCCGACGCACACGAGCCCGGGCGCACACTCCATCGTGCGCGCGCACTCGGCGCCGCGCGGCACCTCGCCCACCGCGATCTCGCGGCACGCCGGGATGCGCTCGGCGAGGTGGCGCAGCGTGCGTCGCTCGGGCAGGGATGGCGAGGCCTTCGGGATCTCGGCGAGGCACGCGGCCGCGGCGGCGCGGTCGAAGTGCACGCGCCGCGCGTCGCGCGCCTCCCGCAGGAGGGTGGCGCAGTAGCCGATCTTGTTGCCCTCGAGGACGGCGTCGTCGCCCTGGCAGGGGCGCCCGACGCCCATGGCTCTCTCGCAGAAGCCGTCGATGTCGAAGACCGGCTCGGGCGGAGCGGAGCTCGCGGGCGCGGAGCCGGGCCCGCCCGCGCCCGTGCCCCCACCGGGCGCGTCGCCACAGCCGGGGCCGAAGCCGAGCGCGCCGACGAGCGCGAGCGCGGCCGCCCCGAGTCGCCGCAGCCGGACGCGAGTCCTCATGGCGGACATGCTGTCACGGCCACGGCGCGACATGAAGCCGTGGCCGGCGCAGACTGCGATACAATCGCGACGTGTGGACACAAGGCGCGCGCAGGGGGCGTGGCGGGTGGCTTCGAGCCGGGGTGTGGCTCGGCGCGCTCGGGGTGGGCTGCGGGCCCCCGGCGCCACCGTCCGAGCCCTCACGCGACGAGGCCGCGCCCGAGGTGAACGACGTCCCGCGCGGCCCGGCCCCGTGCCAGGCCTACTGCGACCGCTCGGACGCTTGTCGGCGCGAGTCGGGGAGCGAGCCCGACCCGGCCTGCCCCGCGAGCTGCGGTAAGGTGCCGGCCCCTCCGATCGCGGGGCTGCGCGGCGACTACCTCTGGGGGGTCGCGCGCTGCCTCGATCTGCTCGACTGCGCGGGCATCTCCATGCTGGCCGGGGCGGTCGGGGGGTGCCAGACCCTGGCGCGCCACGATCTGCCGCCGAGCCCGGCCGTGCGCCACTTCTGCGCCGCCGCCACCCGCCGCGGCGCGCGCTGCGGGCAGGACCCGGATCAGGGCGACTGCCTCGAGCGCTACCGGGTGTTCTCCGACGCGGTGCTCGCCCGGGCGGGGCGGTGCCTCGAGCTCGAGTGCCCGGCGGTGCCCGGCTGTGTGCAGCGGACGCTGTTCGGCGGGCCCTGACCCGGCGGGGCGCGGCTGTCGATTCCGCGATCGCCGCCGCCGCGGCCGGCCATCATGCAAGTAGAACGCTCCCGATCGGACGCCGGTGGTAGAGTGTAGGTGCGGAAGGTGAAACATGCTTCGTCGTTGGCTTCTTCTGGGCGTGATGGGGCAGATCGCGGTGCTCGCGCTTCTCACCGTCACCGTGGGTTGTGGACGCACGCCGCTCGGCAAGAGCTCGCCCGGGGGCAACGCCACCGGCGGCGCCGGGGGCGGCCCGAGCTGCGACGCCGAGAGCTGTCCCGACGGCTGCTGTCGGGACGGCGCGTGCCTCTCCGGCGTCGCGGATGACGCCTGCGGTACGCAGGGCCAGACCTGCGCGGACTGCGCCGCCAGCTCCGAGGTGTGCGATCCGGCCGTGAAGAGCTGCGCGGCCGCGTGCGCCTGCGGCAACTCCGTGTGCGAGCCCGGCTGCGGCGAGGACGCGTGGAGCTGCCCCGACGACTGCTCCTGCCCGCCCAACGCGTTCTGCGGCGACGGGGCGTGCCAGGCCGGCTGCGGTGAGACGCTGGAGAGCTGCCCCGACGACTGCGGCGGCGGTTGCGTGTGCGGCAACACCCTCTGCCAGCCCGAGTGCGGCGAGACCGCGCTGAACTGCGCCATCGACTGCGGCTGCGAGGGCTCGTTCTGCGGCGACGGCAAGTGCAGCGTCGACTGCGGCGAGGACCCGTGGGTCTGCCCAGGCGACTGCAGCTGCCCGCCCGACGTGTTCTGCGGCGACGGCACGTGCCAGCCGGAGTGCGGCGAGAGCCCCCAGAACTGCCCGGACTGCGGCAACTGCATGTGCGGCAACCTCTGGTGTCAGCCCGAGTGCGGCGAGACGCCCTTCAACTGTCAGCCCGACTGCGGCCAGACCTGCGTGTGTGGCGACGGCATGTGCCAGCCGGAGTGCGGCGAGAACCCGCAGAACTGCCCCGACTGCGGGGGCTGCATGTGTGGCAACGCCCTCTGCGAGCCCCAGTGCGGCGAGAACCCGGCGAGCTGCCCCATCGACTGCGGCGGCGGCTGCGTCTGCGGCAACGGCGCCTGCCAGCCGCAGTGCGGCGAGAACCAGAACAGCTGCCCACAGGACTGCGGCGGGGGCTGTCTGTGCGGCAACGGGCAGTGCCAGGCGCAGTGCGGCGAGAGCCAGTTCAACTGCCCCGAGGACTGCGGTGGCGGCTGCCTGTGCGGCAACGGCACCTGCCAGCCGCAGTGCGGCGAGACGCAGAACAGCTGCCCGCAGGACTGTGGCGGCGGTTGCCTCTGCGGCAACGGCCTCTGTCAGGCGCAGTGCGGCGAGAGCCAGTGGAGCTGCCCGCAGGACTGCGGCGGCGGCTGCGCGTGCGGCAATCTGCTGTGCGAGCCGCAGTGCGGCGAGACCCCCGGCAGCTGCCCACAGGATTGCGGCGGCGGCTGCCTCTGCGGCAACGCGGCCTGCCAGCCGCAGTGCGGCGAGACGCCGCAGAGCTGCCCACAGGATTGCGGCGGCGGCTGCGTGTGCGGCAACGGCACCTGCCAGCCGCAGTGCGGCGAGACCCAGAACAGCTGCCCGGTGGACTGCGGCAGCGTCTGCGCCTGCGGCAACCTCCTGTGCGAGCCGCAGTGCGGCGAGAACGCCCTCAGCTGCCCGCCCGACTGCGGCGGCGGCTGCAAGTGCGGCAACCTGGCCTGCGAGCCGCAGTGCGGCGAGAGCCAGTGGAGCTGCCCGCAGGACTGCGGTGGCGGCTGCCAGTGCGGCAACTTCGTGTGCGAGCCGCAGTGCGGCGAGGATCAGTGGAGCTGCCCGACCGACTGCCCGAGCGGTTGCATCTGCGGCAACCTCGCCTGTGAGCCGCAGTGCGGCGAGACACAGTGGAGCTGCCCGCAGGACTGCGGCGGCGGCTGCGTCTGCGGCAACTTCGTGTGCGAGCCGCAGTGCGGCGAGGACTCCTGGATCTGCCCGCAGGACTGCGGCGGGGGCTGCCTGTGCGGCGACGCCGTCTGCGACCCGAGCTGCGGGGAGGATCCCTTCACCTGCTCCTTCGACTGCGGTCAGCCCTGCATCTGCGGCAACGGCCAGTGCCAGGCGCAGTGCGGCGAGAACGCCAGCAACTGCTCGCTCGACTGCATGACCTGCCAGTGCGGCAACGCGATGTGCCAGCCGGTCTGCGGCGAGACCGGCAGCACCTGCCCCCAGGACTGCGGCGGCGGCTGCGTGTGCGGCAACGGGCAGTGCCAGCCCGCGTGCGGCGAGAACCTCAACACCTGCCCGGCGGACTGCGGCGTCAACTGCGTGTGCGGCAACTTCCAGTGCCAGCCCGAGTGCGGCGAGGACGTGCTCACCTGCTCCCAGGACTGCGCCGTCGCGTGCACCTGCGGCAACCAGTTCTGCGAGCCGGCGTGCGGTGAGACCGCCCAGACGTGCCCGCAGGACTGCCAGACCTGCGCCTGCGGCAATGCACTGTGCCAGCCCTCGTGCGGCGAGACCACGGCGAGCTGCCCGGCCGACTGCCCGGTCGGTTGCCAGTGCGGCGACGGGGTGTGCAGCGCCGCCTGCGGCGAGACCATCGTGACCTGCTCGCAGGACTGCTCGAGCAACTGCTCCTGCGGCAACTTCTGGTGCCAGCCGGAGTGCGGCGAGGACACCGCGAGCTGCTCCATCGACTGCGGCTCGGCCTGCAGCTGCGGCAACTTCATGTGCGAGCCGCAGTGTGGCGAGGACCCGTGGAGCTGCCCGATGGACTGCGGCAGCGTCTGCACCTGCGGCGACTTCTTCTGCGATCCGAACTGCGGCGAGGACCCGTGGAGCTGCCCGATGGACTGTGGCGGCGGCTGCATCTGTGGCGATCTGTTCTGCCAGCCGGAGTGCGGCGAGGATCCGTGGAGCTGCCCGACGGACTGCGGCAGCGTGTGCATGTGCGGCGACTTCGTGTGCGACCCCGGCTGCGGCGAGGACCCGTGGAGCTGCCCGATGGACTGCGGCTCCGGCTGCCAGTGCGGCAACGGCGTGTGCGAGCCCGAGTGCGGCGAGAGCCTGTGGAGCTGCTCGCAGGACTGCTTCCAGTTCTGTGCCTGCGGCAACATGTGGTGCGAGCCGCAGTGCGGCGAGACCCCGTGGAGCTGTCCCTCCGACTGCTGAGCCGCGCGCCCATGGTCGGACGCCGCGCTCCCGTCGCCGCCTGCCTCTTCGCCGTCGCGGCGGCGGCGGGCGGCTGCGGCGGCGGCGGCGGGGAGGCCCCGCCGGCGCCGAGTGGCTGGCGCGTGAGCGACGGCTGGCTGCGGCAGGACGACGGTCGGGTCGTGCTCCTGCGGGGCGTGAACCTCGCCGGTGCCCACAAGCAGGCGCCCTACTTCGGCTTCCACCAGGCGGTCGACTTCGAGCGCGTGCGGAGCGCGTGGGGCATGAACACGCTGCGCTTCTTGACCACCTGGGCGGCGGTCGAGCCCGACGAGGGGGTCTACGACGAGGCCTACCTCGACGCGCTCGAGCTCCGGCTCGACTGGGCCGGGGACGCCGGCCTCCACGTCGTGCTCGACATGCACCAGGACGTGTACGGCGAGGGCTTCGGTTTCGACGGCGCGCCGCGCTGGACCTGCGACGAGGCGCACTACGCGGCCTTCCAGCCCATCACGCCCTGGTTCCTCAACTACCAGAGCCCCGAGGTGCTCGCGTGCGTGGACGGCTTCTGGCACGGCGAGGCCCTGCAGACGCACTTTCTCGGGGCATGGCGCGCGCTCGCCGCACGCTTCGCCACGCACCCGGCCGTCGTGGGCTTCGAGCCGATGAACGAGCCGCACTGGGGCTCGGCGCCGATGGGCTCCTTCGAGAGCACTGTGCTCGCGCCGTTCTACGAGAAGATCGTGGCCGGCGTCCGCGAGCTCGCGCCCGGCTGGGTCGCCTTCCTCGAGCCGTCGGCCAGCCGCAACCTCGGCGTGCCGACGAGCCTGCCCGGCTTCTCGTTCGGCAACTGGGTCTACGCGCCGCACGCCTACGACGCCTCGGCCGAGCAGGGCAACGGCTTCGACCCCGCGCACCGCGAAGCCTTCCTCGTGCGCTACGCCGCGCTCGTGGAGGAGGCCGCGCTGCGCGGCGCCGCCCTGTGGATCGGCGAGTACGGCGGCACCTCGAGCTCGCCGGGCATCACGGAGTACATGGACGCAGCCTACGACGGCACGGCGAGCGCACGCGCCGGCTCGACCTACTGGGCCTACGACCGCAACAGCGGGGGCTACGGCCTGCTCGAGGACTCGGGGGCGGAGAAGGACGTGCTCCTCGACGTCGTCGCGCGGCCCTTCCCGGAGCGCGTCGCCGGCACCCCGCGCACCATCGCCTTCGACGAGACGACCTCGACCTTCACCTTCGCGTGGGAGCCCGACCCGGCGCTCGCGGCGCCGACGGAGCTGTCGATCCCCGACCGCGCCTACCCGCAGGGCTACACGGTGACCTGCGCCGGCTGCGCCTACGAGAAGCGGCCGAACCAGCTCGTCGTCACGACCCCACCGAGCGACGGCGTCGTCGGCGTCGCCCCCTGACCCACGCCGAGAGAACCACGGAGCTCGGCGCGGGCGCCGAGCCGCCCGGTTTGCCACAGCAGTCACTCGATCCGCCCGGAAGCGAGCGAGCGGAACCACGGAGACACGGAAGCACGGAGCGTGACACGGAGGGGCCCCTGAACTTCGCCGGCTCCGTGCAGCTCTCCGTGTCTCCGTGTCTCAGTGGTTTCTCTTTCTCGGTACCTGCAGAGCGCTGCCGCCCGGGGCTGCGGGCACGGGCTCGCCTCGAATTCCTGCTCGCGCCGCGGGCGTGTTGTCGTACCTTCGGCGGCATGAAGGCCGTGCACGCCCGTCCTCGCCGCTCCGGTCCGTGCGGCGCGGCGCGCGCCTGCGCCGAGGTCTGCCTCGCCGCCGCGCTCCTCGCCTGCACCCCGACCACCTCCATGACGCAGAGCCAGAAGCCCGTGCCCGTCCCGGCCAGCCCCGTCCCCGCTGCCAGCGCCGAGCCCGCGCCCGAGCCGGCGCGCCGGCGCTATCCGCCGGCGCGGCGCGAGACGGTCGTCGACGTCATCCACGGCGTCGGCGTGGCCGACCCGTACCGCTGGCTCGAGGACGAGAAGAACCCGGAAGTGCAGCGCTGGATGGACGCCGAGGATGCGCTCGCCCGCGGCGAGCTGCAGAAGCTCCCCGAGCGCGACGCCATCGCCGCGCGCCTGAAGGAGCTGTTCTACGTCGACTCGCTGTCGGCGCCGGTGCACCGCGGCAGTCGCTACTTCTACAGCCGTCGCCACGCGAAGAAGGAGAAGTCGATCGTCTACTGGAAGGAGGGCAAGGCCGGCGCGGAGCAGGTGCTCTTCGACCCCAACGGCTGGAGCGAGGACGGCAGCGTCTCGCTCGCCGGCTGGCAGGCGAGCTGGGACGGCTCGAAGGTCGCGTACAAGAAGAGCCAGAACAACAGCGACGAGGCGACGCTCTACGTGCGCGACCTCGCCGCCGGAGCCGACAGCCCGATCGACGTCATCCTCGGCGCGAAGTACGCCTCCGCCTCGTGGACCCCGAAGGGCGACGGCTTCTACTACACGTGGCTGCCGACCGACCCGAAGATCCCGGTCGACGAGCGGCCCGGCTTCGCCGAGGTGCGCTTCCACAAGCTCGGCGAGGACCCGTCGAAGGACGCGCTCGTGCACCCGAAGACGGGCGATCCGGAGATCTTCGTGAGCGGCGACCTCAGCCGCGATGGGCACTGGCTCGTCGTGACCATCTCGCATGGCTGGACGAGCGACGAGGTGTTCCTCCGCGACGAGCAGAAGAACGCCGGCCGCCCCGCGGGCGGTGCCTTCGTCCCGCTCGCCGTGGGCAAGAAGGCGCACTACCGCGTCGAGGCCTACCAGGATCAGCTCTACGTGCAGACCGACGAGGGCGCGCCGCGGTGGCGCATCTTCCGCGTCGATCCGCGGCGGCCCGACCGCGGCTCCTGGGTGGAGCTCGTGCCCGAGCGCGCCGACGCCGCCATGGACGGCTTCTCGATCCTCGGGGGCAAGCTCGTCGTCTCCTACCTCCGGAACGCCTCGAGCCTCGTCGCCGTGTACGGTCTCGACGGCAAGCTCGTGCGCGAGCTCGGCCTGCCCGGCATCGGCTCGGTGGGCGGGCCCATCGGGCGGCAGGACGAGGACGAGGCGTACTACTCCTACGAGTCCTACACGGTGCCGCGCGAGATCTACGCGACCTCGATCGCCACCGGCCAGGCCGAGCTCTACTCGAAGATCGAGGTGCCCGTCGACCCGAGCCCGTACGTCGTCGAGCAGGTCTTCTACCCCTCCAAGGACGGCACCAAGATCTCGATGTTCGTCGTGCGCAGGAAGGACCTCGTCAAGGACGCGAGCGCGCGCGTCTACCTCTACGGCTACGGCGGCTTCCAGGCGAACGAGACGCCGGTCTTCATGGCCTCGATCTACCCGTGGCTCGAGCGCGGCGGCGTCTTCGCCGTGGCGAACCTGCGCGGCGGCGCCGAGTATGGCGAGAAGTGGCACGAGGACGGCATGCTGCTGAAGAAGCAGAACGTCTTCGACGACTTCATCGGCGCGGCCGAGTACCTCGTCGCCGAGAAGTACACGCGTCCCTCGCGGATCGCGATCTCGGGCGCCTCGAACGGCGGCCTCCTGGTGGGCGCCGCCCTCACGCAGCGACCGGATCTCTTCGGCGCCGTCCTCTGCGGCGTGCCGCTGCTCGACATGGTGCGCTACCACAAGTTCGGCTCGGGCCGCACCTGGGCGAGCGAGTACGGCACGGTCGACGACCCGGCAGAGTTCCGGGCGCTGCTCGCGTACTCGCCCTACCACCACGTGGCGCCGGGCACGGCCTACCCCGCGACCCTGTTCCTGGCCGCCGACCACGATGATCGCGTCGACCCGATGCACGCGCGGAAGTTCGCGGCGCTCCTGCAGGCCGACTCGACGGGCGGACCGGTGCTCCTGCGCATCGAGAAGCACTCGGGCCACGGCGGCGCCGACCTCGTCAAGGCCGAGGTCGAGAAGGGCGCCGACCGCTACGCCTTCGCGCTCGCGCACACGGCCAAGTGACGCGCCGAAGCCCGTGACGCAGCGCCCGGCGGCGCGGTAGCATCCCGGCCATGTCGGTGCTCATCAAGAACGGGCGAGTGGTGACGGCGGCGGACGACTACTTCGCGGACGTCTTCGTCGAGGGTGAGAAGGTCGCGCTCATCGGGCAGGGGCTCACGGTCCGCGCCGACAAGGTCATCGACGCCGCGGGCAAGCTGGTCATCCCGGGCGGCATCGACGCGCACACCCACCTCGACATGCCCTTCGGCGGCACGAACTCGGCCGACGACTTCGAGAGCGGCACCCGGGCGGCGGCCTTCGGCGGCACGACCAGCATCATCGACTTCGCCATCCAGACCAAGGGCCGCTCGACCCTCGAGGGGCTCGACACCTGGCACAAGAAGGCCGAGGGCAAGGCCACCATCGACTACGGCTTCCACATGATCATCACGGACCTGCCGGACGAGCGGCTCTCCGAGATGAACCGGCTCGTGGACGAGGGCGTCACCTCGTACAAGCTCTTCATGGCCTACCCGGGCGTGCTCTACGTCGACGACGGCACGCTCTACCGCGCCTTCCGCCGCGCCGGCGAGAACGGCACGCGCATCTGCATGCACGCCGAGAACGGCATCGTCATCGACGAGATCGTGAAGCAGGCCGTCGCGGACGGCAAGCTCGAGCCCAAGTACCACGCGCTCACGCGCCCGACGCGCATGGAGGCCGAGGGCGTGTACCGCGCCATCGCCATCGCCGAGGTGGCCGAGGTGCCGCTCTACATCGTGCACCTGTCGTGCGCGGACGCGCTCGAGGAGGTGAAGCGCGCCCGCGCGCGCGGCGTCGACGTGATGGCCGAGACCTGCCCGCAGTACCTCTTGCTCGACCAGAGTTACTACGAGCGGCCCAACTTCGAGGGCGCCAAATGGGTCATGACGCCCGCGCTGCGCGAGAAGTGGAACCAGGACGTGCTCTGGCGCGGGCTCGAGCTCGGTCACCTCGGCAACATCGCGACCGACCACTGCCCCTTCTGCTTCAAGGGTCAGAAGGAGCTCGGCGCGAACGATTTTCGCAAGATCCCGAACGGCGCGCCGGGCCTCGAGAATCGCATGAGCCTCATCCACGACGCCGGCGTCGTCGGACGCAAGATGAGCCTCAACCGCTTCGTCGAGCTCACCTCGACCGCGGCGGCGCGCACCTTCGGGCTCTACCCGAAGAAGGGCACGGTCGCCGTCGGCTCCGACGCCGACATCGTCGTCTTCGACCCGAACCGCAAGGAGACCATCGGCGTCGGCAACCCGCGCATGCACCACATGAAGGTCGACTACAGCGCCTACGAGGGCGTCGTCGTGCAGGGCTACAGCGAGGTCGTGCTGTCGCGCGGGCGCGTCATCGCCGAGGACGGCAAGCTCGTGACCGCGGGTGGCGGGCGCTTCGTGAAGCGCGCCCGCGCGGGCGAGCTCCTGCGCTGAGCCGATGCACCGGGCGGCGGCCCTGTTCGAGTGGCTCGTCGACGGCGCCCCCGGGGCGGCCGCCGCCCCGGACGTGGCCGCGCGCCTGGCGGACGGCCTGTGCGCGGCGGGCGTGCCGCTCGACCGGCTCGGCGTGTTCGTCACCACGCTGCACCCGAGCGTGCTCGGGCGCGCGTTCCGCTGGAATCGCGGCGAGGCGGTGAAGGTCGGCGAGCTCACCCTGGCGATCCGCGACTCGCCCACCTTCCGCCAGAGCCCGGTGAACGTCGCGATGGAGTCGCGCCGCGAGCTGCGCCTGCAGGTCGCCGCGGGCGAGGGGTTGGCGGAGTTCGCGGTCGCCCGCGAGCTCGCCGCCGAGGGCTTCACCGACTACCTGTGCCTGCCCCTGCCGTTCCTGAACGGCGAGACGCAGGCCGTCACCTTCGCCACCAGGGCCGCGGCCGGCTTCGGCGCGGCCGACCTCGAGGTGCTGCGCGACGTCGCGCGCCCGCTCGCGCGCGTGGCGGAGATCCTCGCCCTGCGTCGCACCGCCTCGAACCTGCTCGACACCTACGTCGGGCACCACTCGGGCGAGCGCATCCTCGCGGGTCGCATCTTCAAGGGCTCGATCGAGACGCTGCAGGCCGTCATCTGGTTCTCCGATCTGCGCGGCTTCACCGAGCTGTCGGCGCGTCTGCCGGCGCGCGCGGTCATCGACACCCTGAACGAGCTCTTCGACTGCCAGGTGCCGGCCATCGAGAAGTGCGGCGGCGAGGTCTTGAAGTTCATGGGGGACGGCCTGCTCGCCATCTTTCCGTTCACGAGCGCCGAGGAGGCGCCCGCGCGCTCTGCCGCAGCGCTCGCGGCTGCCGACGCTGCCTTCGCGGCGCTCGCGGTGCGCAACGCCGCGGCCGCGAGCCCCATCGCCTTCGGGCTCGCCCTGCACGTGGGCGAGGTGGCGTACGGCAACATCGGCGGCTCCGCGCGCCTCGACTTCACCGCGATCGGCGCCGCCGTGAACCTCGCCGCGCGGCTCGAGGGCCTGACGGGCAAGCTCGGCGAGCGGCTCGTCGTGTCGGCGGACTTCGCGGCCTCTGCCGATCGGCCGCTCGTGGAGCTCGGGAGCTTCGAGCTCAAGGGCGTCACGGGGGCCGAGCGCGTGTTCGCTCCGGCGGCGGGACGGGGCTGACAGGCGCGCGGGCGCGCGTCAGCGGAACCCGAGCAGCTGCGACAGGAGGTCGCTCGCGGCGCCGGGCGTGTCGGCCACGGCCGCGAGGAACAGCGTGCCCTCGGCGTGCGTCGCGCCGCGCGCGGCGACCTCGGTGCGGAGCGCCTCGTCTCCGAGGTCGGCGAGCTCTCCCTGGCGCACGGGCACGCGGTACAGCGTCACCGGCGTCGCGCCGCGCTTGCCGGTCACGACCTCGACGCCGCCGGCCCGGCCCGGCTGTACGGCCACGCCCTCGAGGCCGATGGCGCGGAGCGTCGCGGCGAGCTCCTGGGCCACGGGGCCGGGCTTCTCGGGGTCGCTCCACCGCAGTGGGCGCTGCACGACGCGCACGCTGCCCTTCGGGTCGCCGCTCGCCACGAACGACACGCGGAACACGGCGCGTGTGAGGCCGCCCTCGTAGCGTGGAAACGAGAGCCCGTAGAGCATGCGGCTCGCGCAGCGCCCGAGCGGGCTCTCCGCGAGCGGGCCCGCATCCTTCGCGCTCGAGACGTTGCCGTCGCGGCCGATGACGAAGCGCACCTCGAGTCGGCCGGCGACCTCGGGCGTGCTGCGCAGGGCGAGCTCGAAGCACATGCGCATCCGGCCCGCGAGGCCGTGGGTGAGGCGCGCGACCGTGGGCGCGGGCACCGGTCCGTCGGTCGAGGGCTTGCCGACGACGATGAAGCTCGGGGTCGGGCTCGCCGGAGCGACCTTGGGCACGGGTGTGCCGTCGGTCCACAGCGCCGGGTCGGTCGCGATCGGCGCGGGCGGCGGCGCGGGCTCCGATGCGCTCGCCGATGCGCTCGTCGTCGCGCCCGTCGTCGCGCTGGCCGGCGCGCTCGGGGCCGGCGCTGCGGTCGCGCTCGTCGTCGCGCTCGCGGCGGCGGTGGCGCTCGAGGATGGCGCGGCGCCCAGAGCAGGATGCGGTGCCGCGGCGCTCGTCGACGTCGGCGCGCGCGGGGCGCTCGCGGCGGGCGAGGGGGCGGGGGCACATGCCCAGAAGGCGAGCGCGAGGGCGAGTGGAGCGCGGGTGAGAGTGTCGAGCATCGGGGCATCTTGCCAGAGGCGCAGGGCGCTCCGCCACAGCGCCGGCACGCGCGCGGCGGGCGGGTCCCGGGGACCGCGCCCCGACTTTCTCGCACGCGGCATGCGCAACGTACTTGCCATGTGCGCCGTCGGCATGGAGACTGTGCGTAGTCATGCGTTCGAGCTCGACGATCCTCCGAAGCCTCGGCACTGCCCCGCGTCGCGACGTCTTGCTCCTCTACGCCGACACTTCGCGCGTGCGGCTCGGGCTGCCCACCGACCAGCTGCCCGACGCGAACGTCGCCACGATGCAGCCCGTCGTCGACGCGCTCGCGGAGCTCGGTCACCGCGTGCGCGCTGTCGGCGTGTCGTACGACGACCTTTCGGCGCTCGACGCGCTCGAGGCGGACGTCGTGATCCACCTCGTCGATGGCTCGGGCCTCGACGGCAACCCGGGTCTAGAGGTTCCCGCCACGCTCGAGCGCCGCGGCATCCACTTCTGCGGCGCGGGCTCGGCGTTCTATCAGGCGACGAGCGACAAGCTCAACCAGAAGGCGCGCCTCGCCGCGGCACGCGTGCCCGCGCCGCTCGGCGGCGTGATGCCCCACCCGGACGCGCGCCTGCCGCCCGGCCTGCGCTACCCGCTCATCGTCAAGCCGCGCGACGGCTTCGGCAGCATCGGCATCACCGAGGACTCGGTGGTGACCGGCCCGGGCCAGCTGCGCCGGCAGGTCGAGCGCCTGGTCGGCGAGCTCGACTGCGACGCGCTCGTCGCAGAGTACGTGCCGGGGCGCGAGCTCACCGTGGGCGTCATCGGCCGTGGCGCGAGCGCCTTCACGCTGCCCGTGCTCGAGGCCGAGTTCGGCGAGGCCTACCGCGACATCCCCAAGATCAAGACCTTCCGCACCAAGTTCGACGCCGCGAGCCCGCTCTACCACGACTTTCGCGCCGTCTGCCCGGCGCGGCTGGATCCGGCGACCGAGCAGCGCGTGCGCCACGTCGCGCTCCGCGCCTACCGGGCGCTCGGGGGCGACGGCTACGGTCGCGTCGACATTCGCCTGGCCGAGAACGGCACGCCCTACGTCATCGAGGTCAACGCCCAGCCGTCGCTCGAGTACGGCGAGGCCGACGGGGACTGTGCCTCCTTGCCGCTCATCGCGCGCGGCGCAGGCTGGTCGTACGCGGAGCTGTTCCGGCACATCCTCGCGACGGCTCGCACCTTCGACCGGCTCGGCGGCCGGCGTGCGTCGCCCCTCGCGGCCCGCCGTCACGCGGGCCACACGGGCGTGCACACGACGGCGGCCCTTCCGAAGGGCACGGCCGTGTGCGCCCTCGGCGACGTGCACCCGGTGCCCGAGCTCCACGCCGACGCCCAGTGCCTGCGCCTCGAGGACGGTCGGCCCGCGCGCATCGATCCCGTGCTGCGCCACCTCGAGCACGCGCCCGAGCCCACGCTGCGCCTCGCGCCCGAGCGCTCGAGCGGGGCGCTCGTGCTCGTAACGACGCGCTCCGTCGCGGTCGGCGAGGCCCTCAGCCTCGATCGCGAGCAGCCGCTGCCCCTCACGGCGCTGCGCCGCCGCCTGCGCGCCCACGGCTCGCGCGGGGCGCACCCCGCGGCGGCCGAGGCGCTGCAAGCGGTCGGCTGACGCGCCGGAGCGAGTGCGGCGTCAGTTCGCGGCCGCGCAGAGCACGGAGTCGCCGTCCGGCGCGGCGCACAGGCCGTTGGCGCCGCAGGTGAGCGATTTGCACGCGAGCGACAGGCCGCCCGCGGGCAGGCACGGCTCGCCGACGTCGGCGCGCGGCGCGCACGACGCGGTCACGCCGTCGTAGCTGCACCACAGGCCCGCGGTGTAGTCGCACGGAGCGCCGTCCGGGTTGCAGGCCTCGGTCTCGGCGCCGAGGGCGGTGCACGTGCCGTTGACGCACAGGCCGTGCGCGCACTCGACGAAGGAGATGTCGTCCGGCGTGGTCACGCAGGGCGAGCCCGCGGGCACCTGGCCGCGGAACGCGCTCACGCACGTCATGTGGTAGACGAAGCGCGGTGGCTCGACGCACGCCGCGCCCCCCGCGGCCAGGGCCGTGAGGTCCGCGACGCAGGCGTCGAGCTGGGTCGGGTCGGGCGCCGAGGTGCCGGCGGCGACGAGCGGCGCGATCTCGCTCACCCGTGCCGGGCACTCGGCGAGCCACTGCGCCTTGCAGGCCGCGACGTCGCCGCCGTAGGCGGCGAGCAGCCCGGCATCGGCGCAGCAGGCGAAGAGCGCCTCGCAGAAGGGGCCCCCGACCGCGTCGCACCAGAGCTCGGTCGCGCTCGCGCCGCCCCCCGTGCCCGTGCTCGACGTGCTCGACGCGCCGCCCTGACCTCCGGCGCCATCGGTCTCGCTCGCGCACGCCGCGAGCGCGACGAGGACCGCGCCGGCGGCGACGACCCCTGTTGGAAGCGTGACGCGCATGGGCTCAACGTACCACGGCTCGCCCTTTCCTCAGTCGTCGCAGGCGGCGTCGTTCCCGCCGTCGACCGCGCCGGCGGCGAAGCGGTACACGGCGGCGCGGCACGGCTGGGCGGCGGTCGTGCCGCCGCTCGAGGGGCCGACGACGTCCGAGGCGCACGCGAGCTCGAGCCGTTCTCCGGCGAGCATCGGGACCGGCTGTCCGAGCAGGGTGGGCGCGCCCGTCGCGACCTCTGCCGTCGAGTCGAAGAGCGTGGTCGGTCCCGAGAAGCTGCCGAGCGCCGTGAGCGTCATGCGGTGCGCCGGCGGCAGCTCGGGCGCCACCGCGAAGAGGAACTGATCGCGCTCGAGCGTGCACGCTCGCACGCCCTCGCCCGCCACGCGGAGCGCGTCGGCGACGGCCGTCACGTCGTTCCGCCCCACGGCGAGGCCGTGGAGCTCGAGGGCGAGGGCGTCGGGGCTCGCGGCCTCGGCGCTCGCCTCGACCCGCAGCAGGAGCTGAGCGCCCGCAGGGACGTGGAGCGCGACGGTGTCGGGCAAGAAGAAGGTCTCGGCCGAGCTGGAGGACGCGTAGAGCAGCTGCCCCTCGGCCGCATCGGGACCGCAGGCCTCGGTCCGGTCGGGACCGCTCGGCTCGCCCACGGACAGGAGCACCTGGCTCGCCCACGGCGGCACGCTCGCGTCGATGGCGCCGACGAAGAGCTCCTGCGTTGCGGTGCGACGCACGCAGTAGCTCCCCGCCCGGTCGGCCTCGAGCCGCACGAGCTCCTGCCAGCCGGTCGGCGCGGGGGCCGTGTCGACGCCGTCGCCGGCGTCGCCGGCCGGGGCGCACGCCGCGAGACCCAGGGTTGCCGCGATGAGGAGGTAGCTCGCTCGCTCGTTCATGCCCCGAAGGTAGTGCCGCCCGCGGCGCTCGAAAGCGGCGGCCGGACGAGCGGTCGTCCCCGGCCGACGAGCGGTGCGACGAAGGGCGCGCACGCCGAGAAGCGGCGGGCCCGGGGCACGGTCAGTCGAGCCGGAGGCGCCGCCGCAGCTCGCCCACGTGGCGCCGGCTCACGCGGCACTTCTGGCCGTCCCGAAGCTCGACGAGGGCGCCCTCGGCGTCGCTCGTGAGGGCCACCACGTGGGTCAAGGACACGAGCTCGGCGCGGTGCACGCGCACGAAGTCGAGCGGCGCGAGGCGCTCGGCGAGCGTGGTCAGGCTCTCCTCGAGCAGGTACTCGCGGCCCGCGACGTGGAAGAGCGAGTACTTGTCGGCGGCGTGGAAGCGCGCGATCTCGCGCGCGTCGAAGACCCGCAGGGCGTCGCCGTCCCGGGCGACGATGCGCTCGGCCGCGGGGCCGTCGCCGCCGAGGCGCTCGAGCAGGCGGCGCAGGGTGCCCGGATCGGCGCTCCCGAGGCGCACCTTGGCGAGCGCCTGCTCGAGGCGCGCCTGCGCGACGGGCTTCAGGAGGTAGTCGACGGCGCAGGCCTCGAACGCGGCCACGGCGTGCTCGGCGTACGCGGTCGTGAAGATGATGGGCGGCAGGTCGGCGGAGCTCCGGGCGAGCGCGAGCCCGTCGAGCCGGGGCATGTGGATGTCGAGGAGCACGACGTCGGGCGCGAGCTCCGCGATGCGCGCGAGGCCCTCGACGCCGTCGCGCGCCTCGCCCGCGACCTCGACCCCCTCGACACGCTCCAGCATGCGCACGAGGCGCCGCCGCGCGATGGGCTCGTCGTCGACGACGAGGACCCTCACGGGCTCCCCGCGGGCAGGCGCAGCGTCACCGTACAGCCCGGCCCGTCGCGGTCGACGTCGAGGCTCGCGCTCGCTCCGTACACGAGCTCGAGGCGCTGGCGCAGATCGTCGAGGCTCGTCCCGCTGCCGACGCGCCCCGAGCGACCGAAGCCCGGCCCGTCGTCGACGACGCGAATGGCGACGTGATCGGCGCCACGCGTGGCGCTGACCGCCACGCGGCCCGAGCCGCGGCCCGCGATGCCGTGCCGGATGGCGTTGTCGACGAGCGGCTGGACGACGAGCGGTGGGACCTCGAGGGCCGCGACCTCGGCGTCGCACGACAGCGTGCAGCAGAGCCCCTCGAAGCGCAGGCTCTCCATGTCGAGGTACGCCTGGACGGCGGCGAGCTCCTCCGCGAGCGGCACGCGCGCGCGGCGCGTGGCGTCGAGGGTGTACCGGAACAGGGCGGCGAGCCGCTCCACGGCCTCCTCGGCGCGCACGGGATCCTCGCCGATGAGCCCGGCCACGGTGTTGAGGCTGTTGAAGAGGAAATGCGGGTCCGTGCGCGCCGTGAGGCTCGCGAGGCGCGCCTTCAACGCGGCCCGCTCGGCCTCGTGGGCGCGCCGCTCCACGTCGCGGGCGCGCCGCCGGAGCTTCGTGTAGGTGACCATCGCGAGCACGAAGCACGAGGCGATGACGAGCGCGGTGTAGAGCTGCCACAGCGGCCGCCGGGGGCCCCAGTCGCAGGTGACGTAGGTGAGCGGCACCGAAACGGCGAGGCCGGCGGCGGTGCCGAACGTGATGGCGGCGGCGTGCACGATGAGACGGTGGGGCACGACCGCCCGGAAGTCGCGGAGCGCACGCGGCACCACGCGGGCGTAGAGCAGGTGCAGGCTCGCGCCGATGGCGACCGTGTGGAGCCAGGTGGCGAGGAGCGAGCGCGCGAGCTCGCCCGGATCCATCTCGAAGAGCTCGGGGTGCAGGAGCAGCGAGAGCAGCGGCGGCGACGAGACGTAGATCCACACGGCCCAGCGCGGGATGAGCGGCTCGAGCCGCTCGGCCTCGCTCGTCCCCGCCGCGCTCGTCGCCGGGGCGCTCGTCGCCGGCTCGCGCTCGTCGGGTCGGTCGATGGGGATCCGGGCGACCATGTCGCGATCGATGCTACTCCACCTCGTGCCGAAGCTCGCCGGCAGGAGCCGACGCGCGGGCCCGCCTTCCGCACTCCGCCCCTTTCTGGCATGGTGCCGCGCCATGACTCCGCTCGCGCACGCCCCGCCCACCCGGCCTCGTGCCCGTCGCGCGGTGGCCTGCGCGCTCGCGTGCCTCGCGTCCGCCACCTCGCTCGCGGGCTGCTCGCCGGGTGAGCCCGCGGCCGCGACGCCCGTGCCGAGCGCGACCGCGGCGATCGCATCGCTCCCCTCGGCCACGGCGAGCGCGTCGGGTGCTGCTCCGGTCGGGCCGGACGGCCCCGCCGCCGCGTCCGGCACCGCGAGCGCGGCGTCGGGCTCCTCCGCCGTCGAGCCCGGCCCGAGCGCCGCGCCCGTCGCGACGGCCGAGCCGCTCGAGGAGGCGCCGCTCATCGGACCGGACGGCACGCCGCTGCCGCAGACCGACGACCGGCCGAGCGCGGCCTCGCCGCAGTTCCAGCGCCACGTCGAGCTCCTGTTCCGTGCCATCGTCGCCGACGATCCGGCGATGGCCGAGGTCGTGTTCTTCCCGCGCGTCGCCTACGAGCAGGTCAAGGACATCAAGAAGCCGGGCGCCGACTGGAAGCACCGGCTCATGAAGGCCTTCGAGCGCGACGTGCACGAGTACCACAAGCTCCTCGGCAAGGAGCCCGACAAGGCGCGCCTGCTCGGCCTCGACCTCAAGGACGACAAGGCGAAGTGGATGAAGCGCGGGAGCGAGGGCAACAAGCTCGGCTACTGGCGCATCACGCGCTCGAAGCTCCGTTACGCCGACGCCGCCGGGCGCGAGAAGTCGCTCGAGGTGACGTCCTTCATCTCGTGGCGCGGCGAGTGGTACCTCGTGCACCTGCACGGCTACAAGTGACGGCCCGCCCCCGAGCGCGAGGTGTGTCGGGGCGGGAGCGCGCGCCGGTCTCGGCCGCTGCGACGGCGACCGCGGGCCTCACGGCGCGGTGAGGAGCGCCTCGGCCTCGTCGAGCACCTGGCGCGCGTAGGGCGCGTTGTGCGCACCGGCCGCCGGATCCTCGAGGACCAGCGCCACGAGCCATGCGGCCCGCGCCGGGGCGCTGCCCGGCGCCGCGAGGACCCGCGCGCTCGGGTGGGGCGCGCCGTCGCCGCCCGGTGAGACGGCCTCGGCCGTCGCGAGGCGCGACCAGAGGCGTGCGGCTCGGTCCTGCAGGCTCGAGCCATCGGCGCCGAGCCGCTCCTCGCTCGGACACGCATGACAGCCGGCGCAGCGCGTGCGGTCGACCCGGAAGGCGTGGCCTGCCCCGCGCCCGGGCGCGACGCCTTCGGCACCCGCCGCGTGGCACCCGACGCAACCGCCGGGCACCTCGGCGTGGGGTGCCGGATCGGCCTGCCCGCCGGGCGCCTGCCGGCCGAGCCACAGGGTCGCGGCCGACGCGGACGGCAGCGGCTCGCCGTCCCGCGGAGCGTGACAGGGAAGGCACACGCCACTCGCCCCGAGGTCGCCGGCGGTCGCGAGCGAGCCGGGGGGCGCGACCCGCCGCACGAGCGCGCGCTCGGCGGTGGCGGCGTGCGCGGCATGGCACGCCGCGCAGCCGATCCCGTGAGGCTCGTCCGGCCCGCCCCTCGAGGCCGCCGCCGGACGCACCCCGAGGGCGTCGAGGAAGCCGGCCGTCGTGTGGCAAGCGGCGCACGCGGCCTCGGCGCGAGCCCGCGGTGCGGCGTCGGCCCGCGACATGCGCGTCGTCTGCCACGCCGCCACGTGTCCGTAGCGCGGCGGCGCGTCGTGGCACACCGCACACACGGAGGTCCGCAGGATCGTCCACCGCGCCGCGGGCTCGGGAATGGCGCCGAGCCCGTGGCAGGCGGTGCATCCGACGCCGCCCAGCCGGCGCAGCGGCCGTCCCAGCGCCTCCCAGGCACCCGGGCCCGGGGATGGCAGGGAGCGGTCGAGCTCGCGCGCGACGTGCGCGAAGCCGCCGTCGGCGAGCCCTGGCTCCCCGACGGCGTGGCAGGCGATGGCGCAGCTCGGGTCGTACCCCTCGCCGAAGGAGCCGAGCAAGCCCGCGGCGAGCACGGCCGTCATCCTCGTGTGCGCCGCGCCCGCCGCGGCCGAGGCGTGACAGTCGGCGCGCCCGCAGTCGAGCGGCGCGGCATCGTGGCGCCCGGCGCGCAGCGACAGCGCCCTCCCGCGCTCGTCCTCGAGGACCCAACGGCCGGACGCGTCGGGCAGGAAGGTCTGCCTCTCGTCGCTCGCGCTCACCTCCGCGTGGCCCCCGACCGGCCGCTCGGCGACGTGGAAGCGGCCGCCGCCGAGGAGCACGCGTTGCCCGGGGGCGAGGCTCGGCACGCCGCTCGCGCGGGCGGCGGCGGCCCCGTGGAGCACGCGCCGTACCTCGGGCCCGACGCCCCGCCACGTCGCCTCGAGCGTGAACGCGCCGCGCGTCGCCTGCGACACCGGCACGATGCCCCACGGCAGACCACCGGACGGCGACGCCGCGAGCGCCGGCGTGCGGGCGTGGAGCCGGAAGCCGTTCTGCAGCGGCCGGAGCTCGGCGAGCGGTGCGCCGTCGAGCTGCCGCCAGGTGATGCTCCCCGCGACGGCCTCGCGGCAACCCGGCGCGACGGCGACCTCGAAGCCGGCGTCGAAGCCGATCTGGGGGCGCGCCTCGCCGAGGTCGATCCAGGGGTCGAGCTCGACCACGCGGCGCTCGCCGACCGCCGCGCCCGCGAGCGACGCCTCGAGCGGACAAGCGCCGGGCACCCTTATCGCGAGCGCCGGCGGCAGCGCGTCGGCGTCGAGCTCGAGGTCGGTGCGCCCAGGCGCGGTGCGCACGGCGCGGCGCACGGCGCCCGGCGGCTCCCAGGTCGCCTCGTGCGGGTCGAGCTGGCTCTCCGGTCTGGCCACGACCGTCACGACGACCAGGCGTGCGTCGTCGCGGCCCCGGCAAGCGCCCGCCGCAAGGCCGAGAGCGAGGCCGAGGCCGAGCGCCCGGAGGGCGCAGCCGACGACGTGCGCCCGGCTACTCATCGGCCGGCGCGCACGTGCCGAAGGCGCACCTGCTTCCCGCTCCGCAGTCGGGATCGACCCAGCAGTCGGGGGCGGGCGCGCGCGGCAGGCAGCGCCCGAGGTCGCAGCGCGCGCCCTGCGGGCAATCGGCTGCCACGGCGCAGTTCGCCCCGAGGCCGGGCGCGTCCTCGCGCCGCACGCACACGCGCGTGCCGCGGCGCTCGCGCTCGAAGGCGCACGACCACCCGCGCCCTTCGCCGCGCGGCGTGTCCGGCGCCGGATCGACGCACACCCGGTCCTCGTGTCCGGCGCGCGTCCCGCAGCTCCACCCGGGATCGGGGGGGCCCGCGACGACGCCCGCGGGTGGCGCCCCGCCGCGGCACACGACCACCCCGGCGAGGTCCGCGCACTCCCACTCGCCGTCGTCGGGAAGTCTCGGGTGTCGCTGCACGCAGCTCTCCGCCTCGCACACGAAGGGCCCTCCGCCCCGCGCCCGATCGACGCACACGCGCTCCCGGCCCCGACCGTGGCAGCGCCACCCGGCCGGCGGGGCGGGGTAGCGCGGCAAGGGACGCGCGACGACGCCGAGCGCGGCACCCGCCTCGTCCCAGCACACGCGCACGGCCGCGACGTCGGCGCAGCGCGCGCCCGAGTCCGCGGGCGCTGGCGCCGCGAACGTGGGGTCCGCCGTGGGCGCGGGTGGCCCCGCGCAGGCGGCGAGCGCGGCGAGGACCGCAGGCCGGAACGCGAGGGCCGGGCGGCGCGCGATCATCGCAGGGCCGAGGGGATCCGACGGCGCCGTCCCGCGCCACGCGTCACGGACAGGTCACGATGCCGACGCAGTCGCCGATCGACGCCTCGTCGACCGGGTAGTTCTGACAGCACTCGCCCGCCTGCACGCAGCACTGCGCGTTGTACATGACGCCGTTGCACCCGGGCGGCGCGTCGAGCACCTCGTAGCAGGTGCCCCAGTGACCGTCCGGTCCGCACTCCTGCTTGCCCCAGTGGCAGTAGGTCGGGTCGTCGCACCACCGGAAGGAGCCGGGCGCGCACACCTGGCAGTGCCGGTCCGCGCAGTCGATGTCGCCGTCGCAGTCCTCGTCCACGCTGTCGTGGCAGCTCGACTCCTCCTGCGCGCAGCCGCACTGGCCCGGGGTGTGGCAGTCGGAGTCGGCGCAGTCGGCGGCGCTGTCGCAGTCGTTGTCCTTGCCGTCGCCGCACCAGATCTCGAGGAAGAAGGGGAACTCCGGGACGCAGCCCGGTGGCGGCGGCGGCACGTCGCAGTCGGTGCTCGCGGCGCAGTCCGGATCGACGCAGTCGACGAAGCCGTCACAGTCGTCGTCGAGCGCGTCGGCGCACAGGGTCTCGCTCGGCGCGCACTCGGGGCACGTCGCGGCGCAGGCCGGGTCGGCGCAGTCGACGAGGCCGTCGCAGTCGTCGTCCGCGGCGTTGCCGCAGTCCTCCGCCACGGGGTTGCAGCCGCCGCCCGGATCGCTGCCGTCGCAGTCCTCGTCGATGCCGTTGCCGGAGATCTCGGCCGCGGGCAGGACCTCCCCCTGGCAGGGCCCCCAGGAGGTGAACTCGCCGAAGACCGCACAGAGCTGCACGCCGTCGCGGCAGATCCCGACCCCGCGGCGCGTGGGCGGCCCCGACCAGCAGCCCTGCGACGCGCCGTCGCTGCAGGCGCAGCCCTCGTCGACCAGGGCGTTGCCGTTGTTGTCGATCTGATCGCACTGCTCGCTCGTCGGCGCCGCGCCACCGCTCGCGCCGGTGGAGCCGCCGCTGCCCCCGACGCCCAGCCCGCCCGCGCCCGTGGTGGTCGTGCCGGGGCCGTGAGCGGCCGCGGAGCACGCGAGTGGCGCGACGACGAAAAGCGTCCCTAGAGCGGCCGCCGCCAGGGCAGCGAGACGAAAGACGTGCATGGCATCCTCGCGAACGGTGGGCCACGAAGAATATCACGGGACGGGGGGCCCTAGAAGACGACGCGCTCGTTTTGGGGGCTACGACCGACGACCCGCGACCCAGCGCGTGAGCCGCGTCGGGGTGGGGGCGCGCGCCGGGGCGTGCGCGAGCGCGTCGAGCCACCCTTCGAAGGGCGGCCGCGCGAGCGCGCCCCCGAGGTCGAAGAGCGCGAGCTCGCGGATCCCGGCCGCGCGCGCGGCGCCGGCGTCGAGGGCGAGCTCGGCTACCGAGCGGTAGGGGCGCTCGTCGCCGAGCGCGCCCGGCCCGGTGCACCCGAGCGAGACGGCGGCCCGCGAGCCGTAGCGCGCGCGGTGCCGCCGCGACAGGGCGTAGACGAGCGCGAGCGCGTCCGCGCGCCCGACGAGCCCGCGCGTGTAGCCCTCGAAGAGCGAGCCGTAGAGCATGGCGTCGACGCGCGCGAAGGCCGGGCCGTCGACCGGCGTGCCGAAGAGCCGCTGCCACAGGTGCGAGCCGCCGAGCGCGACGAGGGGCATGGCCGCGACGCGCACGGGCAGGCCGGCGGCGTCGAGCGCGGCGACGCTCGCGGCGAAGGTCCGCTCGGCCTCGGCCGCGCCGTGCCCGAAGAGCCCAAGGCTCGGCCGCCCCCCGAGCGCCAGCCTGAGCGCGCCAAGGGGGGGCTCGAGATCGAAGGCGAGCTCGTCGGGCAGGAGCGCCGCCGTGCCGAGCTCGTGGGCGAGCCGCGACGCGAAGGCGCAGTAGCGCGCAGCGTTGTGCGTGCTGGCCCAGCGGCCGTCGGCGTCCGCAAGCATGGGCCAGAGGCAGAGGTGCACGCCCGCGTCGCGGCAGGCGCGTACGACCTCGGCGACGGCGTTCGCGGTGCGCGGCCACACCGCGACGCGGAGCGCGATGCCGCGCGCCGCGAGCGGACCGAGGACGTCGCGGCGCACGAGCTCCGCGTACGGCACGGTCTCGGACCAGAGTGCGAGCACCGGGCTCGTCACGACCGCTCCCACGGCGCGCGCTCCGCGCTATCCTCGCGCCCAGACGTCATGCGCATCCTCTACGGCGTGGTGGGCGAGGGCATGGGACACGCCATGCGCTCCCGGGTGGTCATCGCTCATTTGCTGGCGGGCGGCCACGAGGTCGAGATCCTCGCCTCGGGGCGCGCGGTCGATTTCCTGTCGAAGCACTTCGGCGGCGTGTCGCGCATCCACGGCCTGCACATCATCACCGAGGACAATCGCGTGCGCCTCGGCAAGACGGTGTGGTCGAACGCCGTCGCCGGCGCGACCGGGCTGCCGCGCAACATCGCCAGCTACTTCGAGCTCATCGAGCGCTTCACGCCCGAGCTCGTGCTCGCGGACTTCGAGTCGTGGACCTACCTCTACGGCAAGGTGCACCGGCTGCCGGTCCTCAGCATCGACAACATGCAGATCATCAACCGCTGCCGGCACGACCAGGCGCTCTTCGCGGGCGAAGCGGCGAGCTTCCGGCTCACGCGCGCCTTCGTGAAGAGCAAGCTGCCGGGCTGCAGCCACTACCTCATCACGACCTTCTTCCGGCCCGAGGTGAGAAAGAAGCGCACGACGCTCGTGCCGCCCATCCTGCGGCCCGAGATCCTGGCCGCGCAGCCGAGCCGCGGCGAGCACCTGCTCGTCTACCAGACGTCCGAGGGCCACGACACGCTCGTCGCCACGCTCCGCGAGCTCGGCGTGCCGTGCCGCGTCTACGGCCTGCGGCGCGAGCTCACGCGCGACGTCGTCGAGGGCAACCTCACCTACCGGCCGTTCTCGGAGGCGGGCTTCATCGCCGACCTCGCCTCGGCGCGCGCGGTCATCGCGGGGGGCGGTTTCACGCTGATGGGCGAGTGCGTGTACCTGCACAAGCCCATGCTGAGCGTGCCCATCGAGAAGCAGTTCGAGCAGGTCATGAACGCCCGCTACCTCGAGCGCGAGGGCTTCGGCAAGTACGCCGCCACGGCCGAGGACCCGGACGCCATCCGGGGCTTTCTCGCGGAGCTGCCGCGCTTCGAGGCGGCGCTCGCGGGCTACGCGCAGGACGGCAACCGCGAGCTCTACGAGGCCGTCGACCACCACCTCGACCGCGCGGCGGCGGGGCTGCACTGAGGCGTCATGGCGAAAGCGAGCACCGGGCAGCGGGGTAGGGCGCGGCAGAACGGCGCGCGCGGCAAGCCCACCTTCGTGCTGCGGCAGGCGACGCTGAAGGACGTCGACGCCCTCGTCGCGCTCAACAAGGCGGCGTACCCGGGCGACGACGAGGCCCACCTGCCGTGGCAGCACGGCCACGTCGAGTCGCAGCTGCGGGTGTTCGGCGAGGGCCAGCTCGTCGTCGAGCACGCCGGTCGCGTCGTCGCGGCAGCGAGCGCGCTCGTCGTGTCCTTCGGGCGCGACCCGTACCGGAACCACACCTGGGCCGGCATCACCGACAACGGCATGTTCTACAACCACGATCCGTGGGGCGACACGCTCTACGGCGCGGACGCCTGCGTGCACCCCGACTTCCGCCGGCGCGGGCTCGGCCGCATGCTCTACGACGGGCGGCGCGAGCTCTGCCGGCGCAAGAACCTGCGCCGCATCGTGCTCGGTGGGCGGCTCTACGACTACGCGGAGCACGCCGGGGCCATGAGCGCCGAGGAGTACGCGCGCCACGTCGAGGCCGAGGAGCTCGTCGACCCGGTGCTCAGCTTCCAGCTCGCGCAGGGCTTCGTCTTGAAGCGCGTCATGCCGAACTACCTCGCCGATCCGCGCAGCCTCGACTACGCGACCTTCGTCGAGTGGCTGAACCCCGACTACAAGCACCGTTACCGCAAGGCACGCGCGATTCGCCTCTCGTGCGTGCAGTACCGCATGCGCCGCATCGCGAGCTTCGAGGACTTCGCGCGCCAGGTGCGCTACTTCACCGGGGTCGCGGCCGACTACGGCTCGGACTTCGTGGTGTTCCCCGAGCTCCTGACGGCGCAGCTCCTGTGCCTCTTGCGCGTGAAGACGCCGCTCGAGGCGATCCGCAAGCTGACCGACTACACCCACCGGGTCGACACCCTGTTCGAGGAGCTCGCCGCCGAGTACCAGCTCGCCATCCTCGGCGGCACGCACCCGCGCAAGAACGAGGGGCGCATCGAGAACGTGGCGTCGCTCTACCTGCCCGACGGCACGACGCACCGCCAGCCCAAGATCCACATCACGCCGGGCGAGCGCCGCAGCTGGGGCATCGAGGGCGGCTCGACGCTCCAGGTCTTCGACACGCCGAAGGCGCGCGTCGGCATCCTCGTCTGCTACGACGTCGAGTTCCCCGAGGCCGCGCGCTACCTCGCCGATCAGGGCGCCGAGGTCATCCTCGTGCCCTTCTGCACCGACGACCGCCAGTCCTACCTGCGCGTCCGCTACTGCGCCCAGGCGCGCGCCGTCGAGAACCAGGTGTACCTCGCGCTCGCCGGTACGGTCGGCAACCTCCCCGACGTCGAGAACCTCGACATCCAGTACGCACAGAGCGCCGTGCTCTCACCGTCCGACTTCCCCTTCGCGCGCGACGGCATCCTCGTCGAGGCGGCGACCAACAGCGAGACCATCATCACGACCGACCTCGACTTCGAGTCGATCGAGGAGGCCGTGAACGAGGGCACCGTGCGGCAGCGCAACGATCGGCGGCCGGACCTGTTCCGCTTCGACGTGTCGGTCGGCGAGAAGCGGTAGGCGTGCGCGCCTGGCAGCGGCGTCCCGGCAGGGGCGACACGGGCGATCACCCGACCGCCCGGCGCTGGTGCCGGTGCTAGAGCTACGCCGTACGGAGGTGTCCCATGGTTCTGCGCGGGCGCGTCGCGAGCGGCATCGCCGCGGGGCTCGTGCTCGTGGCCGCGGTGCACGGCTGCCAGCTGCTCGCCAAGGTGGACCGCAGCGTCCTCGGCCCCGGGGGCGGCGGGGCGGGCGGTGACCTGGCGAGCGGTGGCATGGCGAGCGGCGGCGCCCCCGGCGCGTCGTGCGTGAGCTCCAGCGACTGCGACCCGTCGCAGTATTGCGACCCGTCCGTGGCGGGCGGGACCTGTGCCTCGGAGAAGGGCAACGGCGAGCCGTGCGCGCTCGACGACGAGTGCGCGAGCGGCCACTGCCCGGGCGCCGACGGCGTCTGCTGCGCCACGGCCTGCGCGGCGGCCGGCTGCGTCGCCGGCGTGCTCCACGAGGCGGAGCACTGCGACGGCAGCGGGCTGTGCGCGCCGGGGACCGGGACGCCTTGCCCCGGCGGCTTCGGCTGTCTCGACGCCGTGAGCTGCCGATCGAGCTGCGCGCTCGACGGCGAGTGCGCGAGCGCGGCCGCTCACTGCGAGGCCGGCGCGTGCGTGCCCGACCTCCCGAACGGCGGCGCCTGCGACGAGGCGAGCGACTGCGCGAGCGGCGCCTGCCCGGCCGACGATGACGTGTGCTGCGCTACCGCCTGCGACAAGAAGTGCGAAGCGTGTCGCGGCAGCAAGACCGGCGGTAGCGACGGCGTGTGCGGGGCGGTCGAGCTCGACACCGATCCGGATGGCGACTGCGGCGGCGACAAGTGCTGCCGGGGCATCGGCACCTGCGGCGGCCACCACTGCTGACACGGCGCGGCCCGCCGTCGATGGCCGGGCGGCATGACACGGCCGTCGCGGTCGCTTCGGGGCCTTGCGGGGAGCGCGCGCGTGGGCACGCAGGCAAGTGGTCGGAACCGATGGTATTCTGCGGGTAGCTCGGGGACGTGAGCCCCGCTCGTCGCTGGCACGAGCGTTGCGAAATGGGGACCCGAACGGTGGCTCGATGCGCCGGCTCGAGCCCCTGGCGAGCCGAGCGCGAGGAAGGTGGACGGTCGTGGACGACAGGCAGCGGCGACGACAGGACGACTCGGTGGGCGCGCGCGCGGACGGTGGCTTCGACACGTGGCGCGCGGTCGCGCACCCCGTGTGGCTCGGGGCGCTCGCCCTCTTGCTCCTCAACGACCACTACCTGAAGGGCTCGGGCCTGCTGCCCGGCGCCGTGACGGGCAAGCTCAGCGACCTCGCGGGCATGCTGGTCGCCCCGGCCCTGCTCGCCGCCCTGCTGCGTGTGCGGACCGGTCGCGGGCTCGCGCTCGCGCACGTCGCGACGGGGCTCGTGTTCGCGGCGATCAAGCTCTCGCCGGCGGCCGCGGCGGCCTTCGCCTGGCTCACGGCGCTCACGCCCTTCCCGTGGCGCATCACGGTCGATCCGACCGATCTCTTCGCAGCGCTCCCGGCGCTCGCGCTCTCGTACCCCCTGTTCGGCGCGGTCGCGGCGCGTCCCCGGCCCGTGCGACCCGCCGTGGTGCGACTCGCCGCCGTGGCGGGAGCCTACGCGTGCGTCGCCACGAGCCCGCAGCGCCCCGTGTGCCAGGGCGACGTCGAGCAGGCGGACGGGACGTGTGGTCCCGGGGCGAGCGACGCCTACGGCGCCTTCGTCGTCGCGAACCAGGCGGGCACGGAGATCGTGCTGCACGTGCGCGCGCTGCGGCCCGAGGTCACGGTCGAGTGCGACGCGCTCCTCGACGACCCCTCGCTGCGCCTCGCGCCCGAGCTGTTCGAGCCGGCCGAGAGCTGGCTCCTCGACGCGAACCGCGCGCTCCCGCTCGAGGAACAGGCGGGCCGGCAGTGCTCGGCGTACGTCGTATCGTCGGGCGGCGGCCCCGCCGCGCTCGTCGCGTGGCGCCACTGGGACTACCCGGAGACGGAGCTCTGGACGGTCGCGAGCGGCAATCCCGAGGAGCGCCTCCTCTTCGTGACGGCGGCCGCGAACGTCGCCACGTCCGGGGCACACGTCGTCTTCCCGCCACCTGCCGAGCAGGTGCCCGGTCCCGCGGCGGGCTGCGAGCTCTTGCCCGACACGGTCGGCATCGCGTGGACGGAGCCGCCCGTGCCGGCGTCGCAGCTGCTCGTCGCCGTGACCTCGTCACCCGATGGCTGCCACCTGCTCGAGCTCGCGAGCGGCCAGAGCCTGTACGTGTGCCTGCCCGCGGCGGCCGCGCTCTTCACGCCCGGCAGCACCGTCAGCATCTACGAAAGCGGAGCGAGCGCCGGCAGCCCGAGGCTCGTCATCGAGACCCCTGCTGGCCGCGTCGAGCTCGGCCGCGGCTATCAGTGGCCCTCGGCCGCGGCCGTCACGTTCGAGGTCACGGACGTGCCGAGCTGCGGGGGCAGTCGTGATGCCTGCGGCAGCTGGGGCGTGCCGCTCACCATCTGGGCCCACGACGGTGAGGAGACTGCGAGCGCGAGCTCCGGCGGCGCGCTCGCGACCACGAGCCTCGGCTCGCTGCACGTGGTTCGCGCCGAACGGAGGCCGATCTGCGACACGAGCTGCGGCATCGGCGCCCTCGCCGCGGGCACCACCCCCTACCTCGAGTGGGCGCACGTAATGCCCGCCCCCGCCCCGCAACCATGAGCCACGCCATGAGGACCAGCACCATGCCATCCACCGTTCGCGTAGCTCATCTCGGCTGGCTCGTGGCGACGCTCGCCGCGCTCGCGGGCTGCAGCGGCGGCGACTCCGGCGCAGGCGGCGTGCCCGCGGGGCACGGCAACGTCGGCGTGACCCAGGGCGGCGCGCAGGACTTCGGCCTGTTCCGCCAGATCCTCGACCAGGGTGGCATCCCGGGCCCCGAGACGCTCGACGACGTCGGCTTCTTCGCCGAGCACAAGCTCGACTACCCGACGCCGACCTGCGGCGCGAACCTGTGCCTGCACGCGCTCTTCGGCGCGCACCCGAACCTCGTCGTGGGCACGCAGGCGAGCGTGGTGCAGGTGGGGCTCAACTCGCCCATCGACCTCGCGACCTTCGTTCGACCCCCCATGCACCTCGTGCTCGCCATCGACGTGAGCGGCTCGATGGGCGGCGCGCCCATCGACTACGTGCGCACGGGGCTCACGAGCATGCTCGGCGCGCTCGAGCCCGGGGACCGGGTGTCGCTCGTGACGTACGCGAGCGAGGCGCAGGTCGTGCTCGACGCGGTCCCCGCGAGCGACACGGGCATCCTCGCCGAGGCCATCGCCGGGCTCGCGGCCGGGGGCTCGACCAACATCTACGACGGCCTCTTCCAGGCCTACACGCTCGCCGCCGTGCACCTCGATCCCGCGTGGCAGAACCGCGTGCTCCTCTTGTCGGACGGTCAGGCCAACACCGGCCTCGACGACACCGGCAAGATCGTCGCGCTCGCCGAGGGCCGGGCGCGCGAGGGCATCGCGCTGTCGAGCATCGGCGTCGGCACGGACTTCGACGTCGAGCTCATGAGCCGGCTCGGCGAGGTGGGCGCCGGCAACTTCTACTTCCTCGAGGACCCGGCGGCCGTCGTCGAGGTGTTCGAGGACGAGGTGAAGACCTTCCTCTACCCGCTCGCCGTCGACGCGCGCATCACGATGTCGGTCGCGAGCGGCTACGAGCTCCGTGCCGCCTACGGGACGAACGGCTGGGCCTCGACGCCGGACGGCGGCGAGGTCGAGCTTCCGGCGCTCTTCCTCGCCGGGCGCACCACGGCCTCGGAGCCCATCGAGGCGGGCCGGCGCGGAGGCGGGGGTGCCATCCTCATCGAGCTCATGCCGAGCGGCGCCGCCGCCGCCGAGCCGAACGACGTCGGACAGGTCGCGATCGCGTGGCGCGACCCCGCGACCGGCGACCTCGTGTCCGACGAAGTGAACGTCGTCGCGCCGCACTCGCCGGCCGAGCCCCCGCCGGGCGGCTACTTCACGGACGCGACGGTCGCGAAGGGCTTCGCCATGCTCAACCTCTACGCGGCCTTCCGGATCGCGACCGAGCGCGCGGCCGCCGGCGACCCGTGGACGGCCGAGAGCACGCTCGCCGCCCTGCGTCCGAACGTCGCCAACTGGCTCGTCACGCACCCGGATCCCGATCTCGAGGACGACCTTCACTACGTCGACCTCTTCATCGCGAACCTCGGTGCGGTCATCGCGACGAGCACCCTCGGCGTGCTCCCGACCCCCGGGCCCGTGGATCCCTGGCCGTACTACGAGTGACCGTGCCGCGGTTCTAGGCCTGGCTCTGCACCCCGTCGATGTACCCCGCCGTGCCGTTCGCGAGGTTGGCGGCGTTGGCCTCGTCCGTGTCGAGGTGCATGGCGAGCCGGTAGCTCGGGCTCACGCGCACGAGGACGTCGCCGAAGATGAGCTCGCGGTCCCCGCCGACGCGCACGCGCACGACGTACTTGTCGCGCACGCCGAGGCGCAGAGCGTCCTCGGGGGGCATGTGGATGTGGCGCATGGCGGCGATGACGCCCTCGCGCAGGGCCACCGTGCCGTGGGGCCCCTCGAGCGTCACCGCAGGTGTGCCCTTGAGGTCGCCGGACTCGCGGATCGGCGCCACGACGCCGAGCTTGAACTGCTCGGTGACCGAGATCTCGACCTGCGTCGCCTTGCGCGCCGGTCCGAGCACGCGCACGCGCTCGATGCGGCCCTTCGGCCCGACGAGGTTCACCTGCTCCTCGCAGGCGAACTGACCGGGCTGCGAGAGGTCGGCCTTCGGCGTCAGGCTGTGGCCCGGCCCGAAGAGCGCCTCCACGTGCTCCTGCGCGAGGTGCACGTGGTGCGCCGAGACCTCGATCGGCACGGGCATGGGCTCCTGCGCGCGGATGCGGAGGGTGACCTCCTCGCGGCTCAGCGTGCGCAGGGTCTCGCGCGCGATCATGCGCTCCTCGTCGGCCGGCACGACCAGCACCTCGACCGGCGAGCCGTCCTCGGAGATGCGCGTCACCTCCTCGAAGCCGCGCGCGTCGCGGTTGCGCGCTTCGTCGAGCCGGATGCCCATCCACTCGAGCCCCTGACAGGTCAGGCGCCGGGCGCGGGCGCTGCCCTGGCCGATGCCGCCCGTGAAGACGACGGCGTCGATGCCGCCCATGGCCGCGGCGTAGGAGCCGATGTACTTGCGCACGCGGTAACAGAAGGCCTTGAAGGCGATGAGCGCGCCCGCGTGGCCGCCCTCCGCGGCCTGCTCGATGGCGCGCATGTCGTTCGAGAGGCCGGACAGGCCGAGCAGGCCGCTCTTCTTGTTGATGAGCGTGTCGAGCTCGTCCGGGCCGAGCTTGTCGGTGCGCATCAGGTGGACGAGCAAGCCCGGATCGAGGTCGCCGGCGCGCGTCCCCATGATGAGCCCTTCGGCGGGCGTGAGGCCCATGCTCGTGTCGACCGAGCGGCCGTGGTCGACCGCGCAGCACGAGGCTCCGTTGCCGAGGTGGCAGGTCACGATCTCGAGCGAGCTCCACGGGCGGTGGAGGAACTGCCCGGCCTTCAGCGCGGAGTAGAAATGCGAGGTGCCGTGGAACCCGTAGCGCCGCACGTGGAGGCGCTCGTAGAGCTCGCGCGGCAGGCCGTAGAGGTAGGCGTACTCGGGCAGGGTCTGGTGGAAGGCCGTGTCGAAGACGGCGACGTGCGGAGCGTCCGGCCACAGGCGCCGCGCCTCGCGGATGCCGAGCAGGTTCGCCGGGTTGTGCAGGGGCGCGAGCGGCGCCACGGCCTCGATCTTCCCGATGACCGCGTCGTCGATCAGGGTGGCGCTCGCGAAGTGCTCGCCGCCGTGCACGACGCGGTGGCCGATCGCCGCGACCTCCTCGCGCGAGCGGAGGGCCGCCCCGTCGCCGTCCGTGAGCACGGCGACGAGCGCTGCGAAGGCCTCGGCAAAGCCGGCGCGCGGCAGCTCGCGCGTCACCTTCTTGCCCGCGAACTGGTGCTCGAGGCGCGTGCCGGCCGAGCCGATGCGCTCGACGATGCCGCGCGCCAGGCGGGCCGGGTCGCCGGTGTCGAAGAGCTGGTACTTCACCGACGACGAGCCGCAGTTCAAGACGAGGAGCTTGGCGGGCGCCGCCGTGCGGAGCTCCAGGCCGTAGGGGTCTTCGGCGCGGCGCAAGGCGACGCGGGCGACGTCCTCGCCGTAGCACTTGGCGCGCTCGCCGAGCGTGTGCGCGAGCGCCCGCAGCGCGGGCGGGTGGGTCGCGACCACGGTGGAGAAGAGCCGCGCCGGGATGAGCAGCGCCTTCGAGCGGCTGACGCCGATGACGTCGGCCACGGTGCGGTCGCCGGTGAGGAGCGACATCTCGCCGAAGATGCTGCCCGGCCCGAGCTTGCCGAGCTGACGCCGGTCGCCCGCGTCGTCGGCGAGCGAGGCCTCGGCCTCGCCGTCGAGCACGACGCCGAGGAAGCGCCCCTCTTCGCCGAACTCGATGATGGCCTCGTTCGGCTCGAAGGTCGTGACCGTGGAGGCGGCCACGAGGCGGGTCAGCGTCTCGATGGGGAAGCTCGCGAAGAGCTCGACGCGCTTCTGCAGGAACTCGACGATGTCGGCGGGCGTCATGTCGTCCTCCTCCTCACTGCTCGCGCCGGTGCGTGGGCTGCGAGCGAGCTCCGAGGCTAGGCACGATCGCGGGGCGCTTGCACGCCTCGCGCACGGCTCGGCGAGCCAGCGTCGGGCGCCGTCGTACACGCCCGTTGCCCGTACCCGCCAAGCGCGGCCAGCGGCTATGCTCCGCCGGGTGATGCCGCACGGGCGCGTCGTCCTCACGCTGGCCGTGGCCGCGTGCGCCTGCGCGAGCGGGCCGGCCGAGGAGCGCGCCGCGCCGGGCGCCCCGTCCGAAGCGACGGCCGCGGTCGAGCCGAGCGCGCCCGTCGGGAGCGGCGCGGTCGCGCGCGCGGCGGGCGCTGTCGACGCCGAGCAGAGCGCGCGCTTCGAGGCCGCGGTTCGCGCGACGGGGCCCGCCCGCGGCGTCGAGCG
>JACRDA010000410.1 GCA_016212965.1 Myxococcales bacterium
CTTGGCGCACCAGGAAGACGGTAGGGCGGAAGGCCGCCGCCACGAGTACGAGTAAGTGAAAACTCGGCCCCGAAGGCCTTGTGAATCCTCTGGGAAACCCGGCGTAGCGCTCTCTTGCGCGCCTTGCGCGCCCCCTGCTCACCTTGGCGCACTTGGGGTCCCCGCGGCGCCGGAGCGAGCTGCGAGCGCAGGCGGGAACCGCGGGGCTGTCTTGGCGGTTGTCCTCTGCGTGCGCCAGGCAGAGTTGCCAGCCGGACGAACCCGGGCTCGCCCGGCCCCCTACTCGGCGGTCGGCCTCTGGGTCAGCCGGGGTGGCCGACTTCGCCAGGCAGCAACGATGTGACTGATCTTGAGCGCGTAGCCTGAAGCCACGAGTGTTTCGCCCGAATGGGCGAAACACTCGTCCGAGACCTCCCGTCTAGCCCGAGCTACGGCCGCTTCGGGGCCGCGGCGCGTTTCGGGGCCGCCGCGCGCTTCGGGGCGGGCGCGCGCTGCGACGGCGGCTGCGCCGGCGTGCTCGTGCCGAGCGCGTCCCGCTCGAGCCAGAAGCGGCTCAGCGCGGGCCAGAGGCTCGACGCGGCCTTCTTCGAGACGACCGCGCCGACGTGCCCGCCCGAGAGGTGGAGGTGCACCTTGTCCGGCGAGCCGACGCGCTCGAGGACGACCGCGGCGCTCGCGGGGGGCACGATGTGGTCGTGCTCGAACGTGACGGCGAGCAGGGGGCAGTCGATGCGCTCGAGGCGCACCGGCTGCCCCGAGAGGCTGAGCGTGCCGGCGAGCAGGGCGTCGTCGCGATAGAGAGCCTGGATGTAGCGCTCGTAACAGGCGCCGGGGAACGAGACGTTGTCGTGGCCCCACGACTCGATGGCGAGAAAACCGTCGAGAAACTCGTCGTCCCACGCCTTGTCGACGAGGTGGACGGCCTTCGAGAGGTTCATCGTCGGGCGCAGGAGCTGGAACGCCGACTGCATGAGCTGCCAGGGCACGTTGCCCGTGGCGGCGACGAGCGCGGCGACGTCGAGCGAGCGCGTGCGCGTCCAGCGCGAGAGCAAGCCCTCGTCGTGAAAGCCGATCGGCGCGGCCAGGAGCGTGAGGCTCGCGACGTGCTCGGGCCGCACGGCGGCGTGGATCGCGACCAGGGTGCCGCCGAGGCAGTAGCCGAGCACGTGGACGCGCTCGGTCCCGGCCGCGGCGGCCGCCCGGCGAATGGCCCGGCCGACGTACCCGTCGACGATGTCGTCGAAACCGAGGTAGCGGTCCTCGTCGTCGGGCGTGCCCCAGTCGACGATGTACGTGTCGTGCCCTTGCGCGACCAGCCACTCGGCGAAGCTCTTGCCGGGCATCAGATCGAGCACGTAGTGGCGGTTGATGAGGCTCGGCACGAGCAGCACCGGCGTGCGCGGTCGCTCGCGCGGAGCGGCGGCCGGCTCGTAGCGCAAGAGGCGCCACTTGTTCTCGCGGTGGATCTCGCGCGCCGGGGTCGAGCCCACCCTGGGCCGCGGGCGCGAGAGGAGCGTCGCGAGATTCCACCAGCGCTTCATGAGCCCTCGTAGAGCGCTTCGTACTCGCTGCGGAAGGCCTCGTACACCTTCTTGCGCCGCACCTTCAGCGTCGTGGTGAGCAGGCCGCCCGCGACCGTCAGCGGAGAACGCATGAGCGCGAACTTCTTCACCTGCTCGTACTTCGCGAGCTCGGCGTTGACGCGCTCGACGGCGGCCTCGGCATAGCGGCGTGCCGCCGCGTCGCGCTCCTCGGGTGGGACGCCGTCGCGGGCGAGGCGCGCGGCGAGCTCGTCCTCCGCGAGCCACAGGCCCGCCGTGAGGTACTTCTTGCCGTCGCCGTACACGACCACGTGCGCGAACAGGGGGTCGGTCGCGAAGCGGAGCTCGATGTTCGCGGGCGGGACGTTCTTGCCGCCCGCCGTCACGAGGATCTCCTTCTTGCGGTCGATGATCTGCAGGAACCCGTCCTCGGTGAAGCGCCCGACGTCGCCCGTCTTCAGCCAGCCATCCTCCGTGAAGGTCTCGCGCGTGGCCTCCGGCTCCTTGTGGTAGCCCGCGAACACGTTCGGGCCCTTTGCGAGGATCTCCCCGTCGGGGGCGAGCTTGAGCTCCACGCTGTCGAGCGGCTTACCGACCGAGTCGAAGCGAAAGTCGTCCGGCCGGTTGAGCGTCAGCGAGGGCGAGCACTCCGAGAGGCCGTAGCCCTCGAGGATGAGCAGGCCGTGCCGGTGGCACACCTCCTTCACCTCGCGCTTGAGCCCCGCGCCGCCCGAGAGGCAGAAGCGCAGACGGCCGCCGGTCACGGCGTCGAGCCGGGCGCGCTGCTTGTCCGGGCTCGTCTCCGAGAGCGCGGCCTGCGCGATCTTCTCCCAGTAGGCCGGCACGCTCATGAAGACGTCGGGCCGCACCTCGGGCAGGCGGCGCAGCACCGAGCCCGGATCGGCGAGGTAGGTGGTGTAGCCGAGCGAGTTGCCGATGCAGGCCTCGCCGAGCCCGAACACGTGGCTCATCGGCAGCCACAAGAGATCGACGTCGTTCTCGGCGAGCAGCGGCGCGAAGCAGCGCAGCCAGTCGCGGCCGTTGTGCGCCACGTTCGCGTGCGTGAGCGGCACGCCCTTCGGGTTGCCGGTCGTGCCGCTCGTGTAGAGCATGATGGCCCCGGCGCCGAGCGCGAGCCCGGCAAGGCGCGCGTCGAAGGCCCCGGGCACCGCGCGGTCGAGCGCTTGCCCGGTCTCGAGCGCGCGCTCCCAGGACACGACGCGCCCGACGACCTCCTCGACCGGCGGCACGACGCGCCCCGCCGAGCCGCCCGGCGCGCGGTGGTGGCGCACGAGCTCCCCGGCGTCGAGGTTCTGGCCGAGGAGCACGATGCGCCGCACGCCCGCGAGCTCGTGCCAGCAGTCGAGCAGCCGGCGGAAGAGCTCGGCCCCCTCGACGAAGAGGACGCTGGCGTCGCTGTGACGCGCCACGTAGCCCGCCTGCGGCGCCGTGCTCGCAGGATAGATCGGGACGAGCACGCCGCCCGCCGCCTGGATCGCCATCGCGGCCTCCATCCACTCGACCGAGTTGTGGGCATAGATGGCGGCGCGCGCGCCGCTCTCGAGCCCCTCGCCGACGAGGAAGGCGGAGATGGCGCGAATGTGGCGGGCATAGGCGCCCCAGGTGACCGCGCGCCAGTCGTCGCCCTCGGGCACCATGAAGCGCACGCGACTCTGGCGCTCCCCGAGCCGGTCGAACACGGCGCGCGGCGCCGGCTTCAGCTCCTCGTAGGCAGCAAGATCGAGCATGGCGAGTCTCCTTGATAGCCGTTAGCCGTTAGCCGTTAGCCGTTAGCCGTTAGCCGTTAGCCGTTAGCCGTTAGCCGTTAGCCGTTAGCCGTTAGCCGTTAGCCGTTAGCCGTTAGCCGTTAGCCGTTAGCCGGTAGCCGTTAGCCGTTAGC
>JACRDA010000405.1 GCA_016212965.1 Myxococcales bacterium
AAGAGAGCAACGTCGGTGCCAACGAGCGCCGTTCGCGACGCCCCGCCCCCACCGCCGCTCCGGGCTTCGTTCCGCCGCGTTTCGTCGGCGCCCTCGCGCCAAGTCCACCGCGCCACGAGGCCGGCGAAACGCTCAGAACACGAGGCCGGCGAAACGCTCAGAACATTCCCCTTTCGGTGCCAACGCCCGCCCACGCCCACGCCCCCGCACCCGCTCCCGCCCACGCGCCCGCGCCCGCCCCCGCCCACGCCCCCGCACCCGCTCCCGCCCACGCCCCCGCCCACGCACCCGCACCCGCTCCCGCCCACGCCCCCGCACCCGCACCCGCCCACGCACCCGCCCACGCACCCGCGCCTCCGCTCGCCGCCGTGATCCCGGGATCGCGCGCGTGACGTGCGCGCCGGCGCTCGACCGCGCCGACTATTGGCCCGAGGGCGGCTGCCACAGCTCGACCTTGTTGCCCTCCGGATCGATGACCCAGCCGAACTTCCCGTACTCGGAATCGTCGGTCTTCTCCAGCACCTGGCAACCCTCGCTCCGCAGCGCCCGAAGCAGAGCTGCCAGGTCTTCGACCCGGTAGTTCACCATGAACGACGAGTGGCTCGGGGCGAAGGAGTCGCCGTCCGCTGCACCGATCGACCAGATGGTGGTTCCCTGGGTCGGGTCTGCGTCGTCGGCCCACCGGAACGCCGTGCCTCCCCACTCCTGCACGTCGATGCCGAGGTGCTGCTCGTACCAGGCGCGCAGCGCAACCGGGTCCTTCGCCTTGAAGAAGATGCCTCCGATGCCAGTGACTCGCTTCATGAGACCTCCGATCCTGAAAGAAGCACGAGCGTCCACGAGCGAGCGCTTCGTAGCGCGCCTGCAGCTCCGCATCGTGCGCGACCGTCGGCTTCGGCGGGCGTCGGCACCACGGTCAGCCGGCCCTCCGAGCTCGTGTCGGGCTCGAGCGCGCCTCAGCCTCCGCGCTTGCCTCGCTCCTCGAGCGTGGCGACGAGCAGGGGCAGCATCAGGCGATCCTTCGCGCGGCCTGCCCGGGTCTTGACCGCGATGAGCGTCGGCAGGTCGATGACGCGCAACCGCGCTGCCTCGTCCACCACCACCTCCGTGTGGGGCAGGAGCTCTTCGTAGCCGAGCCCGTCCTCGAGCTCGCACAACGGGTCGAGCGGGCCGAGCGAAGTGGTCAGGTTGAGCTGCCCGCGCCCGGCGAGCAACTCCGCCGTGGGACGCAGGCGTCGTTCGGCGAGATCGTAGCGGAAGGTCGCATCGAGACGCGTCAGCACGTCGAGGAGGCGCGCCACGTTCTCCGGCGTCCGACGATGGACGATGTCGAGGTCCTTCGTGATGACGGGTACGCCGTGCAGCACGGCGGCCGCGCCCCCGACGACGATGAACTCGACGTCGGCGCGCGCGAGCTCAGCGAGCAGGGCTGCCAGGTCGGTCGCGGTCGGATGGGGCTTCACGGCGGTACCTGGCGAGCGTCTGCGCCATCTCGGAGGCGCTCCGCAGGCGCTCCCACGGCGACATCGCAAGCGTCAGACGGATGAGGGCGCGGTCGACGTCGCCGATGGCCGCGCGCACCTCGGGGTCGAGCGCCGCGATGAGCCGGTCGAGCGAAGGCGTCTCTGCCACCCGGAGAGACTAGCACGGGCCGACCACGACCGGCCGGGCGGCCGTCAGTTCGGAATGGGCTGCCCCACGCACACCGCCACCTCGAGCAGCACGTAGAGCAGGGCCTTTTCCTGGGGGAGGAAGCCGCCGCCCGAGCCCTCGGTATGGTAGGTGCTGTAGAGCACGCGCCCGCAGCCGCGCTCGAAGCTCACCGTCGTCGGCCGCACGCCGTTCGAGGGGGTCTGCCCGCTCACCCACACCTTCGGCGTCACCGTGATCGGGTTTCCGTCCGGGTCGGTGTCGGGGACGTCGTGGACCTGGTCGATCATCGTCCAGTTCGCCTCGAGCGCGAAGCTCGTGATGCCCTGCGCCGCGAGCCAGGCGCTCATGTCGGCGTCGTTCACGACCGCGGGCGCGGTGTAGCTGCCGGGCAGGCACGCCGAGCCGAAGTCGGCGGTCTGGTTCACCCAGTCGAGGTACTCGGGCCACACCTCGCGAATGAAGTCGTACGAGTAGTCGGTGACGTAGATCTTGCCGCCCTGCCCCACGAACTGCGCGAGGGTCGAGTGCGTGGCGCCATCCTGCGCCATCGAGTACGCGCAGGTGGTCCCATCGCTCGAGTCGCAGGGCATGAACACGATGTGGTAGCGGTTCATCACCGCCGGATCGTGCAGGATCTTGTCGGGATTGAAGGGGTGGTTCGCGTCCGGCGGCCACGGGTACTGGAAGAGGTCGAAGCTGCCCGGCTCGAGGCCGAGCTTGCCGAGGCTCGCGCCGATGTCGTCCCAGGCGCCGACCACGATCGCCATCTTCGGGATGTCGTCGCCGTTCGCCTTGTCCATGGCTCCGGGCATGGTCGTTAGCGCCGGGGCGACCGCCTGGTTGCCCGCGACGACGTCGACCTGCCGCACGCGCCGGAACTGGCCCTTCTGCACCACGAGGTACTGCGGCCCGGTGACGTAGGCGGGCAAGTTGAAGGTGCCGTCGGGGGCGCTCAGCACGTTGGGCGTCGTCGAGTCGATCGCCACGCACTGGTCGCAGTAGACGCCGTCGGGGATCGCCGGAGGCGGCGTCGAGCTCAGGTACAGCAGGGCGCCCGAGATCGGAATCGTGCCCTCCGGCGCGTAGACCGTGCCCACGATGTGCCCGACCGCCGCGGGCGCGGCCCCGCTGCCGCCGACGTTCCAGCCGCCGAGGCCGAAGCCGCCCGTCGCCCCGGAGCCGCCGGACCCGGCGTCACCGGCGCTGCTCTTCGCCGAGCACGCGCCGAGCCAAGCGAAGCCCAACGCGAGCCCCCCAAGGCCCACGACCCAAGCCGACTGCCACCGCATCGTCGTCACCTTCGCGCGGCGTCGAGGGCTCGCGCTCGGCCCACACGATACGCGCATCTCGAGCTTTCGCCTAGCCACCCACCGCGCACGCTGGCGCGCGACGCGTGGGATCCACGCCGCGCCCTCTGGGCCCGAAGCCTGAAGCCGGTAGCCTGAAGCCGCCGACACCCTGGAGCCGAGCTGCCTTCTAGAGCAGCGACACCACCTGCCGGAGCGCGTCGCACTGGTAGGCCGAGCACAGGCTCGGCCGGACGAGGTGCACGGTGCAGCCCTTCTGTGCGTCGTAGAAGCGGCACGGGTAGCCGGGCGCGTCGTAGCGCACGCGCAGGGCCGGGTAGTTCTCCGGCTTCTGCCACTGCGAGCGCTCGGGGAAGCGCGCCCGGCCCTCCTCGAAGTCGATGAACACCTCCGCGTGCGTGACCTCGCGACCGAGCACCGCGCCGAGGTTGCGGACGAGGACGTCGCGGTCGGCCTCGGCGACGGGCCCGATGATCCAGTCGCGCTCGCCGAGGTGACAGCAGCCGCCCCGATTGCCGGCGATGCCCATGCAGCGCTCGCCGCAGTAGTACTCGGTGACCTCGGCGAGCAGGTTCTCGCGATCCAGCATGACTCCTCGACTCGCAGGCGCGCGCCTGCCTGCCCCGGGACCGATGCTATCCGAGCCGCGCCGTCAGCGCGACAGCACGCGCGCGACGAGCGCGCTCCGCGAGTCGACCCCGGCCTTGGCGAACATGGCCGAGAGGTGGACCTCGATGGTGCGCGCCGAGATGCCGAGCTCGCCCGAGATCGCCGCGTTCGTGTGGCCGCACACGAGCAGGCGCAGCACGTCGACCTGCCGCGCCGTGAGGCCGTAGGCGCGCCCGGCGCGGACGACCGCCCCGGTCGCGCTCACCGTGGTCTCGCCGCGCCGCACGGCGAAGTGCCAGGGCGGCGCGCCCGGCGTGGGGAGCGGCGTCACCCGGAAGCGCTCGTCCCCGCCGCAGCGCGACGCCTCGAGCAGCCGCCGCCGCGCCTCGGGCTCCGCCGCGAGGTGCGCCTGGCCCGCCGCGTTCGCGTGGTGGATCGCGCCATCCGGGCCGAGCAGGAAGGCGGGCGCGGGGAGCGCGTCGAAAGCGAGGTCGAGCCCGCCGCGCAGGCCCGGCGCCTCGCGGAGCGCGCGCTCGGCCGCGAGCCGGCGGCGGAGCGGCTGCACGAGCCGCGCGAGCAGGGTGCGCTGGCGCAGCTCGAAGGGCGCGGAGCGGAGCGCGCCGACGTGTCCGAGCAGGAGCGGTCCGTCGCACAGGTTGACGCGCAGCTGGTCGAAGCCACCGAAGCCGAGCTGGGCGAGGAAGCGCACGGTCGGCGCGTCCGGGCCCACGAGCGCCTCGAGCCCGGCCCGCGTGAAGACCCGGTTGCGCAGCCGCGGCGCCGGCCGGAGGGGCCCCTCGGCGGTCGGCGGTTGCGCCCCGAGCCAGGCGTTCATGGCGCGGCGCACCGCGGTCTCCGTCTGGCCGGAGAGCGGCGCGCCTCCGAGGTGGAACTCGCCGAGCGCGAGGCCGGTCGGGCCCGGCACGAAGCTGTAGGCGAAGACGTGCGCGGCGCCGAGGAGCTCCTCGAGCGGCGCGACCACGAGCGCGAGGGCGCCGCGCCCGTCGAGCCGGAGCGTCCCGAGCTCGGCGATCAAGGCCGCGAGACCCGCGCTGTCCCTCGCCGCGAGGCGCATCGGCCCGAGCAGAGCACGCCCGGACGGGGCGTGTCGACCGCCAACGCCGGCCGCCGAGCCGGCGCGATCCCCGTGCGCGCCCCCGGGCCAGCTGTACTAGCGTCCGCCGGATGATCGGGGAGTCATCACGTCGTCAGGTTCGGGGCGCGGCCGTCGCGCTCGTCGTCGTCGCGGCGCTCGGCTGTGGCGAGCCGCCAAAACCCAAGGCCCGCGCGAGCGCGAGCGCGTCCGGCGCGAGGCCGGGCACGAGCGCGCCGGGCACGAGCGCGCCGGGCGCCGCGTCGAGCGCAGCGCAGGCCTCGGCGCCGCCGCCCGCGAGCGACGGCAAGCCGCCGAACATCGTGTTCATCCTGGCCGACGATCAGCGCCTCGACGCGGCTCGGTGCATGCCGAAGGTGCACGAGCTCATCGGCGCGCGCGGCGTCACCTTCAGCCAGAACTTCGCCTCGACGCCGCTCTGCTGCCCCGGGCGCTCGACCGTCCTCACGGGCCTCTACGCCCACAACCACGGCGTCATCACGAACGGCGACATCGAGGAGGAGGGTGACGAGGACGAGGAGAAGATGCCGGGCGCGGTCGCCTTCCGCAAGCTCGGCAACGACGAGCGCGTGTTCGCGCGCTTCCTGCAGGCGAGCGGCTACGCGACCGGCTACTTCGGCAAGTACCTGAACGGCTACGGCAAGGTCCTGAAGGACGAGCCCGGGTACACGCCGCCCTACTGGGACGAGTGGCACGCCTTCGTCGAGCCCGAGTTTTACGATTTTCAAATGGTCGACAGGAGCGGCTCCGCACCGGCGCAGCGCACCTGCTACCTCACGAACCGGAAAGACCTGCCCCACGCGAAGAAGCTCGAGAAGAAGTGCCGCGCGGGCGCCGACGCGGTCGTCGAGGACGGTGCGGAGCACTACTCGACCGACTTCATCGCCGAGCAGGCGCTCGCGTTCGTGCGCGCCTCGGCCAAGGCCGGCAAGCCCTTCTTCGTCCACTTCGCCGTCAAGGCGCCGCACGGGCCCTACCAGAGCCCGGCGCGCTACCAGCCCGACCTCGGCAAGGCGAAGTTCTCGGACGAGGCCAGGCGCCGCCTCGGCACCTGCTCCCTGTTCGACTGGAAGGACCGGCCGGCGAGCTACCTCGAGGCCGACATGGGCGACAAGCCCGCATGGGTAGCGGGCCTCGCGGGCAAGCTCGCCGAGGAGAAGGCCGAGCACGTGCGCAAGAAGCAGCTCATGAGCGTGCTCGCGACCGAGGACGCGCTCGTGCGGCTGGTCGACACGCTGAAGGAGCTCGGCATCGATGGCAACACGGTGCTCGTCTACAACGGCGACAATGGTTATGCCTGGGGCGAGCGCCATTACATCGGCAAGAACTGCGCCTACGACGAGTGTGCCAAGGTGCCGCTCGTCGCGTACGACCCGCGCCACCCCGGCGGCGGCAAGACGCTCGACGTCTTCACGCTGAACGTCGATCTCGCGCCGACCTTCCTCGAGCTCGCGGGCGCCAAGGCCGGGGGCGACAAGAAGCTCGACGGAGAGAGCATGGCGAAGCTCTTCGGCGGCGACGCGAGCGGCTGGCAGCGCGAGTACCTGCTCACCGAGTGCTGGGGCAAGGCCACGCCCGCGCACCCGGACATCCACGCGGCCGTGCGCTCGAAGGCCTGGAAGTACGTCGAGCACTACGACGACACCGAGCGCACGCAGGTGAAGAAGCGCAAGGACGGCGCGCGCGAGATCGAGCTCTACGATCTCGGCCGGGACCCGTACGAGCTCGACAACCTCGCGCTCCTGCCCGCGGCGAAGCTCGGCGCGCTCGGCACCTCCGAGGCCGAGGTGAAGCGGCGACAGGGCGAGCTCGCCGCGATCCTCCACCGGCTCGAGAAGGAGTAGGCGCGCTCGTCAGCGCGCCTCGCACCTGCCGGCGCGCGCGGTGCACCGGCCGAGCTGCCGGCAGACCACGGAGCCCGCGCAGTCGGCGTCGCTCGCGGGCACGCAGCGCGCCGGCGCGGTCGCGAGGCTGCAGTAGCCGGCCAGCGCACAGTACTCGGACTCGGTGCAGTGGCGCGGCTCGGTCGGGGCGCAGGCGCCGGTGACGAGGTCGCACATGCCCTGCGCCCTGCAGGCGCCGGCCGCCGCACAGCCTTCCGGGCTCATCGCCGCACAGAGGTAGGTCTCGTTCCGGACGAGCCGAGCACCGCACTGGCCGCTCTCGACGCACAGGGCCGAGGTCGCGCACGCCTCCGCGCGGTGCGGCAGGCACGTGCCGCCGAGGAACTCGCACCCCCCGTCCCGGCACAGCTCCGCTTGCGCGCAGTCGGCGGCGTTCCTCGGCCGGCACACGTCGTTCGTCACCCCACAGGCGCCGAGCGTCCGACAGGCCACCTCGCAGTCGCGCTCCGTCGCCGCCACACAGCCGTCGTCGCGGCCGGTGCACAGGCCGTGGGTCCGGCACGTGGCGAGCGTGGAGCACACCTTGGCCCAGAACGCTCCGATGGACGCGCTGCCGTTCGGGAGCGGCAGGGGCGCGACCGGACCGCCGCTCGGGGCCGCGCTCGGCCCGGCGCTCGGAGCGCCGCTCGGGCGGCTGGCGCTGCCGCCGCGTCCACCCACCGCGACCACGGAGACGACGGTGATGGCGCCCGCGAGCGCCACGGCTGCGGTCACCCACAGGACGCGGCGCGCACTGCGCGCGCGGGCCGCCGCGGGCGCGACC
>JACRDA010000411.1 GCA_016212965.1 Myxococcales bacterium
GAGCGCGGGACCGCGCCGCGGGCATCGGCGCGCCGGTCGCGCCGCGGCGAGCGGCGTCGCATGCGGGCGCCGCGGGCGTCATACTCGGGCCATGAGCCACGGTCCCGAGCACACGACCACGCGGCGCGACGTGCTGGCGCGGGCGGCGGCGGCGGCGGCCGGCGTCGTCGCGGGCTCCGGCGCGGCGTGCACGCCCGCGGCGCCTGCGAGCTCGTCTGCGACGCCTCCCGGCTCGACCGTCCCGGCGCCCGCGGCGCCGCTGCGGCTGCTCGGCAAGACGGGCTTCGAGGTCGAGCCGGTGTCGCTCGGCGGCGAAGGGATCCTGCGCAGCGCGGGGCGCGCCGCCGAGGCCGTCCCGGTCGTGCTCGAGGCGCTCCGGCTCGGCGTGCGCTACTGCGACACCGCGCCGGCGTACGGAGAGAGCCAGGACTACTACGGCGAGGCGCTGCGAACCGCGGGACCGGCGGCGCGCGCGCGCATCTTCCTCGCCAGCAAGACTCACGTGCGCGATCGCGACGGCGCGCTGCGCCTGCTCGACGAGAGCTTGCGGCGGCTCGGCACCGACCACCTCGACCTGTGGCAGCTCCACGATCTGCGCGACGAGGCGGAGCTCGACCGGATCTTCGGCCGCGGCGGTGTCATCGAGGCCGTCGAGGCAGCACGGGCCGACGGCCGCGTGCGTTTCGTGGGCATCACCGGTCACTACCGGCCCGACATCCTGCTCGAGGCGATGCGCCGCTACCCGGTCGACAGCGTGCTCTGCGCCGTGAACCCGGCCGATCCGGTGCGCGCACCCTTCGTCACCACGGTGGTCGCCGAGGCGCGGCGTCGCGGCATCGGTGTCGTGGGCATGAAGGTGATGGCGGCCGGGCGGATCCTCGCCGACGGCGCGGCCTCGCCGGAGGAGCTCATCCGCTACGCGGCGAGCATCGCCGACACGGTCATCATCGGTTGCGGCTCGCCGGCCGAGGTGCGCGAGAACCTCGCCGTCCGCGCGGGCTTCGTGCCGATGAGCGAGGCCGAGCGCCGGGCCCTCGAGGCGCGCGTCGCGCCGCGCGCTCGGCGCTACGACACCTTCAAGGCCTAGCGCTGGCCAAGAGCTCGACCTCGGTGGTCGTGGCGCCCGCGAGCTCCACGAGCGAGCGGTACCAGCCAGCGACCGCCGCCGCGCGGCCCGGAAGTGCGCGCGTGCCCCACACGATGGACAGGGTGCGCGTCGTTCCGCGGTGGCTCTTCGTGCGCTCCGAGTCCTTGACCGGGCCGGCGCACGGGCCCGCCGCGTCGTGGAGGCAGAGGAGCCGACCCACGTCGATCTCCTGGCCCGAGGCATTGAACACGTAGCGGGCGCCGGGCACGGCGAGCGCGATGGCGAGGGGCAAGGTCGCGCGCTCGAGATCGACGACGCTCACCGGCAGCCCGCTGTGAAAGGAGGCGACGTTGCACGCGTCGACGGCCGCGTTGATGCTGCCGAGCGCTCCCTCGCCGACGGCGCGCACGAGGTACTCGGAGGCGGGCTTGCTGCGCCCGGTCGGCTTGAAGCCCCCCGCTCGCAAGAGATCGCGCACCGCCGCGCGGACGGCGTCGTCGCTGTGGAAGGGCGCGGCCGAGGGAGCGAGAAGCGCGACGAGCGCCGCGACCGGGCCGAGCTCGCCGAGCGGGCGCGCGAAGTGACTGGTGAAGGCCGCGACCTCGAGCAGGGGGTGGGGGGCGACGGTCACACCGAGCACCCGGGCGTTTTCGCGTGCGTCCCCGCCGAGATCAAGCCGAGATCGAGCCGTGCGTCGCGGAGGCTTGTGACGTAACGGAACCTCGTGTACCACGAGGGATTCTGGAGGTACCGAACGGTGAAGGGCTCGAAGCTCGCGGGTAGGTGGTGGGCCGGCGTGGTGGCGGCGGCGCTCGTCGTGGGGCTCGTGCGGACGGCGTCGGCGCAGCCGGCCGAGCCGCCGCTCGAGGCGGCCTTCGGCAAAGCGGCGCTCGCCGAGGTCGGGGCGCTCGTCGTCGGAGAGCTCGAGCCTGCGGCCGCCGACAAGCTCGTCGAGCTGTGCGGCAAGCACGAGAAAATCGAGGACAACGTCGCGTGCCTCGAGCGCGACGCCGAGGCGGCCGCCATCCTGAAGGCCGCGCACCAGAAGGCGGAGCACGCGCTCGTCGAAGCCCTCGGCGAGGCCGTCGTCAAGGAGCACGGCGCGGCGCTCCTCAAGCTCGACAAGCCCACGCTCGGCGAGCTCGCCAAGACCTGCCCCGAGGGCGAGGGGCGCGAGGCGTGCGTGAAGCAGCACCTGTCCGGCGCGCCACCGGCCGGCGGGCCGCCGAAGCCCGAGCCCGAGGCCCAGGCGTATCCGCCCGAGGTGCTCGAGCTCTTCCCGCAGGCGATCCTCGACGTCCTGCCGAAGCTCATCACGCGCTTTCTGCGCGTCGAGGACTACCGGGCCTTGAAGAAGGCCTGCCCGGAGCCCGAGCCCGAGGCGCTCGGGGCGTGCCTCGCGAAGCCCGACACGCAGGCGTTGCTCAACGATCTGCTCGGCGTCGCCGTCGTCGACGACATCGTCGGCTACATGGACGCCGAGATCCCGAAGCGCCTCGGGGCCGACGCCTACCACGAGCTCTTCACGACCTGCGAGAAGCAGGGCGACGACTGGGCCAACTGCACGCTCGCGAAGAGCATGGAGGACGAGGCCTGCACCGCCCTCGAGGAAGCGCTGGCCGACTGCGTCACCGACAACGACATCATCACGCAGCAGTTCACCGAGGTGCAGCGCGACAAGAAGGCCGCGTTCGCCGGCGCGGAGTTCTACGTCGACATCGCGGGCATGCTCGCGGCGCTCGATCTCGAGACCACGAAGAAGCTGCGCCAGGCCTGTCCCGCGAACGGCCGCGACGAGTTCCTGGCGTGCCTGGCCGCCGACCCGGTGTTCTCGAAGCTCGACGATCTCTTCTCGACCATCGCCAGCGCGGCGGTCGAGGAGGCGGCCGGGGAGATCCGGGCGGCCGGCGGCGGCGAGATCGACCAGGCGAAGTACCAGGCGGTCGTCTACCAGGCGCTGCTCGCCTACCCGGTGCACGCGCTGAAGAAGCTGACGGCCGAGTGCCAGAAGAAGAAGCCCGAGCTCGCGAGCATGAAGACGGCCGCGGACCTCGACGCCCTGCTCGCCTGCGTGGACGAGGTGTCCGAGACGAGCCCCATCGCGAACCCGGCCTTCATCGGCAAGGACACCCTGCGCAAATGGCTCGGGATCGGCCGCGAGAAGGTGATGGACATGCTCCGCAAGAAGGAGCGCGCCGGTCAGGTGAAGAGCACCTGGCGCATCCTCATCGTGCTCGGCGCCATCGGCGCGCTCGGCGCCCTGCTCGTCCTCGGCTCGCCGCTCGTCCTGCGGCGCAAGTACCCGAGCGTGTCCGGCGGTGTGATGTGGAAATCGAGCGCCTTCGCAGCGGTGACGTTCCTCGTGACCATCGCTCTGCTCGGCGTGACGCTCCTCATCCAGCGCACGGTGCAGGGCTACGTCGCGACCGACTCGACGAGCCCCGTGATGCGCATCGCCGCCGGGACCTTCGACGCGCTGCAAGAGGACAAGTACATCGAGAGCTTCTCGGACCTCTCGAAGGCGCGGCTCGACTTCATCAAGGAACCGCTGCGCAACGTGATGAACGCACGCGAGGACGACACGAAGAGCGAGGAGTACCTGTCCTTCGCGGCGTACATCGCCACGCACTGGAGCGAGATGCTCGAGCAGCCCGAGGTCAAGAACATCATGCGCAACGTGGAGGTCGTCAAGAAGCTCGTCGGCGGCTTCAAGGGCGCCCTCAAGGTCTACAAGAGCGTGAACTGGATCCTGAAGCTTCTGCCGATCCTGCTGCCGCTCCTCACGGTGCTGCTCTACCTCCTGCCGATGAAGGACACCTTGAAGGAGATCGCGACTGCGCCCGCGCGCGCGGCGGCCGAGTCGGCCGGGGCGGGCGCGACGGGTGGTCCCGGCATGTTCCAGCGTGCCAAGGGGACCGTGCGCGCCGAGATGAAGCTCGTCTGGCCGTTCCTCGCGGTCGTGCTCGTGTTCCTGCCGCTCGTCGGCCTGTGCCTCAGCCTCATCGCCAAGCCGCTCGTCGACATGTTCGTGGAGCACGCGCTGATGTCGGTGTTCTACATCGGCTTCGGCGAGCCCTCGGCCCTCGGGTTCTACCTGTCGATGGGCTCGGCCGCGCTCCTGCTCGGCTTCGGCGTCGTCATCTACATCCTGGCGATGACCTTCTTCCTCGGCAAGGTGCGGGTCATCCTGCGCTCGAAGTACCACTTCGGGCAGACCTACCGGCAGTACAAGAAGTTCTGGCTCTGGGGCGTCGTCGCCGTCCTCTTCGCGATGGCGCTCCCGGTTGGCTACGCCTACGGCGCGAATTTCCTCATGGACACGCTCCACGCGAGCCTCGACTGGCTGAAGCTCACGACCACGGACATGATCCTGGTCCCGCTCATCGCCTTCCTGGGCTTCCCGGTGCTGTACTGGGCGCTGCGCGGCTTCAAGGCGCTCAACTGGATCCGGAAGTTCCCGGTGGTGCTGACGGCGACCCCGGCCGCAGCGCCGGCGGCTCCGGCGACCCCGGCCGCAGCACCGGCGAGCTGAGCGCGGGACGTCGGGGACGCGGCGCCCGTGCCGCACCCGTGACAGGGCGATCACGGCTCGGGCGCCGCGGGGCACGAATTCGCAGGAATATCGGGCGGTGTCGGGGCGGCATCGCCCTTGCGATGCCGGGGAGTGGCTCGTCCCCCCCGGCTTCCTTAGCTTTTCTCTCCCTCCCCGCGCCGCCCCGCTTCGCTTCGCTGCGTCGCCTCGCTCGACCCTTCCTGCGCCAGTTGCGGTACCCTCGTCGCGTGAAGCCTCTACAGCGACGGGTCGGGCGTGGCGCCAGCGGCGCCGCGCTCGTGGTGCTCGGGCTCGGTGGCGCCGCGCTCGGCGCGGGCGGCTGCTCGAAGGGCGAGAGCGCCTGCGAGGGCGCCGCGTGCGGCGTCGGCACGGGCGGCGCCGGCGGCGCCGGGATCGACTGCCCCGCGAGCGGCGTGCTCCGCGGGCCGTGGGCCCTTCGATTCGACGCGACGAGCGCGGTGGTGCGCTGGGACGCCTGCCGGCCGAGCCCCGCGAGCCTCGTCGTCTCGCCCGAGGACGGCAGCGGCGGCAGCCTCGCGTTCGACGGCGTGCAGACGCCGAGCGAGGTGCTGACGAGCTACACCGTCATCGCGAGCGTGCCGCCCGATCTGCCCGGCACCTACTACCTGACCGAGGTCGCCGTCACCGGGCTCGAGCCGAGCCGCTGCTACCACTACGCCCTCGATGCCGACGCGACGCGCACGGGCCGCTTCTGCACCGCGCGCCCGAGCGGCGCGAGCTACGACTTCTACGCCGTCGGCGACACGAACCCGGCGCTCGGCAACACCGACACGCTCTACGAACAGACGCTCACGCCGGCGCCGGACTTCGCGCTGCACCTCGGCGACATCCAGTACTACGCGTCGGTGTTCGAGTCGTACGCGGTGTGGTTCCCGCTCATCCAACCGCTGCTGTCGGCCGGGTCGTTCATGCCGATCGTGGGCAACCACGAGCTCGAGCTGCCCCACGAGTACGAGGACTACTACCTGCGCCTGTGGGGTGGGGCGGGCTTCGACGGCACGCTCGACCACTTTCGCTTCCAGTCGGGCGGCGTGTGGTTCGTCGGCGTGAACAGCGAGGAGGAGTTCGGGGCGGGCTCCCCGCAGGGCGCGTGGCTCGAGGCCGAGCTCGCCGACGCCTTCGCACAGGTCGGGCACCGCCTGACCGTCGTCTACTTCCACCGGCCGCTCATGACGATCGCGGACGTGTCGCAGAACGTCACGACGCGCGACTTCGTGCGGCCGCTGTTCGCCCAGTACGGCGTCAAGCTCGTGCTCGCCGGGCACGTGCACGGCTACGAGCGCTTCGTCGACGGCGACCTCACCTACGTCACTTCGGGCGGCGGCGGCGCCGCGCTCCACGATCTCGACGTGCACCTCGCCGATCGCCCGATGGAAGCCGCCCTGCGCCAGGCCGCGGTGAAGGACTACCACGCTCTCCGGCTGCACGTCGGCGCGGGCTCGCTCGACGTCGAGGCCGTGGGCACGACGGGCACCCTGCTCGACACGTTCTCGATCGCGCTGCCCTGAGTGCGGGGCGCGAGGGCGTCACCGGCCCGTGAAGTCGAGTAGCGGCGGCGCGCCCCCGGCGAACGCGATCGCGGCGACACGGCGTCCGTCGCGCTCGACGACGAGGGCGTCCGCCGTGCGCACCACGCGCCGGCCCTCCTCGAGCGGAGCGACGACCTCGAGGTAGAACGCGCGGAACGCCGGCCGGCGCAGCACGGCGTCGTCGGTCCCGAGGTTGCGGTGCGACAGCACCTCCTCGTAGGTCCACGCGCCGGGGCCGTCGGGCCGCGGCGCGAGCAAGAGCGCAAAGCGATCGACCGCCGCGACGAGCGCCACGCTGCCGAGGGCGCGCTCGAGCTTCGGCCCCACGTCCGGCCCGAGCGCCGCGAGCAGCTCGAGCGTCGCGCGCCCGAGACGCGCCGTCGCCTCGCAGGTCGGTGTACACGGGAAGTGGGAGAACGGCCGCAGCGGCAGGGCCGCCCAGTTCTGTTCCGGCCGCAGCGTGCCCGGGTGCAGCCGTGCGAGCCGGGCGACGTGGGTCGCGTCGTCCTGTTCGGGCGCGGCGGCGAAGGCCGCGACGCAGCACTCCGGGTAGCCGAGCAGGCGGCCCATGCGGCGCACGAGCGGCGCGCGCTCGTCGTGCGGGCCGGTCATGGCGGGCTCGACCGCGAGCGCCTCGTCGAGCGCCTTCGGCTCCCGCGCCACGAAGGCGATGGCCCGGCGCACCGAGCCGCCCGGGCCGGGCGGGCCGGTGTACACCGCTGCGGAAAAGCCCCGCGCGCGGTAGGCCGCCGCCGTCTCCTCGGCCGCGGCGACGGTCGAGCGCTCGATCTTGATGAGGTCGCGCAGTCCGTGGCCGAGCTGCACCACCTCGCGGTCCGGGTTGGCGGCGAGCGCCTGCACCCAGGTTCGTGCCAGGCGCCCGAAGGCCGCGTCGTCGACCAGGCGTGCGACCGAGCCCGGCCGGAGCCCGTGGCCCGGCGCGAGCCCGATGGCGGCCCAGGCCGTGCCCCGCAGCGTGGCCGGCGCCGCGAGCGGCGTCGCGTGCGGTTGCACCTCGCCGTCCACGATCGGCCGGAGCTCGGCGGTGCCGTAGAGCTCCGCGTAGGTGCTGCGGATGCCGTAGCAGCGCCCGTCGAGCTCGCAGCGCTGGCAGGCCTCCGACTTCGTGAAGCCGGGGGCGGCGAGGCGGCGCTCCTCGGCCGGGATGTCGTGCGCGAAGTGCCGCTCGCGGAGCGCGGCCGGCATGTAGCAGGCGGGCACGCCGCACTTCGAGTCGAGGCCGGTGAGGTCCATGCCGAGGGCCCGGGCGCGCTCGACCGCCGCTGCGAGCGCCCAGGCGATGTCGGAGAAGCGCGGGATGAGCCCGGTGTCGCGCGGTACGTTGTCGGTGGAGGCGGCGACGAAGGACAGGTTGACGCCCACGCGCGGGCCCGGGCCGTGCCCCCCCGCGAGCTCGCGCGCGACGAAGTCGGGGAAGTCGGCGAGCTCGGCGACGTTGTAGCCGCAGAGCACGAAGTTGAGCCGCACGGTCACGCCGAGGGCGACGAGCTGCTTCACGCCGGCCACGGTCTTGTCGAAGGTGCCGGGGGCCGCCGTCACCCGGTCGCTCACGGCCGCGCTCGTGCCGTGCAGGCTCACGAAGGCGCGGCGCAGGCCCGCATCCACGAGCTCCCGCGCGTAGGCCGCGTCCGCCATCTTGATCGCATTCGTCTGCAGCTCGACCTCGGCGATGCCGAGCCGCGCCCCGAGGGCGAGGTACTCGGGCAGGCGCGGATGGAGCGTGGGCTCGCCACCCGACAGGTCGAGCGCCGCGCCGGCGGCGGCCACCTCCTCGAGCTCCTTGACGATGAGCTCGTGCTCGACCGCCGGCAGCTCGCGCGACACGAAGCAGAAGTCGCACGCCTGGTTGCAGTGGAAGTTCACGCGCACGATGCGGCGCTCGCAGAGCTTGCCTTCGGGCGACGTCTGGAAGAGCTGGCTCCGGTACTCCGACAGCACGCGCGCCCGCTCCGCCGACACCGGCGCGAGCGCTCGGCCGCGCTCGGCGTCGAGCGGTCGCGCGACGGCCCCGACGGCGGTTGCGAAGGCGCGCACCGGGCCGGGGCACACCGCGCTCACGCTGCAGTCGGCGCAGGCCGCGACCCGCTCGTGGCTCTGGGCGTCGCGCGCCACGATGATCTCGCCGAGGCGGAGCACGCTGCGTGCCGCAGTGGGGTCGTCGTGCACGCAGGGGGGGAGCTCGCCGCCCGGGGCGGCCCGCACCGTGATCCCGGCGCGCGCGCCGGCC
>JACRDA010000412.1 GCA_016212965.1 Myxococcales bacterium
GCCGCCGCACCGCTCGCGCCGGCCGTGCCCGCTGCGCCCGCGTCGGTGCGGGTGGGCGGGCGCAGCCCGTGGTCCTCGGGCGCCACCGGCGCCGCACGCGACGCCGGCTTCGAGGAGCCCGTGCCGGAAGGCGGCGAACCGCAGGTCGGCCGCGCCGGGCGCGCCCCGCGCAGCGACGAGGTCGTCGAGCTCTTGTGGTTCGACCCCGACACGACGGCGCGCCTGCGCCTGCGCTGGCCGGCCCTGTGCGACGCGCTCGAGTTCGCGCCCCTCGATCCACGCCACGACATGCCCAACCCGGACCCGGACGCGGCGCGCGCCCGCCACCTGCACTTCGGCGTGCTCACCGAGGCGGAGCAGACCGACCCCCGGGGCCTGACGGCCGCCCTGCGCGAGGCGGTGAGCGACACGGGCCGCTTCACGGCGCCGCTCATCGCGCTCGGCGGCGAGCTCGAGCTGCCCTTCGACGAGCTCGAGACGCTGCGCGCCACCGCGGCCGCGCTCGGCCCGCTGGCGTCCGAGGACAAGAAGCTCAAGGACGCCATCGCCTCGGCGAACGAGATCGCCGACTCGCCCGTGCTGAAGGGCTCGCCCGAGGTCGTGCGCAACTTCATCGGCCACCTGCGCAAGCTCTACCGCGAGGCCAAGCGGAGCTTCCCGCAGGACTACCTCGACGAGTGCGTCGATCGCATGCTGCTCTCGGAGCGCCGCTACCAGAAGAAGACCGTGTTCGGCGGCGAGTGCATCCGCGCCCTGCTCACGCCCGGCGCGGCGACGAGCGCCACCCTGGGCACGCGCGAGCCCGTGCCGACGTACCTGCCGGTCGCGCTCGAGAAGCAGCTGCCGCTCATGAAGAGCTTCCGCGCCCGGCTGGTGGTGGAGGGACACTTCAAGCAGGACCAGTACGAGGCGCACGCCTGCGCTCTGCGCGCGATCTCGCTCGGGCGCGTGCTCGCTTTCGCGTGAGCGCGGCCGAGCGGCGGCCGGCTGCCTCAACCCTTGCCGAGCACGTGGTCCACCGCCGCGAGCAGGGCCTCGGCGCCGACCGGTTTTTCCACTACGCCGTCCGCCTCGCTCGCCTCGTCGAGCGGGTAGCCCGAGAAGTACACGACCGGCTGTCGAGGCCGGCGAGCCTTCATGGCGCGGCACACGTCGCGGCCCGAGCCGTCGGGCATCGACAGGTCGAGGAGCACGAGCGCGAAGCCCTCGGGCGTGCGCTCGAAGACCTCGAGCGCCTCGCCGGCCCCCGCGGCGAGGCTCACGCGGTAGCCGCCGTCCTCGAGCACGCGCGCCACGACCTCGCGCACGAGCGGCTCGTCGTCGACGACGAGGACGTGCTGGCCGGCGGCCCGCTCGCGCGGCTCCGGCGGGGCTCCCACGGCCGGCGAGCCTTGCTCGGCGGCGGGCAGGAACAAGGACAGCGTCGTGCCCACGTTCGGGGTCGAGTCGACGTCGATCCAGCCGCCGTGCGCCTTCATCACGGCGTACACGCTCGCGAGCCCGAGCCCGGTGCCCTTGCCGGGCGGCTTGGTGGTGAAGAACGGCTCGAACAGCCGGCGCCGTGTCGCCTCGTCCATGCCGTGGCCGGTGTCGGTCACGCGGATGCAGACCCAGGCGCGATCGGCATCCACGCCGCGCCGTCCGAGCTCGGGGGCGCGCGCCGCGAGCGCCGCGACCTCCACGAGCAGCCGCCGCACGGCGCGATCGCTCATCGCGTCGCGCGCGTTGAGACACACGTTGAGCAGGGCCTGCTCGATCTGTCCGGCGTCCATCGAGACGAGTGGCAGCGCGCTGGCGACGCGGGCCTCCACGCTCGTCTGGCGATCGAAGGTGCCGCGACAGATCGCGACCGTCCGTTCCACGAGGGGAGCGACGTCCTTGACCGCGTACGCGGCCGGCGCGTCCTTGCCCGCGAACACGACCAGCTGCCGCACGAGCTCGGCGGCGCGCTCGGCCGCCTGCCGCGCGTCCTCCACGAGCGACAGCCGCTCCTCGGGCGGCACCAGCGGGGTGAGCTCGAGATTCGGCAGGATCACCATGTGCAGGTTGTTGAAGTTGTGCGCGTTCCCGGCGGTGAGCTGGCCCACC
>JACRDA010000413.1 GCA_016212965.1 Myxococcales bacterium
ACCGGGCGCAACACCGGCTCGAGCGGCGTCGCGCCGAGCGCGGTCGCGAGCGCCTCGCTCACCTCGGCGACGTTCATCGAGTCGGTGGGTCCTTCGAAGAGGAGCACGCTGCGCCCCGCGCGTCCCGGCAGGAGCTCGGCGTAGAGCGGCGCGTAGCTCTGCGGATCCACGCTGTCGACGAAGGTCTGCGCCATGGCCATGAACGGGTGGTACTCGTCGAGCTCCCCGCGCTTCAGGCCGAGCAGGGTCTCGATGACGGGGCGCGCCGGGATGTCCTGACGCCGGGTGGTCCCGATGCGCGCGTTGCCGCCCGCGCCGGACAGGACGACGCCGCGCACCAAGGGATCCACCGCCGCGACGAGCGCCGCCGACTGACTGCCCTGCGAGTGGCCGGCGACCATGAGCTTGCCCGGATCGAAGCGCGGCAGCGCGGGACCGCCCTCGGCCGGTGCGAGCAGTGGCGCACCGTCGGGCCGCGTCGCCCGGCCGAAGTCGGTCGCGAGCAGCAGCCGCCCGAGCAGGGCCATGTCCGCGGCGGCCTGGTGCAGGTTGCCCACGATCGCCGCGGGCCGGAGCGCGTTGTAGAACAGCATCTCGGAGCCCCTGCCCCCGACCGGTAGGGGGATGCGGATGCCGAGGATGCGGAAGGCCGGCTCCTCGAGGCTCCCCGGCCGCGCGCCGACGGGATCGGCCCCGCCGTGCAGAGGCTGGTCCGTCCCGACCACGGCGACGCCCGCCTGGGCCGCCCACCCCGCGAAGTCGCGCTGCCCGAGGTAGCTCATGGCGTCGCCCGTCGTGCCGTGCGCCACGACGAGCAGGGGATAGCCGCCGGGCGGCATGGGCGTGCGGGGCACGGTGAGCACGAAGCGGGCGCGCAGCATGTTGCCGCACTCGGGCGCGTTGTAGCGGCTCGACGCGGGCACCGGCACCGGGGTCGGCCGGCCCCCCTCGCCGCGCACCAGCATGCCGCCGCGGTCGAGGTAGGGCGCGCGCTCGAGCTCGGTCTGGAAGCTCGGCGTGCAGTAGTAGCCGCGCACGATGCCGTAGCTCGCGACGCCGTCGGCCGGCAGCCAGTCGGCGGCGAGCAGCTTCGGCTGGAACCCCGGGGCAAGAGTGGCGAGGGAATCCACGAGCGCCGTCAGCGAGCGGGCGGGCACCTGCGTGCGGAACAGCGCCACGGCCGCGACGTCGGCCCGCGCGATGCCGCCCTGCTCGAGCAGCTCGAAGGCCGGCGCGTGCGCGGCGCGCGCGCGCTCCTCGCCGGGATCGGGGCGCCCGAGCGTCCACTTCGTGAGCTCGAGGTCGCGCGCCGTGCCGAGCGGCTTGCCGGCGGCGTCGCCGAGCGAGCGCAGCACCACGGCGGCGTAGAGCGTGCCCGGCCGCAGCATGAACCCCGGCACCGGCTGAGCCGCGAGCGTGTTCCGCGGCACGTAGGCGAGATCCTCGGTGTAGTAGCGGAACAGGAGCGGCACGCGCTCGCCGCGGTGCGCGCTCGTCGGGTCCACGTCGACGAGCTGGACCTGCGCGTCCGGCCGCAGGCTCGCCTCGGGTCGCGGCAAGGACCCTTCGCGAAGCGGGCCGGAGAAGCGGAAGTAGACGACCGGCGCGACCGAGAAGGCGTCGAGCTCTGCGTCCGCATCGGCGAGCCCGGCGCCGAGCACGAAGGAGTCGTAGCCCGGCACGTCGCGCCAGACGATGCGCCCGTCCGCGCCGCGGCGCGCCTCGCTCGGGAAGGGCAGCTGCCAGAAGGCTCCCTCGGCGGCGAGGTCGCGATGGAGGTCGAAGCTCGCGCGGGTGTCGCCCGGCAGGCCCTCGGCCTGCAGGTAGGGCTGCGGCGCGGCCGGCGCCGGCGGGGACTTGCCGGCCTCTCCGGTCGTCGAGCCGCAGCCAGTGACGAGCGCGAGCCCGAGCCCGAGCCAGGCGGCGCGAACGGTGGCGGCGGAAAAAGGCAGGCGCGGCGACATCCCGATCATTGTGGTCGAGCCGAGGCCCGCTGACCATGGCGAGCACGCCTGCACCGCTCGCTGCCGAAGCGATTGCGCACACCGGCAAAAGGCGCTCTATTGTCGCGCACCGAGGTCGACCCATGCTCCGCTCCCTGTGCTTCGCTTCCCTGCTCGCCGGCGTCCTCTGCGCGTGTGGCGGACGGAGCCCGATGTCCGCCGAGGGCCACGGCAGCGGCGCGACCGGCGGCACGAACGGGACGGGGGCCGGCGGCTCCGACGGCGGCGGCAGCCCGACCGGGGGCTCCGGCGGCAGCGGCGCCACGGGCGGCGTCGGTGGCACGGGCGGCACCCCCTTCAACCCGATCGACTGCCTCGCCTGCGTCGGTCAGAGCTGTCCCGAGGTGCTCGCGTGCATCACGGACTCGGCCTGCGCACAGGGCATCCTCTGCACGGTGCAGAACTGCCTCGCCGGCGGGCAGCCGGATCTGCTGTGCGTCGCCGGCTGCTTCAACGGCGACCTCCAGGCCGCGATGGACGCCCTGCAGGCCTTCAGCTGCATCTTCGGCACCTGCGGCGACTACTGCTCCGGCCTGCCGCTGCCGGGCGGCGGCTTTCCCCCGGGCGGCTGACGTCCGGCACAGGCGCACGCCCGCGCGTCGCACGAGCCCGGATGCCCCGGTCCCGCTACCGCACCGCCCTCGTGACGGGCGCCTCGAGCGGCCTCGGGCGCGAGCTCGCGCTCGGGCTGGCGGCCGGCGGCGTGCGCGTCTTCGCGTGCGCACGCCGGGCGGCGCTTCTCGACGAGCTCGTCGCCGCCATCGGCGCCGCGGGCGGCACGGCGGAGGCGTGTCCGCTCGACGTCGCCGACGGCGAGCGGACGGCTGCGACGCTGCGCCGCATCGACGAGCGCTCGGGCGGGCTCGATCTCGTGGTGGCGAACGCTGCCGTCGGCGCGCCGCGCGACGTGGCTCCCTACGCCTGGGAGGCCGTGCGCGCGGCCCTGCACGTGAACCTGTGCGGCGCCGCGGCGACGTTGACCGGCGCCCTGCCCGCCATGGTCGCGCGGGGCCGCGGCCACCTCGTCGGCATCTCGTCGCTCGCGTCCTTCGGCGCGCTGCCGGCCGCCGCGGCGTACTCGGCGCCGAAGGCCGGCCTCTCGATGCTGCTCGCGTGCCTGCGGCTCGACGTCGTGCCGCTCGGGATCGACGTGACCACCGTGCACGCGGGCTTCCTCGCGACGCCGATGACCGCGCGCTCCACCCACCGCATGCCGCAGCGCTGGAGCGCCGCGCACGCCGCGCGGCACGTCCTCGCGCGCCTGCCGCGCGCCCCGGCGGAGATCACCTTCCCCGAGCCGCTCGCGTCGGCCACGCGCTGGCTCGCGCGCCTGCCCCGCCCGGTGCGCGAGCGCCTGCTGCGCCGCCTCGGCTGAGCCGGGGATCAGCGCAGCCGCTTGCGCTCGGCGTTCTTGCCGAGGTTCGTGCGGCGGCCGTGCTGGTTGTAGAGGTGCGCGTACATCGCGCCGAGCAGCGCCGACACGACCACGAGAGCGCCCACGCCGAGGAACCAGATGAAGCCGCCGAGCAGCGGGACGAGCGCCAGGATCTTCAGCGCGCCCACGACGACGACGACGGCGAGCGACGCGACGATCGCCACCGAGAACGGCGCCGCGTAGAAGAGCCCGAGGCCGGGGACGAGGCCGATGAGGGCGCCGAGGAGCACGCTCTTCTTCTGTCCGGTCGCGAGGGCGCGCCCACCGGACGCGCCACGCCCGAGGCCGAGCGCGCGCGCGGGCGGCTCCCACGCCTCGAGGTCGCGCACGAGCTTCGCCGCCGTGCCCTCCTTCTTCGCGCCCGGCCCCTTCACGGTCAGGCCCTTGACCCGGTAGACGAGGACCGCGTCCTCTTCGTCCACGTCGACGTCGAGGCGACCGTCCTTGGCCATCTTGTCGAGCCATGCCTCGGCCGTCGCGGGGCGCATCTTGAGGTGCGCGACCACGTTGGCCGTGGTGAGGGGCGTGCCTTCGCTCGCGAGCTCGATCACCGCTGTCTCGAATTCGGGGAACTTCATGGTGCAAACGTGGGAACCATCATAACCACGGCGCCCGGGCGCGCCCGGGCAATCGGTGAGCGCAAACGTGCGCGGCTCGGGGCACGGTGGCGCAGGCTCACGGCAGGCCCCGCGCGATGACGAGGCGCTGCACCTCGGTCGCGCCCTCGTAGATGCGCAGCGGCCGGATGTCCCGGTAGAGCGCCTCGACGACGCTGCCCGCCAGCACGCCGCTGCCGCCGTGGAGCTGCACGGCGCGGTCGATGATGCGCTGGGCCGTCTCGGTCGCGAACATCTTGGCCATGGCCGCGACGGCGCTCGCGCGCGCGCGCTCCGCGCTGCCCGCCTCGCCCGCCGGGCCGCGCGTGTCCTTGTCGTGGGCCGCGCGGGCGACGAGCAGACGCGCGGCGTCGCGCTCGGTCGCCATGTCGGCGAGCGTCGCCTGCACCGTCGCGAGCTCCCACAGCGGCTTGCCGAACTGCCGGCGCGCGCGGACGTGCGCGAGCGCCTCGTCGAGGGCGCGCGAGGCCATGCCGTTCGCCGCGGCGCCGACCGTGACGCGAAAGGCGTCGAGCGTGCGGAGCGCGAGCGCGAGACCGGCGCCCTCCGCCCCGAGCCGCTCGGCGCGGCAGCCGTCGAAGCGGAGCTTGCCGATGGGATGGTCGCCCGAGAGCGCCTGCGCCTCGGTCACGAGCCCGGGGGCGCCGCGCTCGACCAGGAAGGCCGTGATCGCCCGCTTGCCGGCGCCGGGATCGACCGTGGCGAACACCACCATCAGGTCGGCGATGGGAGCGTTCGAGATGAGCGTCTTGTCGCCGTCGAGCCGGTATCCCGCCCCGTCCTTCGTGGCGCGCGTGCGGAGCGAGACGACGTCGCTCCCCGCCTCGGGCTCGGTGAGCGCGAAGGCCGCGACGCGCTCGCCCGCCAGGAGGTCGGGCAGCAGGCCTGCGCGCTGCGGCGCGCTCCCGGCGAGCGCGATGGGGTAGCTGCCGAGCCCCTGGACGGCAAAGAGCGCGTCCGCCAGCGCGCTCGTGTAGCCGAGCGCCTCGCGCACGAGCACGAGCGCGCGCACGTCGCTCGCCGCCGGACCGAGCTCCACCGCGGTCGCAGCCTCGCGCGGCACCAGGCGGGCGAGGAGGCCGTGCTCCCGGCCGAGCGCCCGCACGAGCGCGCGCGGCTCCTCGGGTGGGGCCTCGGCGAGCGCCGCGGCGACGGTCGCGAGCTGCTCGGCGAGCGCGTGGTGCTCGGGCGCGAAGAAAGCCCCCAGGCCGACGCTCGTGAGCGAATCGGGGCGCGGGCTCATGCGCCGTGCTCGCCCTGGGGCTCGGTGGCACCGGGCAGCGTCGAGGCCGCCGGCGGCGGCTCGGGGTCGCACACCTCGCTGCCCACGAAGCGCGGGGTGCTCTTCTGCCGGTTCGCCTCGTAGGCGATGCGGAAGTCGCGGTGCCCCATGCAGATCGCCTGCGCCTGTGCCTCGGCCTCGATGGCGTGCGCGAGGGACATCGTGCCCTCGGCGTCGAGCATCTTCTTCGTCATCGCGTGCGCGAAGGCCGGGCCGCGGGCCAGGCGCTCCGCCCAGTCGTGCGCGGTGGCGCGGCACGCGGCGGCGTCCGGGACCACGCGGTTGACGAGCCCGATGGCGAGTGCGCGCGCGGCGTCGATGACATCACCGAAGAAGAGCAGCTCGGCCGCGTGCGCGCGCCCGACGAGCCGCGGCACGAGGTAGCTCGCGCCCATGTCCGCACCCGACAGCCCGACCTTCGGGAAGATGAAGCCGAAGCGCGCGCTCGCCGCCGCGATGCGCAGATCGCACGCGGCCGCGATGACCGCCCCGGCGCCGACCGCCACGCCGTTCACGGCGGCGACGACCGGCCGCGACAGCTCGCAGAGGCTCTGGATGAGCGCGCCCGTGACGCGGGTGAACTCGTAGAGGCCCTTCGCGTCGCGCTCGAACAGCTCGGCGATGATCCCCTCGACGTCGCCGCCCGAGCAGAAGCCGCGGCCCTGGCCCGTGAGCACGACGGCGCGCACGTCGGGCAGGCGCTCGAGCGAGCGCAGGGTCTCGCGGAGCTCGCCGTACACCTCGAAGGTGAGCGCGTTGAGGCGCTCGGGGCGGCTCAGGGTGAGCGTGGCGACGCCGCGCTCGACCACGAGCTCGAAGCTCCGCGGCGCGAGCGTCACGGCGCGCCTCCCCCGCTCGCGTCCGGCATCGGGAGCACGGCCGTGGCGAGCAGCTCGCAGAGCGCGCCCTTCTCGATGAGCCCCGCGACGCCGATGAGCGCCATGGCGGGGTAGTGCTTGCCGAAGTGCTTGCGCCAGATGGCCCCGAGCTCGCGCTGGCTCGCCTCGTAGGCCGGTAGATCGGTGCAGAAGAACGTGAGCGTGACGACATGCTCGGCCGCGCCCCCCGCCGCTCGCACCACGGCGAGCACGTTGGCGAGCGCCTGGTCGAACTGCGCGGTCAGGCCCGGCCCGACGATCTCGCAGCGCTCGTTCCAGCCCACCTGCCCCGCCACGTGCAGACTGCGACCCACGGCCAGCATGCCGTTCACGTAGCCCTTGGGGCGCGGCCAGCCGGGCGGTTCGACGACGGTGATGTGCGGGGCGCTCATGTATTTCTCCCGGGGTGCTCGGAATCGGCGCGGTCGGTCAGCGCATGGTCTGGCCGCCGTCGAGGGCGACCGCCTGACCGTGGATGCCGCGCGCGGCCTCGGCGCACAGGCACACGACGAGGTGCGCGACCTCGTCGGGCTCGACCATGCGGTGCTTGGGCGACATGTGCTCGAGGCTGCGGCGCGCCTCTTCGGGGCTGCGGCCCGTGGTCTCGGCGATGCGCGCGATGGCGCGGTCGGCCATCTCGGTCTCGACCCAGCCGGGGCAGACGGCGTTCAGCGTGACCGGCGTCCGGGCGATCTCGAGCGCCACGGCGCGCATCATGCCGAGCAGGGCGTGCTTGCTCGCGCAGTAGGCGCTCGAGTAGGCGTAGCCCGCGAGCCCAGCGTTCGAGGCGACGAGCACGACCCGCCCGTAGTCGGCCTCGATCATGCGCGGGATGAGGGCGCGGCACAGGCGAAAGGCCCCGAGCGCGTTGACGGCCATGAGCTCCTCGAACACGGCGTCGTCGGTGCGCTCGAAGGGCAGGCTGGCGGCGAGCCCGGCATTGCTGACCAGGATGTCGACCCGCCGCTCGAGGCGCCCGAGCGCCTCCGTCACCGAGCTCGCCTTGCCGACGTCCATCGACAGGACGGTGGTGCGGGTCGGGCCGAGCTCCTCCGCGACGCGCTCGAGATCGGCGGTCGTGCGGGCCACGAGCACGACGTGCGCGCCCCGCTCCGCGAGCCGGCGGGCGACGGCGCGGCCGATCCCCCGCCCCGCCCCCGTCACGAGTGCCGTCCGCCCGTCGAAGCCCGATCCCTCGTGCGTCATACGAGGTCGCGTAGCCCGACCTCCGCGCGCCGAGAAGGGGCAAGTCCCCGGGCGCTTCTCGGGGTCGGCTCAGGTGTGGTATTGACCACCGACAATCGGCGAGTATTTCCGGGTTCGAGCACGATCGGCCGCCCGCTCGGGCCACGCCGTCGCGCCCCCAGGGCGGTGCGGGGGCCACCGCCAAACAACGAAAATCCGGTCACTTACCGATTCCAGCAGGAGACCCCATGGCAAGGAAGATCACCGAGGACTGCATCAACTGCGCGGCGTGCGAGCCCGAGTGCCCGAACGAGGCCATCGCGCAGGGCGACGACGTCTACGTCATCGACGCCGAGAAGTGCGACGAGTGCGAAGGCAAGGACGAGGTCGCGTGCGTCAGCGTGTGCCCCGTCGCCGACACGGCGATCGTGAAGGCCTGACGAGGCGCGAGCCGCCCACGCCGGGCGCGCTCGGCGTGGACGACCCAGGCAGCGCCCGCGCATCCACCCGCCCCCGCCGCTTCAATCGCGCGCTCGTTTGGGGCAGGATGGTCGTATGCGCCGCACACCCTCGGGCTTCGCGCACCTCGCCTTGACGTTCCTCGCGCTCGGCGCGAGCGGCTGCACGGAGAGCGATCCCGGACCGGCCGCCGCGGAGGCGATCTACGTCCTGCCCGCGACGCCGAGCGCGGTCTCGGACGAGCGCTTCTTCGACCACCCGTGGCCGAGCGGTCTGCGCACCGCGGACGGCGCGCCGGTGTTCACGGGCTTCCACAATCCGAAGGGCGTGGCGCTCGTCGAGGAGTACGTCGGGCTCACCGCGGGCCTGTTCGACGGGTTCTCGCCCGTCGCGCCCGGGTACCTGCGCTTCAGCGAGGCGCTCGATCCGGCGAGCCTGCCCGCGACGCCGCTCGCGGCGACCGACCCCGACGCGACCGTGCAGCTCGTCGACGTCGATCCGGCCTCGCCGACCCACGGAGAGCGGCGCCTCGTGTCCGTGTCGTTCCGGGCCGAGGGCGGCGTCTACGTCGTGCCGAACACGCTGCGGTTCATGCCGACGCTCGGCTTCCCCCTTTTACCCGACACCGCGTACGCGCTCGTCGTCACGCGCTCCGTCCGCACCCTCGGCGGCCTGCCGGTGAACCCGAACGCCACCCTGCGTCAGGCGCTCGGGCTCGACGCGCCCGAGACGCCCGAGGCCGGCGCCGCGGCCACCGAGCTCGCGCCGACCGTGGCCGCGCTCGCGGCCCTCGGCTTGCCGGCCGACCGCATCGCGCACCTCGCCGTCTTCCGGACCTCGAGCCCGCGCCGCGAGCTCTTCGCCGTGCGCGACGACGTGCGCGCCAACGTGCCCGCCCCCGATTTCCTGCCGAACGACTGGAGCCCGGTCGACATCGGCCCCGCGTACGACGAGTACCGCGGGCGCTACGGCCCCTCGCCGAACTACCAGGCGGGCCTCTTGCCCTTCTGGCACTACGGCGACGGCGGGCAGTTCAACTTCGTCAACGGCGTGCCGGCCGTGGTCGACTCCTTCGACCTGCGTTTCTCGCTCACCGTGCCGAAGGCCGCCAGCTGCCCGATGCCGTCCGCCGGCTACCCCATCGTGCTCTTCGCGCACGGCACGGGAGGTAGCTACACCTCGCATCTGAAGTTCGCCGACACGCTCGCGGGCAAATGCCTCGCCTCGATGGGCGTCGACCAGATCTTCCACGGCGATCGACCGGGGGCCCCCGCCACCATCGGCGACATCGAGCTCTTGTTCTTCAACTTCCAGAACGCCGTGGCCGCGCGCACGAACGGGCAGCAGTCGGCGATCGACGAGGTGCAGCGCGCGCGGCTCTTCACCGAGACGGGCGCGTACATCCCGTCGGCCGTGTCGGCCACCGGCGCGCCGATCCGCTTCGACGGCAGCCGGGTGCTCTTCATGGGGCACTCGCAGGGCGGCATCAACGGGCCGCTCTACTTCGCGGCCGACGACTCGTGCCGCGGCGGCGTGCTGTCGGGCTCGGGCTCGGTCATCGGGGTCGCGCTCCGCGACAAGACCGCGCCCGCCCCCGGCGTCGCCGGCCTCGTCAAAAGCGTGCTCCTCGGTCTGCAGCCGCCCGACTACGGCGAGTTCGACCTCTACCACCCGGCGATCATGCTCGTGCAGTCCATCGTGGACGAGCTCGACGGGGCGAACTACGCGGCGGTCAGCATCGCGGCGCCGCGCGAGGGTTTCCTGCCGAAGAGCATCTACATGACCGAGGGCATCGGCCCCGACGGCGTCGGGGACAGCTACGCGCCCCCGAAGGGCATCGAGGCCCATGCCATCGCCCTCGGCTTGCCCCTGCAGCTGCCCGGCACGCACCCGATCGAGGAGCTCGCCTGGGGCGGTCCGACGGCCGTGGAGGTGCCCGCCGAGGGCCTGAGCGGCAACCTGGCGAACGGCCTGGCGACCGGCCTCTTCGCACAGTTCGCGCCGGTCGGGGGCTCGGACGGGCACTTCGTGGTCTACGACGTGCCCGAGGCGCGCGAGCAGGCGGGCGAGTTCCTGCGACGCCTGGCCGACGACCCCAAGGGTGGCGTGGCACCGCTCCAGCCCTGAGCCGGCGCCCGTCCCGACATCCGTCAGCCGGGCGACGCTTGCGTGCTCGCGGGCTTGGCGCGGCCACGCCAGCCGTGATAGCCGTAAGCACCATGATGCGTAGGCCGGTGTGGTTGCTCGGTGCAGGTGTGTGTGCGGTGGCGGCCGTGGGGCTCACGGCGATCTCGACCCGCGCGGTCGCGAGCGACACCGGACGCGTGGTCGCGCTCGACGGACAGAACAAGGTCCAGGCCGACGCCTACACGGTCGAGATGAAGGCGTCGGGCAGCTACCAGGCGGGCAAGGAAGGCACGGTCGAGCTCACGCTCGCGTCGAAGACGGGCTACCACGTCAACGAGAAGTACCCGATCAAGTTCAAGCTCTCGGACCCGGCGCCCGAGGGCGTGAGCTACCCGAAGGCCGTGCTCAAGCGCGCCGACGGCACCTGTGACGCCGCGCGCTGCACCTTCCAGGTGCCGGTCGTGCCGGCGCGCTCGGGCAAGGCCAAAGTGACGGGCCTGTTCGCGTTCAGCGTGTGCAGCGACGCGAGCTGCATCATGGACCGGCTCGATCTCGAGCTCGCCGTCGACGTGAACTGACCCTTCGCGCAGCCTCCGAGCCTCCGCTCGCGGCGCCGTCGGCCCGAAGCCTGGAGCCCGTCAGGCCTGCGGCACGTCGCGCTTGCGCGGGGTTGCGAGGCGCTCGAGCAGGGCCTGCACCTCGGCCTGCACCTCGAACTCCGGTCCCGTCTCGAGGAACGCGTGCAGGCGCCGGCGCGCGAGCTCGTTCTGGCCGAGCGCCGCGTGGGCGAGAGCGGCGGCGTAGAGCGCGTCGGCGTCACCCGGAAAGCGGCGCAGGGCCTCCTCCGCCTCGTCGAGCGACGCCTCGGCGTCGCCGAGATCGCGCAGCACCTGGGAGAGCCCGACGCGCGCGCCGAGGTAGTCCGGCGCGAGGCGCACGGCGGCGCGGAAGGCGTCGCGCGCCTCGACGTGACGCCCGAGCTCGTAGCAGGTCGCGCCGAGGTAGTTGTAGGCGTACGCGTTGCGCGGGTCCGCCTCGAGGACGGCGCGGAGCGCGAGGAGCGCCGGCTCGAACTCTCCCTCGAGCATGAGCTCCGCCGCCTCCTCCACCGCACCCCACTGGTCCTCGTCCCGTTCCATCGCGGCGCGAGCATAGCAGCTCGGAAGTGCTCACGGCTCGGCAGGCGGCCGTAGCGGCTCGGGCTCGCCGACGAGCTCGGGGGCGCCGTGATCGTCGAGCCGGGTGCGCTGCAGGCGGTAGGCCGCGACCCGCGCCCGACCCGGCGCCTCGTCGGGCGAAAGGAGCTCCGCTTCGAGCACGGCCCCGCCCCGGCGCGCCTCGGTGTCCTGCATGGCGTTGAACACGAAGTTGCCGAGCCCGTAGGCGAGGAGCTTGCCGCGGTACCACTCGCAGGGCTGGAGCACGTGGGAGTGCGTGCCGACCACGAGATCCGCGCCCGCGTCGACGAGCGCGCGCGCGCCGGCGCGCTGCTCGGGCGTCGGCTCGGGGCGGTTCTCGGCGCCCCAGTGGTTGAAGACGACCACGAAGTCCGCGCGGCCGGCCGCCGCGGCGACGTCGGCGAGCGCCTGCCGGGGCGGCACCGCGTAGCCGAGGATGGCCACGCGCACGCCCGCGATCGTGCGCAGGAAGGGCTCCGTCGGACGGCCCTCCATCGCAGCGCGCCCGATGGACGGCAGCCCGCCGCGCTCGAGGCGGCGCAGGGTGTCGGCGAGCGCTTTCGCGCCGAAGTCGAGCGCGTGGTTGTTCGCGACGCTCACGAGCCCGATGTGGCCGCCGAGCAGGACCTCCGGCGTCCGGAGCGAGCAGCGGAAGGGGTTGTGCGTCGTGGCGCGCGCGCCGAGGGGCGACAGCACGCACTCGAGGTTGCCGACGACCAGATCGCTCGCGGCGAGGCGCGCTGCGACGTGGGCGAACGGAAACGCGGCGTCGACCTCGGGGGGCACGGCTCGACCGTCGGCGCGCGCGTCGATCCAGTGCTGCACGAGCATGGTCATCGCGATGTCGCCGACGAAGGCGAGCCGCGCGGGCGCCGCCGCGGGGACCGGCGCGGTCGGAGCCGGGGCCGACCCGCTCGCGGCGGGCGCGGGTGGGAGCGCCGGCGGCGGCTCGGGTGACGCCTCGGACGACCACTCTGTCTCGACCCGTGCGGGCGCGGCGGCGGCCTCGGCGTCGGCGCGGGGCGCGGCCTCGGCCTCGGCCCGGCAGCCAGCGCAGGCGAGCAGGCCGGCGAGCCCGAGGGCGCGGAGCCACGAACCGAGGTGGGGGGTCCCTGTCGACATGGTCCGCGGCGTCCGCAGGCTCGAGCTCCGCAGCATCGAGTAGCGCGGGCGCGGGCGGGGGACAACGCGGGTGGCTTCGGCGACGGCGAGGACGCGCCGGAGCGATGAGGCGCGCAGTCGGGAACCTTCGCGGGGCGCCGCTGTCCTAGCTTCCCGAACGGTCACGCGGCTGCCGCAGCGAGCGGCAAGACCCGCGGCGACCGCAGCTCCGCCGGCGAGGCCCCGGTCGCACTGCCGCGACCGCGCGCCCGAGCCAGGCACCCCACCAAGGATCCCCCATGACCACCCCTCGTCGAGCTCCGTCGCGCGCCCTTCAGATCGCCGTCTTCTGGGGCGACTCGATCGTCCACACCGCGTCATCGTGCCCGCCCGCGCCGTTCGCCCTCGGCGGCGCCGCGAGCCACGACGGCGCCTTCGCGCTGCCGGCCGAGCTGCTCGGCGGCGAGCGCAGGGCCCTCGTCAGCGTGAGCGCCGGGGCCGTCTCGATCGAGCCGCCGCCGGGCGCCCGCACGCGCGTCGCCGGTGAGGTCGTCGCGGGCGGCGCCGCGCTCCCGCTCGGCGCGAGCGCCGAGATCGAGCTCGCGGGCTTCCGGATCCGCATCGAGCACGCGGAGCGCGCGGCGCGCTGCACCGGGCGGGTACTCCGCCCCGGGCGCGGCCTGCTGGCGAGCGCCCTGTCCGGCGCGGCACACGCCGGCCTGCTCGCCGCCCTCGCGGCCTTCATGCCGCCAACGAGCGGGCTCGCCGACGACGAGGTGACCGAAGACCAGCGCATCACCATGCGCCACTACCTCGAGAGCGCCGCCGAGCGCGAGCTCGAGAGCGCGCGCGAGGCCTTCGACGGCTCGCCCGACGGCTCGGTCGCGGGCGACGACGTCGGCCGGCGCGACCGGCCCGGCCGCGCCGCGGAGGTCCGCACCGCGTGCGGCAACGTGCCGTGCACGACGAGCACCGCCCCGACGCAGCGCGTCTCGGTCACCGACCGCACCCCCGGCGCGGAGGAGCCCGGCCGCGAGAGCGACCCGCGCTCGCGCGAGCAGCTGCTCGAGGCGGCGCGCACGAGCGCGATGATCGAGCTCGTCGCCCAGCAGGGCCCCGCCGCGGACCTCGACTGGACGCTACCGAACGGCCCGTCGGCCGCCGACCCGGCCTTCTTCCCACCGGCCGGCGACGACTTCCGCACCATGGACCTCTTGAGCGACCCGCGCCTCGAGGGCGACTTCAAGCTGCTCGACCACGTGCGCACGCTCTCCGAGGACGACGACGCCCTGCGCAAGGCGCGCTGCCGCGGCCGCGATTGCTTCGGTGGCCTGCCGCGCCGGCGCGACCACCGGCCGGAGGGCCCCACCTTCCGCGAGGTCGCCAAGCCCGATCAGGGCGGCGGGACCCTGCCCTCCGAGCTCATCCAGCGCGTCGTCCACGCGAGCTTCGGGCGCTTCCGTGCCTGCTACCAGACGGGGCTCCTGCAGAACCCGAGCCTCGCCGGCCGCGTCGTCGTGCGCTTTCTCATCGGCCGTGACGGGCGCGTCATGAGCGCGGCGGACGGCGGCAGCGATCTGCCGGATCGCGGCGTCGTGTCCTGCATCGCGTCGAGCTTCCAGGCCCTCACCTTCCCGGCGCCCGAGCGCGGCACGGTGACGGTGACCTACCCCTTCGCGCTCACGCCCCCGCAGTGACGGGCGTCGCGCCGCCGCTCACTCACCGATGATCTTCACGAGCACGCGCTTGGGCCGCCGGCCATCGAACTCGCCGTAGAAGATCTGCTCCCAGGGGCCGAAGTCGAGCCGGCCCTTGGTCACGGCGACCACCACCTCGCGGCCCATGATCTGGCGCTTGTGGTGGGCATCGCCGTTGTCCTCGCCCGTGCGGTTGTGGTGGTAGCGCTCCGGGCTCGCGTCGAAGGGCGCGAGCTTCTCGAGCCAGCGCTTGTAGTCGGCGTGCAGGCCGGGCTCGTCGTCGTTGATGAACACGCTCGCGGTGATGTGCATGGCGTTGACGAGGCACAGGCCCTCGGCGACGCCGCTGTCGCGAACGACCGCCTCGACGTCGCCCGTGATGTTCACGAAATCCATGCGCGCCGGGACGGCGAAGGTGAGGTAACGGGTCAGCGATTTCATGGCTCCTCCTCGAGCGCGCTCGTCACAGGCGCGAGGTCTCCTCGAGCTCCTTGCCCCGGGTCTCCGGGAGCATGAGGAAGATGAGGCCGAGCGCGACGACGAGCGCGAGCGACGCCAGCTGCATCGTGTGGCCCCAGCCGATCGACTCGGCGACGACGCCGATGAGCAGGGGCGACGCGATGTAGCCCACCCGCCCGAGCAGGTTGTTCGCCCAGGCGAAGGCGTCGCCGCGGAGCTCGGTCGGGAAGCGCTCGGCGGTGAAGGCGTTGAGCACCGGCAACACGCCGCTCGTGCCGAAGATGCCGAAGGCGAGCGCCACCGTGAGCGGCCACTGCCCCTCGAGCGTGTAGCAGAGAAAGACGCCGAGCGCGCCCGCGCCGAAGATGCACACGGCGCCCGCCCGGCGCCCGATCTTGTCGAGCAGCTTGCCCGACAGGAAGACGAGCGGCATCGAGCCGACGGCCGCGACGGTGATGGCGAGGCCCGACTGGGCGTCGTCCATGCCGCGCTCGCTGCTCGCGAACTCCTTCCAGAAGGTGATGGCGCTCTGGGTGCAGAGGTAGGTGACGCTCCACAACAGGCCGAGCTCTAGCACGCGCTTGCCGTAGCCGCGGCGCCAGATGCGAAACAGCGAGCGCTCGGCGGGAACCTCGGGGACGGCCGCCCGAGCGGTCGCGAGCGCCGCGAAGCGCTTCGTCTCGCGGAGCGAGCGGCGCGCGACCGCGAGGATCACGAGCGGGACGATCCCGACGAAGTAGACGCTGCGCCAGCCGTAGGGCGTCTGGAACAGCAGAGGTGCCACCCCGGCGCACACGATCGACCCGAGGCTCGAGAACGCCTGGATGACGCCGATGACCATGCCGCGCCGCTCGGCCGGGAACTCCTCGGCGGCGTACACCATGCTCACCGCCCACTCGGCGATGAGGAACACGCGCCCGACGAGCTGCAGCCCGGCGAACACCCAGACGTTGGGCGCGAAACCGGTGGCGAAGGTGGCGAGCGTGTAGCCGGCGATGGTGAGCGTGAGCAGCCGGCGCCGGCCCCAGCGGTCGGCGGCGCGCACGAGCAGGTACGCCACGAGCGTGCCGACGTTGATGACGGCCACGAGCAGGCCGGCCTGCCCCTTCGTCAGGTCCATCTCCTTCATCAGCTTCGGCAGCACCTGCGAGAGCGCGAGGAAGTCGTAGCCCTCGAAGAAGGTGGCCACGCTGAGGAAGACGAAGAGCTTCTTCTGGTAGGCGTCGAGCGGCGTCAGGGCGCGCCGCGCGGCCACGGGCTCGGTCGGGATGGGGATGCCGCTCACAGGGGTCCCTCCGGGCGCGCCCGGGCCTCGAGCAGGGCGCGAAGATCGCCCGGCAGCTCGGGGTCGGGCGCCGGCGCGAGGCGCGCCGTGGCGGCGAGCCAACTGTCGGCGAGGTCGGCGCCGAGATGGCGGCGCACGAGCTCGGTCCAGAGCAGGCGGCCGATCTCGCTCGCGGGCGCGCCCGCGAAGGCACGCGCCGCCGGCGCGTGGAGGAGCGCCGCGGCGCCCGCCCGCTCGCCCCCGAGGTCGAGCGCGAGCACGAGCACGAGCCGCGCCTCGGCGTCGGACGGGTCGGCGCCGAGCGAGCGCGCCGCCTGGGCGCCGGCGAGATCGCCCCGTCCGAGCGCGAGCGCGCGTGCCGCGAGCAAGCGCTCGGGCAGGTGCGCGGACCGCGAAGCCTGACGGGCAGCGACGAGAGCCCCGGCGAGCAGGGCGCGGTCGACCGCGCGCCACGCGTCCGCGGGTGCGACGGGGGGCGCGCTCCCCGGCGCGCGGTGCGGAGGCTTGCCCCGCGCGAGCTCGAGGCGCGCGAGCGCCTCCTCGGCGC
>JACRDA010000414.1 GCA_016212965.1 Myxococcales bacterium
CGGACGCGCCGCCCGGCGAGGCGGCCGCGGCTCCGAGCGAGGCGCGCGCGCGGCGTCCGAAGGCGGCCGCCGGTCCGCGCATCGTCGACACGAGCGCCGCGCTGCGCACCGAGAAGGCCGAGCCCGAGCGCCGGCCCGCGTTCTCGGCCTTCCGCCTGCCGGACACGAAGCTGCTCGAGGCGCCCACCGAGCAGAACATCGTCGTCAGTCACGACAAGCTGCGCGAGACGGCGGCGCTGCTCGAGAAGACGCTGCTCGACTACGGCGTGACCGGCAAGGTGGAGGAGATCCACCCGGGCCCCACGCTCACCACCTTCGAGGTGTCGCCCGCGGCCGGCACCAAGGTCTCGAAGATCGCGAGCCTCGCCGACGATCTCGCGCTCGGCCTGTCGCGCAAGGTGCGCATCATCGCCCCGATCCCCGGCAAGAACCGCGTCGGCTTCGAGGTGCCGAACGATCGCCGGGTGCCGGTGAACCTGCGCGAGCTCGTCGAGGATCGCCGCTTCGTGGAGATGAACGCACCGCTGCCCTGCGTGCTCGGGCGCGACATCATCGGCAAGCCCTTCTTCGCCGACCTCGCCTCGATGCCCCACGTCATCGTGGCGGGCGCGACCGGCGCGGGCAAGAGCGTCGGGCTCAACGTCATGCTCGTCAGCCTCCTCTTCCGCCGCACGCCGGACGAGCTGCGCATGCTGCTCATCGACCCGAAGGTGGTCGAGCTCGCGCCCTTCGACCGCATCCCCCACTTGCTCCTGCCGGTCGTGACGGACATGAAGCAGGCCGCCAACGCGCTGAAATGGGCGGTCGACGAGATGGAGCGCCGCTACCAGCTGTTCGCGAGCGCCGGCACGCGCAACATCCAGAGCTACAACGACTGGTGCGGGCGCGTCGCGCGCGGCGAGGTCAAGCCGCCGAAGCAGACCGCTCCGGTCGCGGCCATCGCGCCCGACGGCACCGAGGTCGAGGTGGCGCCGGCCCAGGACGGGTCGGACTACGTCCCGCCCCGGCCGTTGCCCTTCATCGTGATCGTGGTCGAGGAGTTCGCCGACCTCATGATGCAGCAAGGCAAGGACGTCGAGGCCGCGGTCGCGCGCCTGGCGCAGAAGGCGCGGGCCGCGGGCATGCACGTCATCGTGGCGACGCAGCGCCCGAGCGTCGACGTCATCACGGGCATGATCAAGGCGAACTTCCCGACCCGCATCGGCTTCCGCGTGGCGCAGAAGGTCGACAGCCGCACCATCCTCGACGAGCAGGGTGCCGAGCACCTGCTCGGCCGTGGCGACATGCTCGTCAAGCTGAACGGCACCAACGATCTGCGCCGCGTGCAGTGCCCCTTCTGCTCGGAGGAAGAGGTGCAGCGCGTGACCGACGCCCTGCGCGCGCAGGGCGAGCCCGAGTACGACGAGAGCATCCTGAAGCCGCGCGACGAGGACGGCGAGGCCGCGCCCGAGGAGGACGCCGAGGCGGACCCGCTCTACGACCAGGCGGTGCGCATCGTCGCCGACACGCGCCGCTGCTCCACCTCGTGGATCCAGCGCAAGCTCGGGATCGGCTACAACCGCGCCGCGAAGATCGTCGAGGCGATGGAGAAGAACGGCGTCATCGGCCCCCCGAACGGCTCGAAGGAGCGCGAGATCTTCGTCTCGCCCAGCTGAGGTCGGCCGCGTCGGCCGCCGAGCCGGCCCTCCCGACCCAAGCACCCTCTGCCCCGCCCCCGCCGCTCGCACCGGGCACGGACGCGGACACGGACACGGACACGAAACACGGGCTCGGGCTCAGGCTCGGGCTCGACCGACCCGTCTTTTCCCGACACGCGCCTCAGGGGTAGATCGCGTCCGCGTCCGTGCCGCCGGCGGGAGCGGGCGCCGGGGGCGCCGCGGCCGGCTCGGGGCTGCTCGCGGGCGGGTCGGCGGGCGCCGGTGCGGTGTCGGCGCTCGGGGCGGGCGCGGCGCTCGCGACCTCCACCTCGGCCGGCTCGAGCTCCCAGGTGAGGTCCATGTTGCCCTTCGGCCCGGCGAAGCGCAGCCCGAACCACCCCGCGTCGGCCGAGATGGTCGGCCGCCCGTCGGGGCGCGCGTGCGGGAAGCGGATGCGGAAGGCGAGGCGCCAGACCGTGTTGTACGGGTAGTAGCGCCGCTCGAGCTCGTTCGGCTTGCGCAGCAGCACGACCTCGCTCGGCGCCGTCTCGTTGCCGCTCTCGTCGATGAGGCGCACGATCCACGCGCTGTCCGGCTTGGTCAGATCGTTGTGCCGCGGGTTGCCGCCGTAGAGCGCCACGAAGAACTCGTGCGTGGCGCGCGTCTCGCCGAGCATCTTGCGCAGCAGCCGCTGGCGCTGCGGGATCGTCAGGCGGTAGTCCTGGGCGTAGCGCATCGCGTACGCCCAGCGAAAATCCCACGACTCGAAGGTCGCGCTCACGGTGAGCGCGCTCTCGAGCTCGCTGAACACGAACAGGCTGTCCTCGCGCGTCCAGGTCTTGCGCACCTCGTCGTAGTCGGTGGCGACGTACTCGCGCGGGCCCTCGTGCAGGTTGACGAGCGGCGCGGCGCAGCCGAGCGCGCCCGCGCCGAGGCCGAGCGCCCCGAGGAGCGCGAGCCCGCTCGCGACGTGGCCGCGCGCCCGGCTCACCAGCTCACCGGCCAGAGCTCGGCGTAGAGGCCGTCGGCGGAGCCGTCGCGGCTCGCCGCGAGGCGCGCGAGGTAGAGGCGCCGCCCGTCGCCCTCGCACACGAAGGCGCCGTTGTCGACGGCGACGAAGACCTGCGCGTTCTTGGCGCGCATCGCGTAGGCCTCGGGCCAGTCGCCCTGCTCCTTCACCCAGCGCACCGCGTCGTTCGAGCTGCCCGGCACGTCGGCGCGCAGGAAGGCGTCGATGGCCTTCTGCGCCTGGGTGCGCGTCGGGCCCTCGGGCATGGCGAGGATGCCGATCCGCGTGGGCAGTTGGCCGGGCCCGACGTCGCTCTGGGGCACCGTGCGGGCGCGCAGCGCCGCGAAGTCGTTCGTGACGGCGCCCTGCCTGACCACGTAGGCCCGGCCGAGCCAGCGCCCGTCGCCGCCCGGCGTCACCGGGTTCCAGTCCTTGCAGGCCTTGAAGCGCGCGAGGAGCGCGCACACGTCGCTCTTGCCGCCGCACTTCAGGGCCTGCTCGAGCTTCGCGACGTCGAGCGCCTCGGGTGCCGCGGGCACCGGCTGCTCGGTCGTCGGCGGGCTCGTGGTGCGGCCGGTCGCCGTGGAGGTGGTGCCGCTGCGGGTCGGCTTCGCGGGCTCGGAGTCGCAGGCGGCGCCGAGCAAGCACAGCGCGACGCCGACCGCGAGGCGCGTGCTCGCGGCGCTGCGGCGGGCGGCGAGGCTCGTGGTCCGGTCCATGATCCGAAGCTTGGCACGGCGCGCGTCCCGCAGGGAACCACGGAGCGCGCACAAAAAAAACGAAGGCAGCCCGCGCGGGGCTGCCTTCGCTCTTCCGCCGGCCCTGCGCGCGCAGCTCGTGGCGAGCTGCGGCAGCCGGCTTCCGCACGTCAGTTGGTGAAGAAGATCGCTTCGATCTCGTTCTTCACCTGCTCCTCGGTCTGACCGCGCGCGATGGCGATCTCCTTGACGATCAAGCTGCGGGCCGTGTCGAGCATGCGGCGCTCGCCGAAGGACAGCTGCTTGTCGGTCTTCAACCGGTAGAGGTCGCGCAGCACCTCGGCGACGTCGTAGATCGACCCCGTCTTGATCTTGTCCATGAAGCCGCGATAGCGGCGATTCCACGTCTGGTTGTCGAACGCGATCGTGCGCTCGCGCAGGATGTCGAAGATTTCCTGGATCTCCTGCTCCGAGATCACCTGCCGCAGGCCCACGGCGTCGGCGTTCTTCACCGGCACCATGATCTTCCGATCCGTGTCCAGAATCCGCAGCACGTAGAAGCGTTGGCGGCTGCCCGCGATGTCCTTCTCCTCGATGTCCACGACTTCCGCGACACCCTGAGCGGGATACACAGCCTTGTCGCCAACCTTGAACCGGATCTCGCTAGCCTGCATTTTTGTCTCCTTGTTGGTCCCGGTCGCTCCCCGCGTGGGAGCCAGCGCACCCGACTCCGCATGCGACGGAGACCTGGTGGGCACCTGGCCCTTGGGGGCGGGTGCCTCGAGCGGTAAGCAAAGCCATTGCCGTGCGTTCGAATCGCGGCGTTCGTCGAAACTGCGCCCTTGTCGAACCGCCCGTGGCCCCAAGCGCTGGTGGGGCGGTGGGGAGCCTGGCGCGCCTGGCCCGGACGTTGCCCGTCGCGGTTGACAGTCTGAGTTGGGTGAGTCTATCGCTGTGGCACTCCACGCTCGCTGAGCGACCGCCGTGGCGGTCGCGCCTCTTGCCCGTTGTGAAGAGCTGCGTCGCCGTGGCGGCGCGGCTCCAGGCAGGTCCTGGATTGGCTTGCGAGAGTCAAAGCGCGTCCGAAAAACTGAATAAACCGCGCCAGGCGCGCGATACCATAGTTAACTCGCCCTCGAGTGTCAACTTGTTTCCAGGTTCGGCGGCGAGTGGCGCGAATACACGGCGTTTTTCGCCCAACGCGGCGCGTGCCTCGGTCCTCCACCGAGGGCCAATTTTCGTGTTTCCGGGGGTTTCCGGCACCCGGCGACGGCGGGCGGCCGGCGCCCCCGCGCCTGCGGTCCGGACGGGGCGTCAGTCGCGCCGTGCGAGGCGCTCGACCAGACCCCAGCGCACGCCCCGGTCGGAGACGACGAGCTCCGCCGCGCCCGCCGCGCGCAAGAGCTCGCTCACGATGACCGCGCCGGCGACGATGACGTCCGCGCGCGCCGGCTCGAGGCCGGGCACGAGGCGGCGCGCGGCGAGGGGCAGGGCCGCGGGCGCGGCGCCCAGGCGCTCGAGCGCCGTGGCCGTGAGGCGCGAGCCGTGGATGCGCGCGCCGTCGGACGGCACGATCCCGCCGGCGGTCGCCGCGCGCGGCGGCACCGTGCCCGGCGC
>JACRDA010000415.1 GCA_016212965.1 Myxococcales bacterium
GACGCGCACGCCGAGACCGCCCTCGGGGAGCCGCTGCGCCCGAGCAGCGGCGGCCCGTCGCCGGTGACCGACGCGCACGCCGAGACCGCGCTCGGCGCCGCCTACGGGCCGGGCGCGGCCGGCGACACGCTCGGGGCGGCACCGTTGGGGCCGCTGTTTGCAGGGCCGGCTCCCGTGGCCCCGACCGTCTCGGGCCTGGGCTACGGTTCGCCGTCTCCGGGCGGGTACGGCGCCTCGCCGTCCCAGCCACCGCCCGCCGCGGGCGCGCCCGGCTACGGCCCTGCCGTGCAGGGAGCGCCCGGCTACGGCCCTGCCGTGCAGGGAGCGCCCGGCTACGGGCCACCGCCGGTGCCGGGAGCGCCCGGCTACGGGCCACCACCGGTGCCGGGAGCGCCCGGCTACGGGCCGATCCAGGGAGCGCCCGGCTACGGCGCGCCCCCGTACTACGGTCCCGGTCCCTACGGGCAGGGGGTGCCGGGCGCCTATCCGGGCCACGGGCAGGCCCAGGGTGCGCCGCTCGGTCCCGGCGGCTACCCCGGCTATCGGCGCTCCGCGGCGCAGGACGGCAAGCGCGCGCTCCTCATCGCCGGCGGGGCGGTGCTCGTCGCGGTCGTCATCGCGGTCCTCGTGCTCGTGCTGCGCAAGCCGCCGCCCATCTACGTGTACGCGTACCTGCACGAGGACGGCGACGCGTTCTCGTTCGACGTGTCGACGGACCCGCGCGCGGACGTCACGCTGAAGGACCAGAAGGTCAAGGCCGACGACATCGGGCACGCCGAGCTGCGGGTGCCGCGCAGCGCCTTCGCGGTCGGCACCGAGCGAGTGGAGATCGTCGCCACGCTCGACGGCGGCAAGCGCCGCGGCAGCTACGCGCTCTCGGTCACGCGCGAGACCATGAAGCCCTCGCTCCGGCTCGGCATGCCCACCGGCAGCGAGGCCCGCACCCTCTCGTGCGGCGGGCCCTTCTGCAGTGCGAGCATCGGCTCCTTGCCGAACGCGACGCTCAAGATGAGCCTCGACGCCCCCGCCGGCACGCGCCTCGAGATCCGCGGCGCCGCCTTCGTCGTGGACGACAAGGTGCGGCGGGAGCCCTACGTCGTCGACGTGCGCCGCGAGCTCGGCGCGATCGAGGTCGCGGCGCTCGATCCGGAGGGCGCCGGCAAGGGCGGCACCGCCCCGGCGCTCGCCGTGCCGATCAAGGTGACGAGTCCCGACGCCCTCGAGGCGCGCGGGGCGCTCGAGCTCTCCGCGGCCTCGGTGCGCACGCTCGCCGCGCAGTTCTTCGCCGGCGCGGCGAAGGGGCCCGTGCGCTTCGGCGACGGCGACCAGCTCGGCAAGGACCGCGTCGCGGTCGTCATGACGGGTGCGGACGCCGACGCGCGCTTCCTCGGCAACGGGCGCCTGAGCGACGTCCTGCTCGTGTTCGTGGAGCGCACCCTGGACGGGCGCGACGGCGGTGTGTGCGGTCCCTACAGCGCGTACGGCGCGGGGGGCGACTACGCCCCGCGCACCCTGGTCGACGCCGAGGTCGTCGCCTACGAGCGACGCACCGGCAAGGAGGTCGCGCGCCAGCGCTTCATGGCCCAGCCGACCGAGTGCCCGATGAGCCTGTACCTCAACGCCGGCGAGACCCCGCGCGTCACCGACTACGTGGCCGACGCCACCATCGACGCCTGGGCGAAGGCGATCCTCGCCCAGCGCCGCTGAGCGGCCGGTTCAGGGCGACAGCGGGTCGCGCGCGGGCGGCGGGACCCACTGGCTCTCGTGCCGCACCATGCGCCACGTCTTGTCCCCGGGGTCGCCGGGCAGCGGCGGGCTCTTGGCGCGGACCCGGTACTCGGTCGGGGCAGGTGCGCGGCGGCTCACCTCCTTGCCGCACAGGCGCGCCTCGAGCAGCAGGGCGCGCGAGCGCTCGACCAGGGTGCGCAGCCGCTCGCGGAACGGCTCGGCCGCGTCGGGGCCGCCGGCGCGCAGGGCGAGCTCCGCGGCGCCGAGGGTGTGCAGCATGTCCCGCTCGGTCGCGTGCGTCTGCGACAGCATCTCGTGGAGGCACGCCGCGCGCTTCGGATCGCCCGTGCGCCGGGCCTCGCCGAGCCCGCCCTGGACGTGGTCGCTGTCGAGCGCCATGACCGCGAGATCACGACGCGCGCGGCCGACCGCATCCACGACCGGGGGCGTGGGCGGAGACGTCGGGGTCGTGCCGCCGACGGCGACGGCCGCGGGGGCGGGCGCCTGGGGCCCGCCGGCGGCGACCTCGGCGGTGGCGAGCGCCCCGGCGAGCGCGAGCGGGACGAGGGCGAGGGCTTTCATGGGCACTTCCTCGGGGTCGGCAGCGGCAAGGGCATCTCTGGCTCCTTGTGTGGCGCGCCGCGCGGTTTTCGTTCAAAGGCCCCGGCACCCGAGGCATGGTGGCCGGGCGCGCCGCCGGCCACCGGTCGGGCGTGCCCCGCCACCATGGACTCGCCGCCGCTCCTCACGCCGACGCGCATCACGAGCGCCGACGACCCGCGCACCGCCGACTACCGCGAGCTGCGCGACCGCGATCTCGCCGCGCGGCGCGACGCCTTCGTGGTCGAGGGGGCCTTCGCGCTCGGCGCGATGCTCGCCGCCGGCCGCTTCGCCCTGCGCTCCGTGTTCGTCACCGACAGCCGGCTGCCGGCCCTCGCGGGGCTCCTGCTACGGGTCACGGCGCCCATCTACACCGCGTCGCTCGACCTCATGCGCGGGATCGTGGGCTTCCCGCTGCACCGCGGCGTGCTCGCGATCGGCGAGCGCGGCAGGCCCCACGACGCGGGGGCCCTGCTCGAGGGGCTCGGGCCGGGCCCCCGCACCGTCCTCGCCCTGTGCGGCGTCAACAACCACGACAACATCGGCGGCGCCTTCCGCAACGCCGCCGCCTTCGGCGTCGACGCCGTCCTGCTCGACGACGTGGCCAGCGACCCCCTCTACCGCAAGGCGATCCGGGTTTCGGCCGGCGGGGTGCTGACCTTGCCGTACGCGCGCGCCGGACGGGCGCTCGAGCTCGTCGCGCTCTGCCGGCGCATGGGCTTCGCGACCGTGGCGCTCACGCCCCGCGCCGGGGCCCGCGACCTCGAGGACGTCTTGCCGGAGCTCGGCGCGCGCGTGGCCGTGTGCGCCGGCTCCGAGGAGCCGGGCCTCGACCCGGCGGTCCTGGCCGCGGCCGACCACGCCGCGCGCATCGACATCGTGCCGAGCTTCGACTCGCTCAACGTCGCGACGGCGAGCGGCATCGCGCTCCACGCGGTGCGCTCGCGCAGACGGCTCGCGCGGGGCTAGAGCAGCTCCCGCCGCCCGCGCCGCTCGAGCGCGGCGACCACGTCACGGACGTCCTGGGCGTGCGCCTTGTCGACGACGAGCAGCGCATCGCCCGTGTCGACCACGATGAGGCCCTCGACCCCGACGAGCGCGACGGTGCGCGGGGGGCTGCCGGCCGGTCGCAGGTCGAAGACGCAGTTGTCGCGCGCCGCCGCGGCGAGGGTCCCGGCCGGGAGGCTCGAGCCCGTCGCGTCGCGCGGCAGGAGCTCGCTCGCGGCGAGCCAGCTGCCGACGTCGCTCCAGCCGAAGTCCCCGGGCACGACGGCGAGCCCCTGCGTCTTCTCCATGACGCCCTTGTCGATGCTGACGGAGGGCAGGGCGGGGAAGAGCTCGGTGCAGAGCGCGGCCTCGCGCGCCCCGGCGCCGGCGGCGGCGTCGGCCCGCGCCGCCTCGTCGAGGCGGTCGAGCGCGGCGGCGAGCTCGGGCAGGTGGGTGCGCACGAGGTGGCAGAGATCCGCCGCGCGGTAGATGAACATGCCGGCGTTCCAGGCGTAACGGCCGTCGGCCAGGAAGGCCGCCGCCGTCGCGGCGTCGGGCTTCTCGACGAAGCGCCGCACGGCGTACGCCCCCGCCACGGAGGTGGGCTCGCCGCGCTCGACGTAGCCGTAGCCGGTCTCGGGGCGGGTCGGGGTGATGCCGATGGTCGTCACGGCGCCCGTCGCGGCGCTCGCGACGGCGGTGCGCACGGCGGCGAGGTAGCCAGCGGCGTCGGCCACGTGGGCGTCGCTCGGTACCGCCACGATCACCGCCTCGGGCTCGCGTCGCGCGATGACCCAGGCGCTCCACGCGAGGCACGGGGCCGTGTTGCGCGGACACGGCTCGACGAACAGCTGGTCCGGCCCAAGCTCGGGCAGGAGCGCGAGCGTGCCCTCGGCGAGGTGCGCGCCGGTCGAGATGCGCAGGCCGCCCCAGCCGGTGAGCGGGACGAGCCGCTCGCAGGTCGCGCGCAGGAGCGGCAGCTCGCCACCGAGCGGCAGGAACTGCTTCGGACGCAGCCTGCGCGAGGCAGGCCAGAAACGCGTGCCCGACCCGCCGGCCATCACGACTGCGTAGACGCGCATGCGTGCGGCTATAGCGCGGCCGGGAGGGGAGGGATAACTGACCACTCTCTCCGGGAGCGCGCGGTCGTAGGCGAGGGCTGCGAGCCCGAGCGGCACGAGCCACACCCCGAGCCAGGCGCTGCGCTTGCGCCGGCAGAGCCACCGCCACACGAGGGCGCCTGCCGCTGCGGTCGCGCCGCCCACGGCCAGGCCGACGAGCGCCCCGGTCGGACCGAGCGTCCCCAGGGACGCCGGGCTCGCGCGGCGCAGCTCGAGCGCGAGCGTGCAGGCGGTCATGCCGAGCGACATGCGGGCCCCGCGCCAGCTGCCGCCACCGACCCAGGACAGCACCATGAACGCGAGCCCGGCCGGAGACGCTCCGACGAGCGGCGCCATGCCGTGCGCGAGCCCCGCAGCGAAGGCCCCACCGAGCCTGGGCTCACCCTGGGCGGGCTCCGGTGCCGCGGTCGTCGACAGGAGCGCGAGCGCGGTCACGAGCAGACCGAGCCCGGCCCCCGCAGGCACCTCGGGCCAGGGCGCGAGGACGGCGCGGAACAGCGTGCCGACGGCGGTCGCGACCACCATCGCCGCCGCGCTGCGCAGGCCCGGAAGGGCGAGCAGGGCGAGGACCACGCACGCCCCGAGGGCGGCGCTCGAGCGCAGCGCCGCGAGGGTCGCGTCCGCGCCGAGCCACGCCGTCGCGAGCGCGCGGTGGGCGGACTCGTCGACGGGCAGGCCGGCCGCGAGCCCTTCCACGGTCGCGTGCGCGAGCGCCTCGAGCAGGGTCACGGAGCCGCACCGCGGCAGGTCGCCGGGGGTGCGATCCGGCGGGGCCCGGGCTCGCCGGCTCGATCTCCGAGATGCGCCTCGATGGATGGCATTTTACGGCAAGAAATCGCGCCCGGAGCGGCGCGAAATCGCCTGCGCACCGCGTAGCCCCGTGGTAGTTTCGGCCGGCTCCGTAGAGCTGCGCCCTCGCTCGGACCGCTCGGACCTCGCCGCGCGCACCCGCGACGTGGATGGCAGCATGACACACGCTCGCCCCGCCTGCCTGCGGCGGGCATGCGCTGGAGGTAGAGGCCCGTGGACACCGCCAAGCTGGTCCTGAACATCGAAGGCAAAGAGCAGTCGCTCGACCTCCCGGTCATCACCGGGTCGGAGAAGGAGAAGGCGCTCGACATCGGGAGCCTGCGCGCCAAGACCGGCCTGGTGGCGCTCGACCCGGCGTTCGGCAACACCGCCTCGACGCTGAGCGCCATCACCTTCCTCGACGGCGAGCAGGGCATCCTGCGCTATCGCGGCATCCCCATCGAGGAGCTGGGCGCGCACTCGAACTTCGTCGAGGTGGCGTACCTGCTCATCAACGGTCAGCTGCCGACGAAGAGCCAGCTCGAAAGCTACCGCTACAACCTCACGCGCCACTCGATGATCCACGAGGACATGAAGCGCTTCTTCGACGGCTATCCGTCGACGGCGCACCCGATGGCGATCCTGAGCTCGATGGTGTGCTCGCTGTCGGCGTACTACCCCGACGCGCTCGACGCGATGAACACCGAGATGTTCGACATCACGGCGACGCGCATCCTGTCGAAGGTCCGCACGATCAGCGCCTACGCGTACAAGAAGTCGATCGGCCAACCCTTCGTCTACCCGCAGAACCACCTGAGCTACTGCGCGAACATCCTCAACATGATGTTCTCGGTGCCGGCCGAGCCGTACCACATCGACGAGGAGTGGGTGAAGATCCTCAACCTCTTGCTCATCCTGCACGCCGATCACGAGCAGAACTGCTCGACCAGCACCGTGCGCACCGTGGGCAGCGCGCACACGAACCTCTTCGCCTCGATCTCGGCGGGCGTGTGCGCGCTCTGGGGGCCGCTGCACGGCGGCGCCAACCAGGAAGTGCTCGAGATGCTCGAGAAGATCCGCGTGAGCGGCGACAGCGTGCAGAAGTACGTCGAGCTCGCCAAGGACAAGAACTCGACCTTCCGCCTCATGGGCTTCGGTCACCGCGTCTACAAGAACTTCGATCCGCGCGCGACGCTCATCAAGGGCGCGTGTGACAAGCTGCTGTCGAAGAAGGGCGTCAAGGACCCGCTGCTCGACATCGCGCGCCGCCTCGAGGAGGCCGCGCTGAAGGACAGCTACTTCGTCGAGCGCAAGCTCTACCCGAACGTCGACTTCTACAGCGGCATCATCTACCGCGCGATGGGCATCCCGACCGACATGTTCACGGTGCTGTTCGCGCTCGGCCGGCTGCCGGGCTGGATCGCGCAGTGGAAGGAGATGAACGCGGACAAGAGCACGCGCATCGTCCGCCCGCGGCAGATCTACACGGGCGAGACCGAGCGGCACTACGTGCCGATGGACAAGCGCGGCTGAGCCGGCCTCGACGGCAGCGGGCGTCGATGGGCGGGCCGACCTCGGGGACCGAGGTGAGCTCGCCCGTCGTGTTTCGTGCCCGCGCGGCGAGGTAGGACGAGGTCCGACATGGGCCCACGTTGTCATCGGGTGTGCCGCGAAAAACGCTCGAGAGGTTGCTTCCAGGCCACCGGGTGGCCCAGACTGAGGGGCTAGAGCGGTCGGTGACCCCGGAAGGGGCGGCACCGGCACCCGAGGAAGAAAGCGCGCCGTGCCGCGTAGAACCGGTAGTACAGGCGCACCGTTTGCTTGCTCGGGGACGACGCTCCCCCACTAGAATGGCTCCGGGAATGGATCCCCGAGGCACCTGAGGAGGCTTGCCCATGCGACGTGCGATCGTTTCGTTCCTTCTGGTCTCTCCCCTCGCGCTCGGCCTGGCCGTCGTCGGCTGCCAGAAGGAAGGCGGCGCGAACGCCGACAACCCCGGCGCGTGCGGTAACCTCGACTTCTCGGCCGTCGCCGAGTGTCACGTCGAAGTGAGCGGCGGCTGCACCGTCTTGTGCGAGCCCATCAGCTTCAAGGCCGAGTGCTACGCCGACTGCAGCGGCGGCTGCAACGTCAACGTCAACGCCAGCTGCACCACGACCTGCCAGGGCGGCTGCGAGGCGGACTGCAACGTGAACCCGCCGAGCTTCGACTGCGAGGGCTCGTGCACCGCGAGCTGCAGCGGCAACTGCGGCGCCCAGTGCTCGGCCGCGGCCAACCAGGCCGAGTGCCAGGCCGCCTGTCAGGGCACCTGCGAGGGTGACTGCCACGCGTCCTGTACCGGGACGCCGGGGTCGGCCGACTGCGCCGCGAAGTGCGAGGCGTCCTGCGAGGGCGAGTGCACGGCCGAGGCGAACATGGACTGCGAGGTGAACTGCCAGGGAGGCTGCATGGCCGAGCTGTCGGGCGGCTGCGAGGCCGACTGCACGGCTCCGGAAGGCGCGCTCTTCTGCGACGGCCAGTACGTCGACATCGTCGGCAGCTTCGAGGACTGCATCGCCTCGCTCGAGGCCATGTTCACCTTCGAGGTCGACGCGAGCGGCAGCGCCTCCTGCAAGGACGGCAAGTGCTCGGCCTCGGGCGTGGCGTCCTGCGCCATGGGTCCGGGCTCCGGGCCCGAGGGCGTCGGCTGGCTGGCGGCGGGCATCGCCGCCGTGGGCCTCGGCCTCGGGGCACGCCGCCGCCGCCGCGGCTGAGATCGGCTCGGCGGGGCTCGACGACGAGCGCGGGGGCAAGCGCCACCGCGCTCGTCGCCTTCCATGCGGCCCGTGACCTGCTACAAGACCGGCCGATGAAGGGTCTCGTCCGACGCGCGCTCGGCCCGATCGCCCTCGCGCTCGTGTGCGCCTGCCAGACGAGCGCCGAGCCCGTGCCGCCGAGCCTGGCGCTCGCTGCCTCGAGCGCGCCCGCGCCGGCCACCGCGAAGAGCGCGGCGCCGAGCGCCGCACCGAGCGCCGCGCCGAGCGCCTCGAGCGCGAGCGCGCCGCCCGCGCCGTCCATGCGCCTCGCGGCGGGGGGCAAGCGCGCCGTGCGCGGCGAGCGCGGCATGGTGAGCTCGGTCGAGGAGAACGCGACTCGCGCCGGCGTCGCCGTGCTCGAGCGCGGCGGCAACGCCGTCGACGCGGCGGTCGCGGTCGGCTACGCGCTCGCCGTCACGAACCCGCAGGCCGGACCGCTCGGCGGCGGGGGCTTCATGCTCGTGCGGCTCGCGTCCGGCGAGAGCTTTGCCATCGACTACCGCGAGACCGCGCCCGCCCTCGCGAAGCGCGAGACCCTCGAGGCGCTGAAGAAGAAGGGCTGGCACGGCTACCTTTCGGCGCCGGTCCCGGCGGTGGTGGCGGGCCTCGACCTGGCGCGCGAGCGCTTCGGCACGCTGCCCCTCGCCGAGCTCGTGGCGCCGGCCGTCGAGCTCGCGCGCGGTCACAAGCTCGGCTACCGGCAGGCCGAGGTGCTCGGCTGGTACTGGCAGGCCCTCGCGAAGGACCCGACGGCGCGCGCCATCTTCGGCAAGGGAGACAAGCCGCTCACGGTCGGCAGCAAGCTCGTGCAGAAGAGCCTCGCGCACACGCTCGAGCTCGTCGCGGCGCACGGCGACGACGGCTTCTACCGCGGCGAGACCGCCGACGAGATCGAGGCGGCGATGAAGAAGGGCGGGGGCCTCGTGCGCAAGGAGGATCTCGCGGCGTACCGGGCGGTCGTGCGCGAGCCGCTGCGCTTCCGCTACCGGGGCTTCGAGATCCTGACGATGCCGCCGCCGTCCATGGGCGGCGTCGCGCTCGCGTCGATCATGCTCGACCTCGAGCAGGCGCGCGCCTGGGAGGCGCCCGCGGGCTCGGCCCTGTCCCTGCACCTCTTCGCCGAGGCCGCGCGGCGCGCCTATGCGGACCGGCGGGCCGTGTCCGGCGACCCCGCCTTCGTCGACCACGCGCTGGTGGACCCCCTGCTCGCGCGGTTGCTCGATCCCGGTTACCACGCCGCCCGCACGCCCGGCGTGAGCCGCGAGCGCGCCACGCCCTCGAAGGACGTCGTGCCGATCGAGCCCGGCGGCGAGAACGGACAGGAGTCGCCCGACACGACGCACTTCTCGGTCGTCGATCGCGCCGGCAACGCCGTGAGCTGCACGACCACCCTGGCGGCGGCCTTCGGTGCGCAGGTCGTCATCCCGGGGACCGGCATCTTCCCGTCGAACGCCATCGGCGCCTTCAGTCCGAGCGGGGTGAACGCGATCGCGCCCGGCAAGCGCATGGCGAGCTCGATGGCGCCGGCCATCGTGGTCGCGGGCGACAAGACGGTCGCGCTCATCGGCTCGCCCGGCGGCGACACCATCCCCAACACGGTCGCGCAGGTGCTCCGGAACCTCGTCGACTACGGCATGACCGTCGACGAGGCCGTCGACGCGCCGCGCCTGCACCACCAGTGGAGGCCCGACGAGCTGCGGGTCGAGGCGGCGCGCGCACCCGCTGCGACCGTGCTCGCCGAGCTCGAGAAGCTCGGCCACAAGGTCGTCAAGCAGCCCCTGCAAGGCGCCGCCGACGAGATCCTCGTCGACGCCGAGACCGGCGTCGCCTGGGGCTACGCCGACGACCGGCAGGGCGGGCTCGCCGCCGGGCCTCCCTGACCCCCGGGCTTCGATCGAGGAGAGCCCGCTTGACGCGTTCCGTGCGCGCCGGGAAGCTCCGCGCCCGATGATCCCGCGCTACACGCCCGCCGAGTTCGCCGCGCTCTGGTCGGCCGACTTCAAGTACGCCACCTGGCTCGAGGTGGAGCTCGCCGCCACCGACGCGCTCGAGCACGAGGGCATCGTGCCCCGCGGCACGGCGGCGCGTATCCGCGACCGCGAGCTCCGGCTCTCGGCCGAGCGCATCGACGAGCTCGAGCGCACGGTCAAGCACGACGTCATCGCGTTCCTGACACACGTCGAGGAGCGCGCCGGGGCCGACGCGCGCTGGCTGCACTTCGGCCTGACCTCGAGCGATGTCCTCGACACGAGCTTCGCCATGCTGCTGACGCGCGCCGCGGCGCTGCTCGAGGGGCGGCTCGACGCGCTCGTGGCGGCGCTCGCGCGCGTCGTGCAGGCGCACCGCCAGACGCCGCTCATCGGGCGCAGCCACGGCATGCACGCCGAGCCCACCACCTTCGGTGCCATGCTCGCCGGGCACCTGTGCGAGATGAAGCGCGGTCGCCGGCGCCTGCGCGCGGCCAAGGAGGAGATCGCCGTCGGCAAGCTGTCCGGCGCCGTCGGCACCTACGCGCACTTCCCGCCGGCCGCCGAGGCGCGGGCGCTCGCGGCGCTCGGCCTGCGCCCCGAGACGGTGGCGACGCAGGTCGTGCCGCGCGACCGGCACGCGGCCTTTTTTGCGGCGCTCGCGCTCGTCGCGGCCGGCATCGAGCGACTGGCCCAGAACGTGCGGCACCTGCAGCGGAGCGAGGTCGGCGAGGCGGAGGAGAGCTTCACCGCCGGGCAGAAGGGCTCGAGCGCCATGCCCCACAAGCGCAACCCCATCGCCTCGGAGAACCTGTGCGGCCTCGGGCGCGTGGTGCGCGCGGCGGTCGTGCCGGCGCTCGAGGACGTGGCGCTGTGGCACGAGCGCGACATCTCGCACTCCTCGGTCGAGCGCATGCTGGCGCCCGACGCCACGACGACCCTCGGCAACATGCTGGAGCGCGCCGAGAAGCTCGTCGCGGGCCTGGTCGTGTACCCCGAGCGGATGGCCGCGCACGTCGCGGCGAGCGGTGGGCTCGTGCACAGCGAGGGCGTGCTGCTCGCGCTGGTGCGTGCCGGCAAGCCGCGACAGGAGGCCTACGTCGTCGTGCAGCGCGCCGCCATGAAGGCGCTCGCCGGGGAGGGGAGCTTCCGTTCGCTGCTCGCCGCCGACCCCGAGCTCGTGGCGCTCGTGTCGCCCGAGGAGCTCGGGCGCGCCTTCGACCTCGGGCACACGCTTCGACATTGCGACGTCCTCGTGACGCGCGCGCTGGAGGCCGAGTGATGCGCCCGCAGCCGAGGAGTCGCCGCGTGGGTGCGCTCGTGGCCGCCGCAGCGCTCGGGCTCGTCGTGGGCGGCTGCGAGGAGCCCCGGCCCCCGAAGCCGCGGGACCACGGGGCCGGACACACGACCGAGAGCGCCTCGGGGTCCGGCTCGGCCGCGGCGCGGACCGCGAGCGCTGCGAGCGCTGCGAGCGCGTCGGGCGCGACCTCGAGCGCGAGCGGCTCGGCGCCCGCGAGCGACGCGGCGGCGCGCTTCGCGGCCGTGCGCGACCGGCTGGTCGGCGAGTGGCTCGAGCTCGCGCCGCAGTGGGGGCGCGAGGTCGGCCTCCACGAGCACGACGGGCGCGTCGCCGACTACGGCTCCGCCGGCATCGCGCGCATGCGGTCGCAGGCCAAGGCGGCGGACGAGGCTCTCGCCGCCTTCCGCCCCGAGGAGCTCGGCCCGGACGACGCGCTCGATCTCGCCATCCTGCGCGCCCAGGTGCGCCTGTCGCGCTTCCAGCTCGAGGAGCTCGGCTTCCCGACGCGGCGCCCGCAGTTCTACGAGCCCATCTTCGACGTGAGCAGCTACCTCAACTACGACTACGCCTCGCTCGAGGTGCGCGCGCGCGCCCTGCTCGCCCACGAGCAGGCGGCGCTCGTCCAGGCGCCGAACGTGCTCGCGAACCTCGCGGCCGCGCTGAGCAAGCCCGGCGTCGCGACGGCCATCAAGGTGTTCCGGGGCTACGCCGAGTACCTGCGCGGCGACGTGAAGAAGGCGCTCCGCAACGTCGGCGACGACGCCTTCCAGAAGGACTTCGCCGCTGCCAACGAGGCGCTCGCGCAGGCGGCGGAGGACATCGCCGCCCGGCTCAAGAAGGACTGGCTCCCGAAGGGCGACGACAGCCACGTGCTCGGGCGCGAGCGCTTTCTCGCCTTCGTGGCGGCGCAGGAGGGCGCGCCCGTCGAGCTCGCCGACTTCGAGCGCCGCGCCGAGGAGGATCTGCAGCGCAACAAGGCGGCCTACGAGGAGCTCCGCAAGACCGTCAAGCCGACCCGGCCCAAGGCGAGCGAGCTACTCGACGAGGCGCGCGCGCTCATGGTCCGCTCGCGCCAGTTCGTGGTCGACAAGGGCCTCGTGTCGCTGCCGAGCGAGGACAAGGCCGCGGTGCGCGAGAGCCCGCCCTTCATGCGCTGGAACTCGGCGTTCCTCAACATGCCGGGCCCCTTCGATTCGGCCAAGCAGAGCTACTATTACATCTCGCTTCCGGACCCGAGCTGGCCGGCCAAGGAGCAGGAGGAGTACATCTTCCCCCGCGGCGTGCTGCTCTCGACGAGCGTCCACGAGGTGTGGCCCGGGCACTTCCTGCAGGGCCTGTTCGTGCGCCAAGCGCCGACGAAGATCCAGAAGATGCTGGGGAGCTACTCCTTCGTCGAGGGCTGGGCGCACTACGCCGAGCAGCTCATGATCGAGCAGGGCTTCGGGGCCGAGGACCCCGAGAGCCGCCTCGGGCAGCTCTCGGACGCGCTCTTGCGCAACTGCCGCTTCGTCGTCTCGATCGGGCTCCACGCCAAGGGCATGTCGCTCGCCGCGGCCGAGAAGCGCTTCATGGACGACTGCTTCCAGGACAAGGCCTCGGCGCGCGAGCAGGCCGTGCGCGGCACCTTCGACCCGGGCTACTTCGCCTACACGGTGGGCAAGCTCGCCATCCTCGAGCTCCGGGCCGAAGCGCAAGAGCGGCTGGGCGCGCGTTTCGACCTCAGGCGCTTCCACGACGCCCTGCTCTCGCACGGCCAGCCGCCGCTCGCGCTCATCCGCGAGCGCGTGCTCCACGAGATCGACGCGGCGGCGGGGCCCTGAGCGGGGCGGGCGCGGCGCGTCAACCGCCGCCGAGCACGAACGCCGCGACGTCCCGCACGACCTCTTCGGCCACGTGCCCCGCGCGCTCGTACTCGACCGGGCTCCCGGGGCCGGTGCCCGCGACGAAGATGTGATTCAGGTCGGGGTAGAGCTGGAAGCGCGCGCGCGGGTCCGCGGCGAGCGCGCGCTTCCAGCCCTCGAAGTCCGGTGCGGTCACCTGGTAGTCGCGGCCGCCCTGCAGCACGAGAAAGGGGCGGCGCTCGGCCGTGAGCAGCGCGTCGGGCGGTGAGGCGGCGAGGTCGAGCCAGTAGGGGGCGGCGATCGAGAGCGGCAGGTCCGCGGGCGCGACCACGCTCGCGGGCGTGAGCTGCTTCACGCGCCGGACCGCGGCGTCGAGCGCGGCGAGCGTGGCCTGCTCGGCGTCGGAGACCTTGCCGTCGAGCTCGCACAGGTAGTGCAGCTGGTCGCGCACCAGATCCTCGAACGGTCGGGTCGAGCCCGCGAGTGACACGAAGCCGGCGGTCGCCGGGTCCTGGCGCGCGATGCGCGGCAGTGCGAAGCCGCCGAGCGAGTGGCCGAGCACGAAAACGCGGGCCGGATCGACGCCGGGGCTCGCGCGCAGCGTCCGGGCGGCGGCGAGCGCGTCGGCGACGGTCTCCTCGTGCAGGGTGAGCCGCAGGACCTCCTCCGGTGACAGCTTCGGGCCGTGCTCCTTCGTGCGCTTCACGTAGCGCAGGACGGCGATGCCGCGGCTCGCGAGGCCCCAGGCGAGATCCTTGAAGGGGCGGTTCGGGCCCAGCGTCGAGTCGCGGTCCTGCGGTCCCGAGCCGTGCACCAGCACGACGCCGGGCACCGGACCCGGGCCCTTCGGCAGGGTGAGCGTGGCGGGCAGCGTGCGGCAGGCCCCGCCACACTGGGAGAGATCCGAGTCGACCACGAGCTCGCGCTCCTCGAAGCGCGCCGCATCGACGTAGGCGGGTGGCTCGTAGGGAGGCGCGACCGGGCGCACGGCGAGCGCCTGCACCGTGCCGGCCCGGTCGAGTCGCAGCCGCAGCTCGAGCGGGCTCTGCTCGAAGCGGAGCAGCGCCGTCACGACGTCGCTCCCGGATGCGTCGCGCTCGGAGGCGACCGACCCGATGCCTCCGAACGCGCCGAGCTCGCCCACGAAGCCCGGCCAGAGCGCGGCCAGGGCCTCGAGCGGCAGGGCCTGCTGCACCGCGGCGTCGCAGCGGGCGAAGACGCGC
>JACRDA010000418.1 GCA_016212965.1 Myxococcales bacterium
CACAAACCCCCTGTCTTGATTCAAGACGCGGTACTTGTGGCGGCTCTCGCGCGCTTCGGGGCGCCACATGCCGCCACAAACCCCCTGTCTTGATTCAAGACGCGGTACTTGTGGCGGCTTCGGGGCGTGTCGGGGTGTGCGGTGCGGGGACGCGCGAGGGGCGAATGCCGGGGCGTGGAGAGGACGCGCGAGCTCACGCGCGGCGCGGCCCACGCACGGGCCCACGCGCGGCCACCCCGGACGAGGCAGCGGAACGCGGGCGTAGTAAGCTCGACTCCATGGCCTCACCGAAGCTCTTGCTCCTCGCGCTCGCGCTCACACCGCTCCTCGCCGCCGGAGCGTGCAGCAACGACGTCGAGACCTCGGGCACCGGCGGCGCGGGCGCCGGGACGACGACCTCGACGGGCGGTGCCGCCCCGACGACCCCGGACAGCTACTGCGAGGGACGGGTCGCGCGCGACGCGGCGTGCAACGGGACGCCGACCGAGACCGTCGCCCAGTGCCTCGCGAGCCCGAACACCAACTGTCTCTTCGACCTGGCGCGGGACGAGATCGTCGCGGCGCTCGTCGCCTGCCTGAACGGCCGCCCGTGCAACGAGGGCGACGATCTCTGCTTCTACCAGGTCGGCGCGGACGCGCCGGTGGCCGGTCAGGCCGAGTACCAGACGGCCTGCACCGCGAAGCACGACGCCTGCGTCACGGGCTTCAGCACCGACTACTGCGGGTTCACCATCGGCTCGAGCCCGACCTTCGCGACGCTGACGGCGTGCTTCGATCTCGCGTGTGCGGACGTGAAGGCTTGCCTCGACGGCGCCCTACCGGCCTCCTGCCAGTGACCCCGCGCGTCGGACGCTGCTGACGACGAACGACTGACGACTGACGACTGACGACTGACGACTGACGACTGGCAACTGACAACCGACGACTGACAGCTCTCCGTGGTCGACCTCCAGCCTGGCACGCTCGTAGGGGGCAAGCTCCGCCTCGTGCGGCTCCTCGGGCAGGGCGGCATGGGGAGCGTGTGGCTCGCCATTCACCTCGGGCTCGACACCGAGGTCGCGGTGAAGTTCATCCGTCCGGAGCGCGCGGCGGCCGATCCGAGCATGCTCGTGCGCTTCGAGCGCGAGGCGAAGGCGGCGGCACGGATCGCGAGCCCGCACGTCGTGCAGATCCGGGACTACGGCACGGTCGACGACACGACCCCGTACATCGTGATGGAGCTCCTGCGCGGCGAGGCGCTGACCGAGGTGCTCCTGCGCGAGGGGCGGCTCGGGCTCGCGCAGGTCGCGGCGCTCGTTCGCGACGTGGGCGAGGCGCTCGCGAGCGCGCACGCCGAGGGCATCGTCCACCGCGATGTGAAGCCCCACAACATCTTCCTCACGGACGGCGCGCCCGGCGCGCCCGACGTGTCCGGGGCGACGCGTGGCCGCACGCCGGGGCTCGTGAAGGTGCTCGACTTCGGCGTCGCCAAGATCGTGAGCGAAGTGCAGGTGCCGGGCGGCAGCGGTCTCACCGAGACCGGCACGGTCATCGGCTCGCCGCCGTACATGAGCCCCGAGCAGCTCGAGGGCCGCAAGGACGTCGACCACCGCGCCGATCTCTGGTCGCTCGCCGTCGTCGCCTACCAGGCCCTGACGGGCGCGCTGCCCTTCGAGGGCGGTTCGTTCGTGTCCATCGGCGCGGCGGTGCTGCGCGGGACGTACGCGCCCGCGACCGCGCTTCGCCCAGAGCTGCCGGCAGCCCTCGACGACTGGTTCGGCAAGGCGCTGTCGCTCGACGCCGACCGCCGCTACCCGTCGGCGCGCGAGCTCGCCCATGCGTTCGTGGCGCTCGCCCGCGAGGCGAGCGAGTCGAGCGACGCGCGCGACCCGCGCGACGCGACGGACGTGCCGGCGCCGGACGTGCCTGGCAGGCCCGAGCTCGAGCTCGCGCACGCCTCGACCGTGCAGCAGGAAGCGCCCGTGGAGACGCCGGCGCGCGCGCTCCCCGCGCCGCCCCCCGACACGGCCCCGCGCGCGGGGCCGCTGCCCGCGCCCGTCGCGACGCGCGCCCGCGAGTCCGTGGCGGACGAGGGGCCCCTCGTGCACGAGCACGGGCCGTCCCGATCGCGGCGACGCACACTCGCGAGCGCCTTGGCCGCCGGGCTCGCGCTCGCCGGGGCGGTCGCGGTCGGCGTGGCGTGGGTCGTGGGGGGCGGCACGCCCTCGCCCCACCCCGAGCCGAGCGCGCCGACGACCGCGGTGGTGCCGCCCGGCAGCGCGTGTCCGGACGGGATGGTGCTCGTCGCCGGTGCGCGCTTCGAGATGGGCTCCGAGCTCGGCGACGAGACGCCGACCGACGAGACGCCGCGCCACGCCGAGGACGTCGCGGCCTATTGCCTCGACGTGCGCGAGGTGAGCGTCGCGGCCTACGCCGCGTGTCGGGGCTGCGGACCGGCGCCGACGACCGTGGACTGGGAGGGGCTGACGCCGCGCGGCCGCTCCTTCTGGAGCCGCTTCTGCAACGGCACCCGCCCCGACCGGCAGGACCACCCGATCAACTGCGTCGACTGGCACCAGGCCAAGGCCTACTGCGCGAGCCGCGGCGCGCGCCTGCCGACCGAGGCCGAGTGGGAGCTCGCGGCGCGCGGCGGAGACGGCCGGCTCTACCCGTGGGGCGACGCGCCGCCCTCGCGCGCGCGGCTCAACGCGTGCGGCGCGGAGTGCGGCGAGCTCCTGAGCAAGCTCCTGCGCGACCTCGGCAAGGACAGCTGGCCCGCGATGTACGCCGAGGACGACGGCGCCGGCACGACCGCGCCCGGCGGGAGTTTCCCCGAGGGGGCGTCGCCCGCGGGCGTGCTCGACATGGCGGGCAACGTCTGGGAGTGGACCGACAGCGCGTACTGCCCCTACACGCGCGGGGACTGCGGCGAGTCGCGGCGCGTGCTCCGCGGCGGCGGCTGGGACATGTCGGACGCGAGCGGCGTGCGCGTCACGCGCCGCTACCCCGCGCCGCCGACCGGGCGCGGCTACAACAACGGCTTTCGCTGCGCGGCCGACGTCGCGCGGTAGGACTCGGAGCCTGTCGGGGACGAGATCGGTCGGGTGGATGGGGCGCGAGGCGCGTCGAGCCCGAGCCGCCCTTGACGTATGCGTATGCGTATACAAGCATGTGTACATGGCTGAGACGGTTCGGATCGACCCGATTTCGCACGCGGTGCTCACCGAGATCGCCCGGGCCAAGCACGTGCCGCTCACGACGGTGCTCGCGCGCGCCGTGGAAGCGTACCGGCGCGAGCTCATGATCCAGGCCCTCGACGCGGACTATGCAGAGCTGCGCGGCGACACCGCGGCGTGGGCCGAGGAACGGGCCGAGCGCGCTCTGTGGGACGCGACGACCGCGGACGGCCGCGAAGGCGAATGAGCGCTCGGCGGGGGGAGGTGTGGCTCGTCGACCTGGATCCGGTCGCGGGGCATGAGCAAGCCGGGCGCCGGCCGGCGCTCGTGCTGAGCGTCGACGCTTTCAACGCGAGCCGCGCCGAGCTCGTGACGGTGCTGCCGATCACGAGCAAGCCGCGCCCGAACAATCCTTTCCGGGTCGAGGTGCGCCCACCCGAGGGTGGGCTCTCCGTGCCGAGCTACGTGATCGGCGAGCAGACGCGCACCGTCTCGACGCACCGTCTCGGGAAGCTGCTCGGGGCGCTCTCGGGCGCAACCATGGCGAAGGTGGCCGACGTCGTGCGCGTGGTGCTCGGGTTGTAGAGCTGCCCCTGCTGGTAGTTGGCACGGGCTCCTAGCTCTTCGGCCCCGGCCGCTTGCGCGAGCGCAGGAGCTTGCCGCGCGACACGCCGAGCCGGCGCGCCGCCTCGGTGAGGGTGCCGCCCGCGGCCTCGACCGTGGCGGCGACGACCTCCTCGGTGAGCGCGGGCCGGTCGCCGTGCGCCGGCGCCGCGCCGAGCACCTCTTCGAGCGCCCAGAGCCGGAGGCCCGGGACTGGATCGACGCGCCGCGCCGCGTCGAGCGCGCTCGCGAGCTCGCGCACGTTGCGCGGCCACGGCTCGAGCACCAGCCGCTCGACGGCCTCGACCTCGACGGCGCCCAGGGCGAGCTCGCCGCCCGTGCGGCGCACGAGCGCCTGCGCGATCGCGAACACGTCCTCGCGCCGCTCGCGCAGCGGCGGCAAGTGGAGGCGCGCCTGCGCGAGGCGCGCGTAGAGATCGGAGCGAAAGGTCCCCGCCTCGACCATGTCCTCGAGCGCCCGGTTCGTCGCGGCCACGACGAGCACGTCCGCGCGCACCGGCCGCTCCGCGCCGACCGGGAGGATCTCGCGGTTGTCGAGCAGGCGCAGGAGCTTCGCCTGGAGCTCCCACGCGAGCTCGCCGATCTCGTCGAAGAAGACGGTGCCGCCCGCGTGCGCCGCGATGACGCCCTTGGCGGCCGTGCGCGCGCCCGAGAAGGCACCCGCCACGTGGCCGAAGAGCTGCGACTCGAACACGCCCGCGGGCAGGCCCGCGACGTTGACGGCGCCGTAGGGCTCGGCGCGCCCGAGCGCCGTCGCCACGGCGAAGGCGAGGTGCTCCTTGCCGGTACCGGTCTCGCCCTCGATGAGGACGTTGCCCGGGTGCGCCACGCGGAGCCCCTCGAGCGTCGCCGCCACCGCGCGCAGGCCGAAGGGCCCGACGAGGTCGCCGACGGGCCCCGCCGGATCGAAGGGCCCGAGCAGGCCCTCGCGCACCACGAAGACGCTCTGCCCGAAGCGCAGCACGGCGCCGTCCGCGAGCGACACGAGCTCGTCGGGGCGCAGGCGCACGCCGTTGACCCAGGTGCCGTTGCGCGAGCCGACGTCGGCGACCCCGAGGACGCCGCCCTTGCGGCTCAGGCGCAGGTGGCTCGCCGACACCTCGGTGTCGGGCAGGCCGCGCTCGGCGAGCCAGACGCGCCCGACCACCGTGCCCGAGTCCGGCAGCGCGACGGCGAGCGCGCGCGGGAAGGCGCACACGAGCGCGGCGCGGCGCGGTCCGAAGGCAGGCCGGTCGGGACCGCGGTGGACGCCGGTGCTCGCGTCGGGCGGGTGGGCCATGGAAGCCCGTGGTGCCATGCGCGGCCGCGCTCGGCAAGCGCGGGGCCGCGCCGAACCTGGGCTCACTCGGGCTCACTCGGGCAAGGTGGGGCAGAGCGGATCCCACTTGCTCCGGCACTTCACGACGAGCGGAGGCTCCGCCGGGGGCGGCGGCGCGCCGATCGAGACCGCCACGCGGGGCTGGCGCGCGAGCTCGCGCTCGAGCGCCGCGAGCGCCTCGTCGTAGGCCGCGAGCGAGCGCTCGTCGATGCGGCCGCCGTCGATGCGGCTGCGCGCGGAGACGGCGCGATCCTCGGCCTCGGACAGGGCCGCCGCCGGACGCACGAGCTTGCGCAGCGTCGCCGTCGCGAGCGCGTGCCGCGCGTCGAGCTCCGCGAGCTCGGCGTTGCGGTTCGCCTTCACGAGCTCGCCCCGGAGCGAGCGCAGGGCGTCCTCGAAGGCGTCCACGCTCGCGTCGTCGCCGCGCTCGGCCTCCACGCGCTCGCGCGCGCGCGCCACGCGGTCGACGACGGCGGCGAGCGGCGCGGCAGCGGCACCGAGCTTGGCGACCTCGGCGCCGAGCTCGGAGCGCATGGTGTCGAGCTCCGCGAGCCGGACGCGCCGACGCGCCTCGTAGCGCGCCTCGAGCTCGCGCACCTCTTGCTCGAGCTGGGTCGGGACGGGCCCGGGACCGGACGCCGCGCGGTGGCGCGCGACGCCGTGCGCCGACGCGCTGCCGGCGAGGAGCACGACCGCGAGGCCCGCCCAGAGGGAGCGCCGCAGCCGGCGCGTCGCGCGCTCGGTCCGCAGCCGCTCGAGCTCGAGCTCGTGCACCTGCGTCGCCTCGACGGCCAGGCGGCGTGCGGCGTGCTCCGCCTCGAGCCGGGCGCGCTCGACGACGGCGCGCTCGATGGCCGCGAGGCGCGCGGCCTCCTCGCTCGCG
>JACRDA010000416.1 GCA_016212965.1 Myxococcales bacterium
AGGAGTGGCACAGGGACGCCGTGCGGACCGCCTACTTCAGCGGCGACCCGGAGTGGAGGCTCACGGCGGTATTCTGCATGAACTACGTCCCTGGATTCGACTTGGGGGCACGACCTGCCGCCGGGCGCCTTCGGCGCGCTCGCGGACGCCGTGGCCGCGCACGTGCACGCGCACCCGTGCCGGCCCGATCAGCGCCGCACCTTCTCGTAGTTGTCGCGCATCGGCAGCGATGTGCGGCGCCGGCCGTCGAAGCGGTGGAGCGCCGCGGCGACGGCCGGGGCCGTGGGCACGAGGCCGATCTCGCCGACACCGCGCGCACCGTGCGGTCCGTGCGGGTCGGGCTCCTCGACGAGCACGACCTCGATATCGGGGGTCTCGTGGGGGCGCAGCACGCCGAGCTTCCTCATCGTGGCGTCGACCGGGTGCCCGCCCTCGAGTCGGAGCTCCTCGGAGAGCGCGTAGCCGAGCCCCATGTGCACGCTGCCCTGGATCTGCCCCTCGACGAGCGCGGGGTTGAGGGCGCGACCGACGTCGTGCGCCGCGACGACCTTCTGGATCTTGCCGCTCGCTTCGTCGAGCACGACGACCTGGGTCGCGAAGCCGAAGGACAGGTGGGTGGGGCGAAGGTCGCCCGGCCCGCCCGGCTTCACCGTCCAGTCGCAGGCGAACTCGCCGCGGAACGAGCGGCCCTCGAGCGCCGCGAGCACGCCGCCCTCCGCGGCGAGCGCCTGGCGGAGCTTCTGCGCGGCGTCCACGAGCGCGTTGCCGACGAGCACCGTGGCGCGGGAGGCCGTCGTCATCCCGCAGTCGAGGTCGGCGTCGGTCGAGACCTCCACCGTGCCGTCGGCCGGCCACGGCAGGCCCGTCTCCTCGCAGAAGATCTGGATGGCGACCGTGTGGAGCCCCTGCCCCATTTCGGTCATGCCGTGGCACAGGCGCACGCGCCCCGCTGGCAGGAGATCGATGCGCGCACGCCCCACGTCGGTCATGCCGTTGCCGATGCCGACGTTCTTGATGCCGCAGGCGAGGCCCGCGACCTTCGCTCCGTAGTAGACCTCCTTCACCGCGGCGAGCGTGCGCAAGAGGCCGGCGGCGTGCGCCATGCGCTGCCCGGGGCCGAAGCGGTCGCCGTCGCAGAGCAGGTTGCGCTCGCGCATCTGGTACGGGTCGAGACCGCAGCGCTCACCGAGCATGTCGACGAGCTGCTCGACCGCGAAGGCCGCCTGGTTCACGCCGAAGCCGCGCATGGCGCCGTTCGGAGGGTTGTTCGTGAACACGGCAAGCGCCTCGACCGCGACCGCGGGAAGGCGGTAGGGCCCGCAGGCGTGGCCCGCGGCGCGCTCGACCACCTTCGCGCCGACGCTCGCGTAGGCGCCCGTGTCGGCGACGAGCGTGGCACGAAGAGCCGTGAGCCTTCCGGTCGCATCGCAGCCGACCTCGTACGCGAGCTCGAAGGGGTGGCGCTTCGGGTGCATGCGCACCGACTCGTCGCGGCTCAGCGTGAGCTTGACCGGTCGCCCGGTGCGGAGCGCGAGCATGGCCGCCTGGACCTGGACGCTGAGGTCCTCCTTGCCGCCGAAGGCGCCGCCGTTCGGCACCAGCGTGACGCGCACGGCCGCCTCCGGCAGATCGAGCGCGCGACACAGTTGGCGCCGGTCGTCGTAGACGCCCTGCCCCTGGGACCACACGTGCACGCCGCCCCCCGCCTCCGGCGCGACGAGGCAGCTCTCGGGCTCGAGGTAGAGGTGCTCGATGCACTGCGTGGTGAAGCGCTCCCGCACGACGTGGGCGCTCGCCGCGAGCGCCGCGGCGACGTCACCGCGCGCATAGCGGGTGCGCGCGAGCACGTTCGAGCGCCCGGCGTGCACGCGCGGGGCGTCCGCGGCGAGCGCCGCGCGTGCCGAGGTCACGGGCGGGAGCACCTCGTACTCGACCTCGACGAGCGCGGCCGCCCGGCGCGCCGTGCGCCGGTCCACCGCCGCGACGGCCGCGAGCACGTCGCCCACCATCGCGCTCGTCTCGCCCTCGGCGACGAAGCTCGGCCAGTCTTGCTCGATGAGCCCGTAGCGGCGCGCACCCACGACGTCGACCGCCGTGAGCACGCACGCGACGCCGGGGAGCGCCGCGGCACGCGCCGTGTCGATGCGGCGCACCACGGCGCGCGGGTGGTCGCAGAGCCGGAGCGCGCCGTGGAGCATGCCCGAGACGGCGAGGTCGTCGACGTAGGCCTCCTCGCCGAGCGCGTAGCGTTCGGCATGGAGCTTCGGGTAGGAGCGCCCCACGCCGGCGTCCTCCGGTAGCGGGGGCAGCGCCCGCTCGCCGCGCCGGCAGCTCGCCGCGAGCTCCATCGCGTCGAGGATCTTCGTGTACCCGGTGCAGCGGCACAGGTGCAGGCCGGCCCCGCGCGCCAGCTCGGCGCGGGTCGGCCGCGGATGGCGCGCGAGCAGAGCCGCCGTGCGGAGCACGAAGCCCGGCGTGCAGAAGCCGCACTGCACGGCGCCCGCGACGGCGTAGGCGCGCGCATAGAGCGTGCGCTCGGCCTCGGGCAGCCCGGCGTGCGTCACCACGCGCCGTCCGGCGATCTTGGTGGTCGGCAGCGCGCAGGACGTGACGGCCTGGCCGTTCACGAGCACGACGCATGCGCCGCACTGCCCCTGCGGGCTGCACGCGTCCTTGACCGTCGTGACCCCGAGTCGCTCGCGCAGGCTCTCGAGCAGCGACTCGCCCTCGACGACGCGCACCGTCACCGCGGTGCCGTTCAGGTCGAAGGACACCGCGGTGCCGTCGCCGTCGCCGGCCCTCGTCTCCACCGCACTCATCCCATCTCGCTCCGACCGCCACGGTCCCACGGGGCCCCCGGCCGATGCAAGACCGGCCAGGACCCCGGGGGCGGAGCCGGCTCAGCTCGGGACGGGCGCGCAGCAGCCGCTGTTGCAGTAGAAGCCCGGGTCGCAGACCGGATCACCGCACGGCGCGCCGCACAGCTGCTGGCCCACCGCGCACACCTGGCACAGGCAGTCGGCCGGCAGGGTCGGCTTGCCCACGCAGATCTCGCAGTGCTCGCAGGTGTTCGCACAGGCCTGCACCTGGGTGCAGGGCTTGCACTTGGTCGGGTCGCCGAGGTCCGCGACGGTGCAGATGGGGTCGGAGCCGCCGTCGACCGAGCCGAGCCACACGGCGTAGTTGGCGCCGGGCAGCACGCAGCAGCCGAAGCAGTCGCAGCCGTTCGGCGTGATGGGCCCGCAGATGTCGTGGCACGTCTGCGACTGCGTCGCCTGGGCCTCGGCACAGGTGCCCGGGAAGCCCGGGATGCTGGCGCCCGGATCGTAGTTGCAGCCCGCCTCCGGACTGAACGGCGGGGTGCCCGGCGGCGCCGGCGGCGGCGGGTTCTGCTGCTCGAACGGATCGCACTTGTGGCTCCAGTAGCAGTCGTCGTTGCCGCTCCCGGTGTCGCCGTCGTAGTAGCAGTCGGCCTTGCAGGGCGCGCTGTTGCCGCCCGGGATCAGCAGGCCGAAGCTCGCCTCGTGGTTGTCGCACGGGCTCGTGCACATCGAGTCGGCGTCGTCGATGCGGCAGTCGCCGTCGTCGTCGGTGCAGTTGCCGCACTGGTAGACCTTGCCGCCGCACTGCGCGATGTTGCAGTAGCTGCCGCAACCGAGCTGCGGGTCGCAGGTCTCGCCGCACGCGCAGAGCCCGCTGTTGGGCACGAAGCGGCACGTGTCCGACACGGGGTCGCAGGAATCGGTCGTGCAGGCGACGCCGTCGACGCAGGTCGGCGGCGCCCCGGTGCGACAGCCCGTGAGGGGCGCACCGTTGGCCGGGTCGCACAGCTCGGCGCCGTTGCAGAAGACGGCGTCGTCGCACGTCGCGTCGTTCGCCGCGTGGGTGCAGATGCCGGACGGCTCGGTGCAGCTGTCGACGGTGCAGCTGTAGGCGTCACCGCAGGCGATGGGCGGCGTCGAGACGCAGCCCACGCCGGCGGCGCAGGTCTCGGTCCCGTTGCAGATGAGCCCGTCGTCGCAGAAGTTGTCGAGTGGGTTGTGGAGGCAGGTGCCGCCGTTCGGATCGCACAGGTCCGCGGTGCAGCCGATGCCGTCGTCGCAGTCGACCGGCGTTCCGAGGACGCACCCGCCGACGACGCAGGTCTCGACGCCGTTGCAGTCGTCGTTGTCGTCGCAGTCGGTGCTGTCGTTGCACGGCTGCGCCGACATGCAGCCGCCCTGGAGCGGGATGCAGAACTGGCCCGGCGGGCAGAGCAGGTGGCTCGCCGTGTGGAGGCAGCTCGGCGGCGAGCCCTCGGCGCACGACTCGACCGTGCAGTCGATGTTGTCGTCGAGGCACGCGAAGGGACTACCCGCGACGCAGCCGGTCGGCGCCAGGCCGTTGAGGCCGTCGCAGCTCTCGGCGCCGTTGCAGTTGAGGCCGTCGCCGCAGAGCGCATCCTGCTCACCGTGGGAGCAGGCGTCGTTCGCTTCGTCGCACCCGTCGGCCGTGCAGCTGAGGCCGTCGTCGCAGTTCGGCGCCACGCCCGCGACGCAGCCGAGCCCGAGCTGACACGCCTCGGCGCCGTTGCACCAGCCGCCGTCGTCGCAGAGCGAGCTCTCGGGGGTGTGGGTGCACACGTCGTTCGCGTCGTCGCAGCCGTCGTTCGTGCAGGCGATGCCGTCGCTGCAGTTCGGCGGCACGCCCGCGACGCAGCCCGCGCCGTTGGCGTTCGGGTCGGCGGGAGAGCACGCCTCCGCGCCGTCGCAGAACTGCCCGTTCGTGCACAGGGCGTCGTTCTCGTTGTGCGCGCACGCGTCGGTCCCGACGTCGCAGAAGTCCTGGGTGCACGAGAAGGCGTCGCCACAGGGCGGCGCCACGCCGGGGACGCAGCCGGTGAGCGAGTCGGCGCCCGGCGCGCCCGGCGTGCAGAGCTCGACGCCGGTGCAGAACACCGTGTCGTCGCACAGCCCATCGTTCTCGGCGTGAGCGCAGACGTCGTTCGCCTCGTCGCAGCTGTCGTCGGTGCAGACGATCTGGTCGTCGCAGGGCCGCGGCTGCGTGTGGCAGCCGGTCTGCGGGTCGCCGAGCAGTGGCGCGCAGGCCTCGACGGTGCAGTAGAGGCCGTCGTCGCAGACGGCGTTGTCGGGCGTGTGCTGGCAGCCGCCACCGACGCACGCGTCGACCGTGCACGCCACGCTGTCGTCGCACGCGGCGTTCTGGGGCGTGTGCTGGCAGGCGCCGCCGACGCACTCGTCGAGCGTGCACGCGACGCTGTCGTCGCACTGGGTGGCATCCTGGCACGCGGGGCCTCCGCCCGAGCCACCGCTGCCCCCCTGCGCCACGCCGCCGCTACCGCCCTGCGCCGAGCCCGCGCTGCCGCCCGTGCCGGCACCCGCGGAGCCGCCCTGCGGCGGCGAGCCCGCCGTGCCGCCGTTGCCGCCCTGGATCGCACCGGCCGTGCCGCCATTACCGCCCTGGACCGCGCCCGCCGCGCCGCCCTGCGCGGCGGAGCCCGCCGCACCGCCCTGGGCAGCCGCGCCACCCTGGTGACCGCCGACGCCTCCCGCTCCGCCTTGCGCACCGCTGCCCGTGCTCGACGTGGTACCGGCCCCGCCGCCGGTTCCGGTCTCCTCACCACTCGTGCAGCCCGCCTGGGCCAGAGCGGAGGCCGTGAGAGCGATCGCATAGAGGAAGTGCCGCTTCATGGTTCCACCCGCTTTCGCAGAAGACGGTGACAGCTCATCATAGGTGGGTCGCGAGCCGGTGGGCTCTCCTTTTTTCTTTTCCCGGCCCTTCACGGCCGGGGTCGCTGGCTCGGGTGCTCGGCGACGGCGTGTCGCGGAGTCGAGTGCGTGTCGCGACACGGGTCGCTACCGGCCGACGGCCGCAATCCAAGGTCTTCGTCCATGCCACCGCCTCGCCACCACCTCGCCACCACCTCGCGCGAGGTAGCCCGCGTGCCGCTGACCGTAACCACGACCCCGATGCCACGCCGGCGTACCGGTAATATCTGCGGCGGAAATCAGGGGATTCGTGGAGGCCGGGCTCTCGCGAGCGGCCTCCGCATGCCCTTGCGTAAGGCCAACACGAGGTGCCGCCGACGAGGGGCTCGGGCTTCGCGCCTCGCCTCGGTGGGCCCGGAGGGGTCGAAGCTCGAGTCTGAGCCAGAGCGTGCCACGAGCTCGACCGCCGGGTTCCAAGTGCCCGGATCCTGGTCCCGCGGGCGCCGGCATTGCTCTTGCAGTTCGAGCTGCGGGTTGCACGGAGGTTGGACATGCGATTCCTTGTACACACTTCCCTCACCACCGGAGCCCTTGGCGTGCTCGTGCTCGGCGTCGGGCTCGGCGCCTGCTCGCTCGGCGAGACGATGTCGAGAAGCGACATCGCAGGCGCGGCCGCCTCGGGGAACACGACCACGACGTGGACGACGACGACCTCGACGACGACGGGCACGTGGACGGGCGCCGGCGGCGCGGGCGCGAGCGCCAGCTTCGGGGGCGCCGGCGGCGCGCTCGCCGTCGGCGGCCAGGGCGGCGCCGGCGCCCAGGGTGGCCTCGGTGGCCAGGGCGGCGAGGACGCCTGCGCGGGCCTCGACTCGTCGCAGCCGCTCGTCCTCTACCTCTCGGCCGACGACTCGAACTCGATGGCGTCGCCCGCCCACGCGCGCGAGCTGCTCAACCAGTTCGCGAGTCCGTCCAGCTTCCTCCAGATCCGCACCTACGAGTTCCTGAACTACTACCGCATCGCCTTCCCGGCGGCGCCGCAGAACCAGGTCGCGCTCTACACCGAGGGCGAGCTCGCGGTCCCGGGCAAGCTCGATCTCCAGCTGGCAGTGCGATCGTACGACGCCCTCCACCCGCGCCGCCCCATGACCATCACCTTCGTGCTCGACACCTCGGGCTCGATGGGCGGCAACAGCATCGAGCGCGAGAAGGCCGTCGTGAAGGCCGTGGCCAAGAGCCTGGCCGCGGGCGACATCGTGAGCATGGTCACCTGGAGCGACCAGCAGTCGACCGTGCTCGCGGGGCACGTGGCGACCGGGCCGAACGACGCGACCGTCGTCGCGGCCGCGAACGGGCTCGCCGCCGACGGCTCGACCGACCTCCACGCCGGGCTCGTGAGGGGCTACGAGCTCGCGAACCAGTACTACGGCATGACGAGCCTGAACCGGCTCATCCTCGTGAGCGACGGCGGCGCGAACACCGGCATCACCGACGAGACGCTCATCGCGAACAACGCGAAGGACGGCGACAGGGAGGGCATCTACCTCGTCGGCGTGGGGACCGGACCGGCCACCGGCTACAACGACCTGCTCATGGACACGGTCACCGACCGCGGCCGGGGCGCCTACGTGTACGTGGACGGCACGGCCGAGGCCGAGCGGCTCTTCGTCGATCGCTTCGACGAGACCATGGAGATCGCGGCGCGCGCCGTGCAGGTCGAGCTCACCGTGCCCTGGTATCTGTCACTCGAGAAGTTCTCGGGCGAGCAGGCCTCGACGAACCCCGAGGAGGTCGAGCCGCAGCACCTGGCGCCGAGCGACGCCATGGTGTTCCACCAGACGCTCGCCGCCTGCAACCCGGCGCTCCTCGACCCCGCCCACACGGTGACGGTGAAGGTGAACTGGTTGCAGCCCCTCACCTACCAGGCGTCGTCCACCTCGATCACCTGGACGATCCACGAGCTGCTCGCAGGACCGAAGGAGGCGCTGCACAAGGGCAAGGCCATCGTCGCGTACGCCGAGGCGCTGAAGACCGGGCTCGCTGCCGATCTCGTGGCCGCGCACGAGGCCGCGACCGCGGCGGACCCGAACGGGACCGACCCCGAGCTCGGGGAGATCACGACGCTCATCGAGAAGCACCCGGCGTATCCGCAGTGAGCTTGGCTCAGCGCGCCTGCACGAGCGGACCCTTGGCGGGTCGACAGCTCGGGCCGGGGACCTCCGTGCGTCCGAGGTCGCGCGTCACGACGGTCCAGCCTCGCTCGCCGGGCACGGCGCCGACGGCCTCGTAGCCCGACAGCCGGTCGCAGTGCCACGCCACGAGTCCGCCATCGCGGAGCTCGAGCACGTTGGCGTCGCGCCCGGGGCTCGTCGCGCCGAGGAGCAGGAGCGCCCGCGCCCCCTCGTTGGCGGGGTAGCAGCGCGCGACGTAGGCGGCGGCGCCGTCGGCCGGCATCTGGCGCGCGACCGCAGCCCCTTCGGCCACGGGCGGCAGGACGGGCAGCACCGCGGTGAGGGGGGGCGCCTCGCCCGTGCTCGGCGGGGACCGCACGATGGCGCGCTCGGTGACGACGAAGGGACGGCCGTCGCCGCCGCGCAGCGCGCACAGCGGCTCGCCGAGGTCCTTGTCCCGACCGAGGCGCAGGACGAGCTCCCAGCTCCCGGGCGCGGTGCGACGCTCGAGCGCGCGCACCTCGCCGCCCGTGTCCCAGCCGATGCCCCAGAGCTCGCCGCCGAGCCGGCCGAGCCAGGTGAAGTAGGTCGGGGTCTTCTCCTTCGCGAAGGCGTCGTGCTCGAAGCCCGCGAGCGTGCCGACGTAGAGCGTGTCGGAGTGGATCTGGAGGGCGAGCTCGCCCGAAGCGAGCTCGCGGACGGCGTCGACCTGGGTCGAGCCGTCGTAGCTCGTGCCGGGCAGGCGGACGGCGCGGCGCTGCCAGCCGCGGCCGTCCCAGCGCAGCACCTCGCCGACCCGCGTGAAGAGGAAGGGCTCGCCTCCGACCGACACCACCTGCGCGGCCGGCGACCCGAAGCTCGGTGAGTAGGCCCAGTCCGGCTCGCCTTCGGTCGGGTAGTCGCGCACGTGGTAGCGCCCGCCGTCCCAGTAGCGCGCGTATCCCTCGGTGCCGACCACCCAGAAGCGCCCGTCGCGCTCCGGGGTGACGTTCTCGGGACCGGGGTAGAGGGTGCGCGCGCAGCCCGAGCCGAGCACGCCGAGCGCGAGCACGAGCAGCGCGCACGCGGGGCGGGCCATCGGGAGCGACAGCAAGGTGAGCCCATGATAGCCGTTCGGGATGGCCGCGACAGGCGCCGAGCGACGCTTCCGAATCTTCATCTACGGCACGGAGCTCCCCGGCGAGCCGGACCACGCGCTGCTCGCGGGCGCCGTGCTGCTCGGCCCGGCGCGCACCGCGCCCGGGTACGCGCTCGTCGAGCTCGTGGGCTTCGCGGGGCTCGTCGCCGAGGGCCAGGGCGAGGTCACGGGCGAGCTCTGGGAGATGCCCTACGAGACGCTGCGCGGGCTCGACGTGCGCCGCGAGGTCGGCCGCCTCTTCCAGCGCCGGCACGTGCGCCTGGCCGACGGCTCGGATGCCGAGGCGTACGTGCTCGAGACCGATCAGGTCCGGGGCAAGCGGCGGGTGCGCGGCGGGGACTGGCGTGCGCGCTTCGCGCCGCAACGCCCGGGCGAGCTCCACGAGGCGGGGCCGTTCGTGCGTTGGGCGAGGTCGAGTCGCCCGAGGTGAGGGGCGCGCGGCGGCGGCGCGCTTCAGCGCCCGGGCGCGGGCTCGGCTCCCGGGCGGGGCGTGGCGACGCAGCGGAAGCCGAGGTGGGGGAAGCGTAGCTCGCTCGGGTAGGGACCGCGCCGGGCCGCGCGAGCCTCCGCGAGAGCACCCGCATCCCAGCCGCCGCCGCGCGCCACGCGCCGCGGAGCGTTCCCCGCCGGCCGGTCGCTGCGCACGGGATCCACCGTCGTCGCGGGGTCGTACGGCGCGTACCAGTCCGCGGTCCATTCCATGACGTTGCCAGCGAGGTCGAGCACGCCGGCAGGGCTCGCACCCGCGAGGAACTGCCCCACCGGTGCGGTCGTCGCGAAGGCATCGGCGCGCTCGTACGCCGCGCCGAGCCCCGGCATGCCGGGCCGCGCGGTCGCCTCGCGACACTCGGTGCCGCAGACGTTGAGGCGGTCGGGCGAAGGATCCTCACGGCCCCAGGGGTAGGGCCGGGCGTCGTCGCCGCGCGCCGCGCGCTCCCACTCGGCCTCGGTGGGCAGGCGCCCGGCGAGCGAGCGGCAGAAGGCGTCGGCCTGCGCCCAGTCGACGCAGTTCACCGGATGAGCGTCGAGGTCGCGGCGATCGCCGTTGCAGAACCGCCCGTAGAAGGCGACCTCGCCCGCCGGGACGCCGGCCCAGCTCGCCGTCGTCGGTGCCGGCGCGCAGCGCACGCCGGCGCGCTCCTCGAGCGTGCAGGCACGGTAGGCCGCGACCGTGACCTCCGTCCGGTCGATGCAGTACGCGCTCAAGCGCACGTCGCGCGCCGGATGCTCGTCGCGGCCACCCTGTCCGACCTCCGAGCCCATGCGGAACGTCCCCGCCGGCACGAGGACCATGCCGCCCGGACACGGCGGAGGCGGAGGCGGAGCCGCGCTCGACGGAGTGGCGGCGCTCGACGCGCCGCCCGCCGGCGCGTCGCTCGAGCTCGCGCCCGACGCGGTCGTGGGCGCATCCGTGCCGGGCGCCAGGGGCGCACTCGCGCTCGACCCAGCGGCGCGCCACCCGAGCCACGCGACCGCGGCGAGCGCGACCAGCGACGCGACCGCCGCGGCGGCGAGCCTGCGACGGCTCGCTGGCGCTCGCTCGACCGCCAGCCGAGCGCCGCGGTCGAGCAACGTCGGGGCGTGCGCGTCCGCACCGTCGGCGCCCGACGCCGCCGGTGCCATGGCGGCCTCGGTGCTCCCGCGCGGGCCGGAGGCCATCGGCGGTCCCGACGCCGGCAACGTGGCACCGAGCCCCGTCGCGTCGACGAGCACGGGCTCGAGCGCCCCGAACGCGAGCGACGCGTCCGCGTAGCGGGCCTTGGGGTCGCGCGCGAGCGCGCCGGCCATCCAGGCGTCGAAGCCAGGCGGCAACGGGCCGGGGGCGCCGAGCGCGGTGGCGCGCTCCGACGCGCGCGGCAGCGCCTCGTAGCAGGTCTCCGCCACGAGCATGCCGAGGGAGCCCTCCGGATCGTAGGCGGCCAGCCAGAAATGCTTGCCCGTCAGCAGGCGGAAGGCGATGAGCCCGAGGGCCCACACGTCGGCCGCGGGCCCGACGGCGCCGAGCTTCGGATTCGCCTGCTCGGGCGCCATGTAGAGCGGCGTACCGAGCGGCCTCTGGGTGCGCGCGGCGGTCTGCTGGACCTCCGTCAAGAGCTTCGCGATGCCGAAGTCGAGCACCTTGATGCGAAACTCGCCGCTCTTGCCGCGCGGAACGGCGCGAAAGACGTTCTCGAGCTTGAGGTCGCGGTGCACGATGCCGCTCCGGTGCGCCGCGCCCACCGCGTGGCACAGCTGCGCCAGCACGGCGCGCGTCTCGGCGCAGCCGAGCGGGCCGCCCCGCGTGACGTAGGCCTCGAGGTCCTCGCCATCGAGCAGCTCCATCACGAGGTACGGCAGGCCGCTCGGCTCGTCGACCCCGGCGGCGAGCACCTCGACGACGTGCTCGCTCTCGATCCGGGCGCCCACGCGCGCCTCGCGCTCGAAGCGCCTGCGCATCTGGGCGTCGGTGACGAGCTCCGGCAAGACGACCTTGAGGGCGCGGAGCGCCCCGGTCGAGACCTGCTCGGCGACGTACACGGCGCCCATCCCGCCGGCCGCGAGCCGGCGCAGGATGCGGTACTCGCCGGCGATGAGGGTGCCGGGGGCGAGACCGTCGGGGCCGGCCATGCTCTACGCGTGACCTCGCAGCGCGGGCGCGAGCGTGCTCACGGGGCCTCGTAGGCTCCGACGTCGTGCCCGGCGCCCGTCGGCCGCGGGTTCCCCTCGAGGTCGACGAGCGGCGCGAGGACGCCCTGGAACGACCCGAGCCCCGCGTCGACCGCCGCGCAGCCGGCGCGCAAGTGAAAGTCTGTCCCCGGGGCGACGAAGAGCGCCGCCGGCGTCGCCACGAAGGAGCCGGAGTCGAAGCCGAGCGCCTGCCACTCGGCGAGCGACGCGTACGTGACCTCACCATCCGCGCTGAACCGGTCGACGACGGCGTTGTTCGCGCTCGCGAACGACGGCGAGGCGTCGAGCGAGATGCTGCCGAGATCCGGATCCTCCGTGAGCAGGATGTTGTCGAAGACGACGTGCCCGCCGAGATCTTCGCTCAGCTTCAGCGGCCAGCCCGCCCCCGCCGGCGTCAGCAACGTATTGCCGACGACGACGAGGTCCCGCGGCCCTTGCGCGCCGTCGATGGCGTAGCCGCGGATGGCGTTGCGCGCGTTGCCGAAGACGAGGTTGTTCTGGAAGACGGAGGCCTGGACCCCGTCGAGGTTGAGGCCGTTCTGCGCATGGCCGTGGATCACGTTGGCCTCGACGCGGAGCCCGGAGACGATGCCGTCGCCGCCGACGCTGAGATCGCCGTTGACGTGGATGCCATTGGACTCGGCGGGCAACGCACCGGAGATGTCGTTGCCGCAGAGGGTGGTCATGTCGGAGCCGGCGTTGGCCAGGTAGATGCCGTGGCTGCGCGTCGAGCCGGACTGACCCGAGTCGGCGATTCGGTTGAGCTCCACGTGCGAGAGCGAGATCTCGGAGAGGTAGAAGCCCTCGACCCCCGCGCGCCGGCAGTCGTTGGCGACCACCCAGACGCCGACCATCGGGGTGTCGGGGGTCGCGCCGCGCGCCGCGATGCAGCGCTCGGGAACGTCGGCGATGCGAAAGCCGACGACGCGCACGTGGCTCGCGTTCTCGATGCGGATCCCGTCCCCCGTCGGCGCCGGGGCGGCGATGGCGACGTCGCCGCTCGCGACGTAGGCGATCGGGCTCCCGTCCGTGCCGGACACGTCGATCTGGAAGCCGGCGTAGCTGCCCTCGTGCACGAGGATCGTGTCGCCCGGCGCCGAGGCGTCGGCCGCCGCCTGGATGGTGGCGAACTCCTGGGCCGGGCCCGGGCCGTCGTCCACGCAGAGGACGTGCGCGAGCGCGCAATTGGTGGGCGGTGCCGGTAGCGCCAACGCGGCACACGCGGCCGTCGACGGAGCGGCGCCCGCGCCGCCGTGGCCCGCGGCGCCACCACCACCGCCTGCCGCGCCGACGCCGCCCGCACCGGCACCGCCGCCCCCGGCCGAGCCCTCCCCGGACGAGCTACAGGCAGCCGCGAGCGAGGGCACGAAGAAAAAGAGGAGCAGCCGCATCCACATGCCGGGATGATAGCGGCGTCCCCGAGCCAGGAGAACCACGCGCGGTGACGCGCCCGTGACGAAAGCGGGGCATGCTCCCCGGCATGGCCCTGTCGAGCGACTCGCGGCTCCGGGACGCGCTCCTCTTCGCGGCGCTCGGGCTCGTGCCGGCGGCCCTGCTCACCGTGCTCGGCCTCCGCGCCATCGGCAACGAGGACGCGGCCGTGCGGCGCGCGGCGCAGCAGCGGCTCGAGACGACGGCGAGCCGGCTCGAGGCCGCGGTCGCGGCGGGGCTCGAGGCGGCAGCGGGGGAGCTCGCGGCGCTCGAGCCGGGTGCGCTCCCCGAGTCGGAGGCGGCGTTCGGCGCCCTCGTCGGCACGCGCCTGTCGGTCCCGGCGGGCGCGGAGCTCGTGTCCTTCGGCCTGGCGACCGCGCCGGTTGCGCCGCGCGCGCCGGGTGGGCAGCCGCAGGATCAGGTCGGCTACGACGCCTGCGTGGCGCTCGGGCGCGAGCTCCCGGCGGCGGCCACCGACTTCACCGCGCGCTGCAGGGAGGCGCGCGATGCCACCGGGCGCTGGGTGTTCCCGGTGTTCGCGCTCGCCTTGCCCGGCAGCGACACGCTCGCCGCCTGGCTCGAGACGCACGCCGCCCTCTTGTCGCCCGTCGAGCGCGCGGTCCTCGCAGAGGACGCGCGTGCGCTCGACGACACGGCCGAGCGCGCGGCCGTCGCGGACGCACTCGCGCGCACGAGCCACGCGCGGAGCTCGCCCGAGGCGCGGCGCGCGGCCGAGCCGGGCGCGCGCGGCTGGCCGGACGCGCGCGGGCTCGTCACCTGGAGCGAGGCGGGCTCGCGCGGCGTGCTGCGCGTCGTGGACCGCGGGCGCGCCTTCGGCTTCGTCGTGCACCGCGGCGCGCTCGAGGCCGCGTTGCGGGCCCGCTCGCTCGAGCTCCCGGACGATGTCGCCGCCTCGTTCGGGAGCGAGGCCCGCGAGCCCCGCGCGCTCGCGACCATCGCCCCCGACCTCGCCGTCGGCCTCGGGATGGCGCACACGGGCGCCCTCGAGGCTCGTGCCCAAGCGCGGCGTGCGCTCGTCGCCGCGGCCTTCGGCGGTGCGCTCGCCGTCCTCCTCGCCCTCGGCATCTTCCTCGCGCTGCGCCTCCGCCGCCTGCGGCGCACGAGCGAGCTCCGCACGGACTTCGTCGCGACCGTCGCGCACGAGCTCCGCACGCCCATCGCCTCGGTCCGCATGCTCGCCGAGCTGCTCGAGGAGGGGCGCGTCCCCGACGACGAGCGCGACGAGGTGCACGCGGCGCTCGGACGCGAGGCGCGGCGCCTGTCGACGACCGTCGAGCGACTGCTCGAGCTGCGGCGCGCGTTCGCGCCGAACAAGAAGGCCGTGCGGGTGCCGACCGACGTCGCGGCGCTGGTCGCCGAGGCGGTCGAGGCCTTCGAGGAGCGACATCCGGACATGGCGCCGGTCGAGCGCGACCTCGCGCTCGCGACGGCGCCGGTCGACGCCGGAGCGCTGCGGCTCGCGCTCGACAACCTGCTCGAGAACGCCCGGAAGCACGCCCCCGAGGGCACGCCCTACGCGGTGCGCCTGCGCCGCACCGGGGGTGAGCTCCGGCTCGAGGTCACCGACCGCGGTCCGGGGATCGGAGAGCGCGATCAGGCGCGCATCTTCGCTCCCTTCGAGCGCGCCGACGAGCGGCTGAGCCGCGCCACCGAGGGCTTCGGCATCGGGCTCGCGCTCGTGCGCCACGCGGCCGAGAGCCACGGCGGCACGGTCGAGCTCGACAGCGCGCCCGGGCGCGGCGCAGCCTTTTCGCTTCGCATCCCGGTCCCGCGCGAGACGCGCCGCGGGAACGAGCCCGAGGAGAGACCATGACGGAGGAGCTCGTGCTGGTGGTGGAGGACGATCCGACGATGCGCCTCGGGCTGCAGAAGGCCCTGCGGTCCGCCGGCTACCGCGTCGAGGTCGCCCGGGACGGAACCGAGGGGCTCGCCCGCGCGCTCGCGGCGCCACGCCCCGACCTCGTGCTGCTCGACGTCATGCTGCCGGGGCGCAACGGCTACGAAGTGCTCGAGGAGATCCGGCTCGTCGATCCCGAGCTCATCGTGCTCATGCTGACCGCGAAGGGCGAGGAGCGCGACAAGGTGCGCGGGCTCGGGCTCGGCGCCGACGACTACGTGACCAAGCCCTTCGGCGTGGCGGAGCTCCTGGCGCGGGTCGCGGCGGCGCTGCGGCGCCGGCGCCTGCAGGACCGCGAGACGGAGACCGTGACCATCGGCGCCGTGACCGTCGACTTCGGCGCGCACCGCATGCGCCGGGGTGCCGTCGAGCTCGAGTGCACCGCGCTCGAGCTCCGCCTGCTGCGCTTCCTGCTGCGCCACGAGGGCAGCCTCGTGTCGCGCCAGCGCATCCTCGACGGGGTGTGGGGCGCCGACTACTTCGGCACCGACCGCACGGTCGACAACTTCGTCAACCGCCTGCGCACCAAGCTCGAGGACGATCCGCAGGCGCCGCGCCTGCTCGTGACGGTGCGCGGCGCGGGCTACCGCTTCTCGCGCCGGCCGGAGAGCTGACGCGCCGGCTTGCCGGCCCGGTGACGAAACGATGACCTGGCAGAGAACGAACGGTGAGCCGCGATGAGCACACTGCCAGGCGAACGGAGGCAGTCATGAAGGCACACAAGCTCGCTCGTCAGGGTCTCGTCGCGGGTCTCGTTCTCGTCGGCGCAGGAGGGCTCGGCGCTTGCCGGGAGGGAGACGCGCCCGCGCCGGGCGGCACCGAGGAGGCCGCGCTCGCCGGCGAGCCCGAGAGCGCCCCGGCCGACGCCGTCGCGCTCGAGCGCTTCCGTCGCACGCTCGAGCGTGGGGGCGACGCGCGCGCCGCGGTCGGCGGGCTCGAGGCCCTGCTCCAGAAGGGCACCCTCGCCCCGGCGGACGCGGACCTCGCCAAGCTGACGCTCGCCGCGGCCCACGCCGCGCTCGACGACAAGGAGCCCGCGGTCCTGCTCCTCGAGGAGCTGCTCGCGGCGCACGGCCACGACCGCCAGTGGGAGCCCGAGGAGGAGGCGAACCGCCTGCTCGCGGAGCTGCTCACCGGCAAGAGCCCGCCGTCGAGCTCGAACGCGGCGCGCGACACGGGCACCGTGGCGCCGTTCGCACGGGCCCTCGCGCGGCAGCTCGAGCTCGAGGAGCCGGGCGCTCGCAAGGACGCGCGGCCGACCCTGCACATGAACGCGCTCTTCTTCGGGGGCTCCGAGGAGGTCTCGACGCGACTCGGCACCTTCAACGTGATCGGCGCCGCGACCGAGCTCCGGCGCGAGAGCTGCTCGCTCTGTCCCGAAGGCGTCCGCAGCGACATCCACACCTCGCGCTCCGGCAGCTGGCTCGGCATCCCGCGCGCCCGGGCCGAGGCGGACCGGGCGCTCGTCGTCGTCTACACGGACCTCGAGCACAACCTCGTCCCGGCGCGCTACGAGGAGCTCTTGCCCGTGCCGATCGCGGACATCGAGCGCCGCCTCGCGGCGGGCGAAGGCGTCTACGCCGCACGGAAGCGCGCGGGCGCCCCACCGCTCGTGCTCGTCGCGGCGCCGCGCCGCGGTCAGCTCCCGGACGTCGAGGAGGCGCTCGCGCAGGAGACGGCGCTACCGCTCGCGCCGGTCGCCGTCGAGCTCACGCCGAACCTGCGCCCGGCCGAGATCCAGGAGTCGGTGCGGGGCGCGCGACCCGAGCAGGCGCGCTGCTACGAGGCCCTGCTCGCCCGCACGCCGGGTGCCGAGGGCCGCCTCACCGTGAGCTTCGCCATCGAGCACGGCAAGCCGCGCGAGGTCGAGGTCGCGACCGCCGGCACGGGCCTCGACGACGGCGCCTTCGTTGCGTGCATGAAGGGCGTCTTCGAGGGGCTCGCCTTCCCGGCGACCCCGAGCCGCACGACGGTGAGCTACCCGATCGAGGTCAGCCCGTGACCTCGACCGGCTTCGAGCCGTCCCAGCGCACCGCCGCGAGCATGCCGCAGGCCGCATGGCGCTCGGCGCCGCCCGAGTAGCGGCGGATGAACGGGATGCGGAGCGCGCTCAGGCGGTCGAGCAGCGCTCCGCGCTCGGCGTCGGTCGCGCGCCGCAGGCCGCCCTCGCGCGCGTCGTTCACGTCGATGAGGTTCAGGCACACGGGCACGCCGGCGAAGTGCTCGAGGATGCCCGCGACCTCGGCGGCATCGTGGTTCTCGCCGCCGATGAGGACCCAGCCGAGGGTGATGCGCTGGCCCGTCGCCCCGTGCCACGCGCGCAGCGCCGCCGCGAGCTCGGCGACGCTCGTCTGCGCGGCCACGGGCAGCAGGCGCAGGCGCCGCTCGGCCACGAGGCTCGTCACGGACACGATGAGCTTGTAGGGCTGCTTCTCGCGCGCCAGGCGCAGGATGCCCTGCACGAGCCCGACGGTCGAGATCGTGATGGCGCGACCCGCCACGTGCGCGCCGCACGGATGCGACAGCACGCGCGCCGCGCGGAGCACCTCGTCCGTGTTCTGCAAGGGCTCGCCCTGCCCCTGGAAGAGCGCGCCCGTCACGCGCCCCGGCGCCTCGTCGCGCACGGCGAGGAAGGACGCGACCATCTCCCAGGCCTCGAGGTTGCGCGCGAGCCCGAGCCGGCCCGTGGCGCAGAAGGCGCAGCGCATGGCGCAGCCGACCTGCGTCGAGAGGCACACCGAGAAGCGCCCCGGCTTGTGGAGCGGGATGCGGACGGCCTCGAAGAAGAGCCCGTCCGGCGCGCGGAACAGGTACTTCACGAAGCCGTCGGCGGGATCGTGGACACGCTCGACGAGCGCGAGCCGCGCGTCGCGACACACGGCCTCGACGGCGGCGATCTTCTTGCGGCCGACGGGCTCCGGGCGCGGATCGTGCCCCGCGTGCGCGAAGCGGGCCGCGAGCAGGCGCCGTGCCTCGTCGGGGCGGAGCGCGATGCCGTGCGCGGCCGCGTGCGCCTCGAGCTCCTCGGGCACGAGCGACAGGAGGTGCACGAGCGACGGGCGGTGCGGGGCGCGGGGCGCCGCGGGCTCGGGGTCGGTCGGGCTCACCGGGCTCGCGTAGCACGGGCGCAGGCGGCGCGGCAGGCGTGGCCCCCGGGCCCCACGCGCGCAACCGGGGACCGCCGCCGCGGTCGGGCCGCGCCGCGAGGGCGGCGCGCGGCGCGGCACCACGACGGCCGTGCTAAGCGTCGACCACCGTGACCCACCCCGCCCCGAGCGAGCGCGCGCGCATGCCGCGCCAGATTCCGTACATCATCGCGAGCGAGGGCTGCGAGCGCTTCAGCTTCTACGGGATGAGGAACATCCTCACGCCCTTCCTCACGACGAGCCTCCTGCTCTACCTGCCCGCGGCCGAGCGCGAGGGCAGCGCCAAGGCGGTCTTCCACACCTTCGTCATCGGCGTGTATTTCTTCCCGCTGCTCGGCGGCTGGCTCGCCGATCGGTTCTTCGGGAAATACCGCACGATCCTGTGGTTCAGCCTGGTCTACTGCGCGGGACACGCCTGCCTCGCGCTCTTCGAGGACAACCGCACCGGCTTCTTCTTGGGCCTGTTCCTCATCGCGCTCGGCTCGGGCGGCATCAAGCCCGTGGTCGCGTCCTTCGTCGGGGACCAGTTCGACCAGCGGACCAAGCACCTGGCGAAGCTCGTGTTCGACGGGTTCTACTGGATCATCAACTTCGGCTCGTTCTTCGCGTCGCTCCTGATGCCGATCCTCCTGCGTGACCTCGGGCCGAGCGTCGCCTTCGGGGTCCCGGGCATCCTGATGTTCATCGCGACCGCCGTGCTGTGGCTCGGCCGCAAGCACTACGTGATGCTGCCGCCGGCGCCACCGAATCCGCACTCCTTCGTGCGCGTCGCGCGGACGGCCCTCGGCGCGCGCCTGCCGGCCGGCGGTCGACCCGGGCTCGCGCTCGCGGTCCTCGGCGCCGTGCTCGGCGCGGGCGCGCTCGCACTCGCGCCGCTGCTCGGGCTCGTGCCGGCCTTCTGCCTCGCGCTCGTGCTCCTGCTCGCGCTCGCGGGCACGGGCACCGCTTTGCAGCTCGAGCGCGCCCGGGGCACGCACCCGGATGCCGCCGTCGACGGCGTCCGCGCCGTCCTGCGCGTGCTCATCATCTTCGCGCTGGTGACGCCGTTCTGGTCGCTCTTCGACCAGAAGGCGTCGACCTGGGTCCTGCAGGCGAACGTCATGGCGAAGCCCTCGTGGTTCGAGCCGGCGCAGATGCAGGCCCTGAACCCGGCGCTCGTGATGATCCTGATCCCCTTCAACAACCTCGTGCTCTACCCGGCGCTGCGCCGCGGGGGCTGGGAGCCGACGCCGCTGCGCAAGATGACGGCGGGCATCGCGCTGAGCGGCGCGGCGTGGATCGTGGTCGGGGCGCTGCAGCTCGTCATCGACGGCGGCAGCACCATCGCCATCACCTGGCAGATCCTGCCCTACGCCCTCTTGACGCTGGGCGAGGTGCTCGTGTCCGCGACGGGCCTCGAGTTCGCCTACAGCCAGGCGCCGCTCGCGATGAAGGGCGTCATCATGAGCTTCTGGAACCTGTCGGTGACCTTCGGCAACCTGTGGGTGCTGCTCGTCAACGCGGGCGTCAAGAACGAGGCCGTGACGTCGGGCATCCAGGCGACCGGCGTCAGCGTCACCGCATTCCAGATGTTCTTCTTCGCCGGCTTCGCCTTCGCCGCGGCGGTCGCGTTCGGCTTCTACGCGCGGCGCTACCGGAGCGCGGACCACTACCGGGCGGCCTAGCCTGCCGGCGCCGCGGACGCGCTCACGGGCCCGCGAGGCGCCGGAGCTCCGCGAGCGCGGGCACGTCGGCGTCGAGGGTCGCCCAGGCGTCGAGCAGCTCGCGCGCGAGCTCCCGGGCGCGCGCTCGATCGCCGCGCTGGTCCGCGCGCTTGGCCTCCCGCAGGTGCTCGATGCCGTGGCCGCGCACGACGCGGGCGTCGATGCGGCGCAGGATGCGCTCGCGATCGATCTTCTCGGCGAGCGCGTCCTCCCCGGCCTGCGCGAGGAGCTCGACCGGCAGGAACCGAGCGTAGGAGGCGTCTGCCGCCACGGGCCGCCATGCCGCGATGGCCCCCGGGAGATCACCGTCGGCGAGGCGCCTCGCGCCCGCCAGGTAGGCGGTCTCGACCGGGTAGCGGAAGGGCCGGGAGCCTGCGGCGAAGGCACCGTCGACGATCTCGAGACAGCGTTTCATCTTCGGTCGACTCGCGCGCGCGCAGAGCTCGAGGTAGCCCACCAGGTTGCCGCTGCGCCCGAAGGGCTGGATCCGGCCCGGCTCCGTCGCGAAGCGATCCACCCAGAGGTCGGCGACCGCGCGCTCGCGCCCGATGACGAGCGCGATCTGCTGCATCCGGTGAACGAAGTAGATGTCGAAGCCCCAGGAGTCGGCCACCTCCTGGCGCGCCATCACGCGCTTGGCCTCCTCGAGGCCACGCGCCGGCAGGCCGTCGACCGCGTCCGACGCCATGCGCAGGTAGCTCGCCACGAGTTGCGGGCGGGCGCCGCGGGTCGAGAGCCCCGCAGCCAGGCGCCGGGCGTCCGAGCTTCGATCGAAGCGCAGCAGGCGCTGCCCGAGCTCGAGCGCAGCCTCGGCATCGTCGGGGTGCAGCTCGAAATCGCGCCGCGGCCAGCGCAGGTTGTCCTCGACCCCTTCGTCGGTCCGTCCGACCCGACGGAGCGAGCTCGTGTCGTGGGGGGCCCAGGCGGCCACGAAGCGTCCCGAGGCGTCGTACTCCGTCGGGCTCGGCATCGCCTCCATGAGATCCGTCAAGAAGTCGCAGTTCCAGGCGGCCTCCCAGGGGTGCTCGAGCGCGACCGCCCCACCGTAGGCCTTGTACGGCGTGTCGCCCACGTCGGCGAGGTCGAGCGCCTGAATGGCGCACGCGAGCACCAGGCGACCGTCGGGGCTCGTCTCGCGCTCGAAGGCCGCCTGGAGCTCGGCGCGGGCCTGCGGGCCGTCCGGGACCGGCCGGCCGAGCACGCCATAGGCGACGACCGCCGTCGCGAGCGCGGCCGGGCTCGAGCGGTCGAGCGCGAAGGAGTCCGGGGCAGCGGTGCCGACGAGCAAGGAGCAGCTCGCCGCCTTCGCGTGGCGCAGGAGCGGCGGAAGATCGCTGCGCGCGAGGATGGCGGCGCACGACGTCGCCCAGTCCTTCGTGACGACCGCGCGATCGAGGGCCCAGCCGAGCTCGGGGCTCGTGACGAGCGTCGCGCGCTCCACGTCGGGCGACGTCCGCGCCGACACGGGGATCGCGCCGGCGTCGGCCAGCGCTTCGGTCGCGCGCTCGACCGCGTCGATGAGCGCAGCCCCCTCGGCGTCCGCGCTGCCGACGACCTGGCCGTCGCGGGTCACGACCTCGAGATGCAGGCGGAAAGCGCTCGCCTCGGCGGCGACGAAGCCGTCGAGATGGACGGCCGCGCGGGCGCGCGCCGCGGCGAGCGCGCGCTCGCGCGCATCCGCGGCGCCGAAGGGGTCCGCGGGAAACCCTGCGCCGGGAGCGCGCGGGAAGTCGAGGAGCGCCGCGGGTGGCAGCACGCGCTCGTGACCGCCCCCGAGCAGCCACTGCGCGCGGCGACAGGCGATGGCCGATGCCGCGGCGCCGAGCCAGCCCGCCGGCTCCGTGACGCCGGATGCCCGGAGCACGGGACACGCGAGGACCGACCCCGGAGCATCGAGGGCGGTCACGGCGGCCCCCGCAGTCGCAGGCGCGGACGAGGCGCTCGGTGGGCCGTGGTCCTGTCCCCGCAGGATGGCCACGGTCGCCACGGCCGCCGCGGCCGCCGCGGCGCCGGCGACGAGCGCCACGAGCAGCCACGAGCGGCGCGACGCAGGTGGGCGGCGGAGCTCGTCGACGGGTGCCCGCGCCGGATCCACAGGCGGCGCCGGGCCACGCTCCGTCTTCGCCAGCGCGTCGAGCAAGGTCGGCGCGAGGGCGACCTCGCGCCGACCGTCCCCGAACGAATCGGACGGCGGCGCAGACAGGGCGCCCAGACGTGCGAAGCTCGCCGCGGCTTCTCCCGCCGATGCGAAACGGGCATCGGGGTCGGCGTGGCAAGCGCGCGCGAACCACGGGTCGAACCCCGCCGGCAGTCGGTGGCGGCTCGCGCCGGCGCACTCGCTCGCAGCGCGCCGCGGCCCGAGCGCCAGGCGCGCGAGCGTGGGGAGCAGCGCGCCCTCCGCCGCGAGCTCGACCTCGTGGTACGCGCGCCCGACGAGCAGCTTGAAGGCCACCTGCCCGAGCGCGTACACGTCGGCCCGAGCGCCGACCCGCGTGGCGCCGGTGAGCTGTTCGGGTGCCATGTAGAGCGGCGTCCCGACGCGGGTGTCCGCGCCGGCGATGTCGGCCGTGTCCACCTTCGCGACCCCGAAGTCGAGGATCTTCACGCACGGCGAGCCGTCGTCCCGCTGCGTCACGAACAGGTTCTCGGGCTTCAGATCGCGGTGGACGACGCCGGCCGCGTGGAGGCGATCGAGCGCCCGGCCGGTCTGGACGAGGAGCGTCGCGACCTCGGCCGCGTCGAGCGGACCGTCGGCCTCGACCGTTCGGCCGAGGTCGCGGCCGTCGAGGAGCTCCATCACGAGGAACGGCATGTCGGTCTCGGCGTCGATGCCGGCGTCGAGCACCTCGACGAGGTGATCGCTCTTCACCGCGGCGGCGATCCGGGCCTCGCGCTCGAAGCGCGCGCGGAACGCCGGGCTCGCCGCGACCTCGCCGTGCATCACCTTGAGTGCGCGCCGGCGCGAGGTGCGGTGATCGAGCACCTCGAGGACGACGCCCATCCCCCCCAGGCCGAGCGGGCGCAGCACCTCGTAACGCCGGGCGAAGATCCGCCCTGGCTCCAGCCCGCCGACGCCGTTCATGCACGGCTTGTAGCCGAGGGGGTCGCTCGGGTTAAGCTTGGAGCCATCGTCCGTGCGCGCCCGGCACCCGTGTCACCTCGCGCCGCAGTTCAAGGCCCAGCCATCCTTCAAGGAGTCCCATGACGACAGCTGAGACCGCTGCCCCTATTGCGCTCGAGGTCGAGGGGCTCGGCAAGCGCTTCGGCGAGCTCGCCGCCGTATCGGACCTCAGCCTCCAGGTCCGGCGGGGCGAGGTGTTCGGGTTCCTCGGACCCAACGGTGCCGGCAAGACCACCTCGATCAGCATGATGTGCGGCCTGTTGCGCCCCGACAGCGGGCGCGTGCTGGTCGGGGGCGAGCCCATCGACGCCCGCTCGCCCGAGGTGCGGGCGCGCGTCGGCGTATGCCCGCAGCGGGTGGTCGTGTGGCCGGAGCTCGGCTGCCTCGAGCAGCTCGTGTTCGTGGGCGAGATGTACGGGGTGCCGCGCGCCGTGGCACGGGAGCGCGGCGACGCCTTGCTCTCCGCCATGGGCCTCGCCGAGAAGCGCCGCGCGCGCGCCCGGACACTGTCGGGCGGCATGCAGCGCCGCCTGAACCTCGTGCTCGCGCTCGTGCACGAGCCCGAGATCGTGGTGCTCGACGAGCCCGAGGCCGGCCTCGATCCGCAGAGCCGCGTGCTCGTACGCGAGTACGTCCGCACCCTGGCTCGCTCGAAGACCGTGATCTTGACGACCCACAACATGGACGAGGCGGATCGGCTGGCCGACCGCGTCGCCATCGTCGATCACGGCAGACTCCTCGAGCTCGACACGCCCGACGCCCTGAAGCGCCAGGTCGGCGAGGGCGACGTGCTCGAGCTCACGCTCGCCGACGGGGAGGCCGCCGCGGTGACGCGGGCGCTCGACGCCGTGCGCGGCAACGTCGAGAGCGCGACCGCCGCCGGCTCGGTGCTCTACCTGCGCGCGCCCGCGATGGTCGAGCGCCTCGGCGCCGTGCTCGCGAAGCTCGCGGCCCACGGCTCGACCACGCTCGACGTGCGGCTCCGGCAGTCGACGCTCGAGGACGTGTTCATCGCCCTGACGGGAAGGGGGCTGCGGTCGTCATGAGAGCCCTGTCCGTGGTCCGGAAGACCCTGGTCGAGCAGCTGCGCGACCCGTGGAGCCTCGTGCTCGCGGTGAGCACGGCGCCCTTCTTCGTGGTCCTGTACTTCCTCATCACCGGGGGCGGCTCGACGACCTACCCGGTCATGGTGCTCGACCACGACCGCCCGATCGCGCTCGCCGACGGCAGCGAGCTCGCCGCCGGTCGCGCCGTCGTCGCGGCGATGGCGGAGGTGAAGTACTCGAACGGCCAGCCGATGCTGCGCGTCAGCGAGCCCGCGGATCGCGCCGCCGCCGACGCCGCGCTCCGCGACCGCGACGCCTCCGCGCTCGTGATCGTGCCCGCGGACTTCTCGGCGCGCCTGCTCGGTCGCGGCGCCGGCGACGCCCGCGCCGGGGTGACCTTCGTCGGGGATCTGTCGAACGCGAGCTACTCGATCGCCATGATGATGGGGCTGCTCGCCGTCGACGGCGTCGTCTCGCAAGCCGTGGGCGCCGAGGCGCCCTACCGGGTCGACGAGGAGGCGCTCGGCAGCTCCGGCGCACGCACGGAGTTCGAGAACTACGTGCCGGGCCTGCTCGTCATCTCCATCGTGCTGCTGCTCTTCACGGCCGCCATGGCCGTGGCGCGCGAGGTCGAGGCCGGGACGTTGAGCCGGCTCAAGCTCACGCGCATGTCGGCCTTCGACTTTCTCTTCGGTGTGAGCGCCGTGCAGTTCGCGATCGGCGTGCTCGGCATGCTCGCGACCTTCGGGGTCGCGGTCGCCCTCGGCTTCCGCAGCCAGGGCCCCATCGCCGCGGCGATCGTGGTCGGCTGCATGACGGCGCTCGGCGTCATCGGAGTCGGCCTCGTCGTGGCGTGCTTCGCGCGCACCGTCACGCGCGCGTTCCTCGCCGCGAACCTGCCCTTCATGCTCCTCATGTTCCTGTCGGGCGCCGTGTTCCCGCTGCCGAAGCCCGTGCTCTTCCGCACCGGGGCGCACGCGGTCGGGCTCTTCGACTTCCTGCCGCCGACGCACGCCGTCGTGGCCTTCAACAAGATCCTGTCGCTCGGCGCCTCCTTCGGCGACGTCGCCTGGGAGCTCGGCTGGCTCACGGCGCTCTCCGCCCTCTACTTCGCCGTGGGCGTGTGGCTCTTCCACCGCACGCACCTGCGCGCCACCTGAGCGCCTGCCGCCCGTTTCCCTTACTCGTGGCGGCGGCCGCCCCATCAACGCCTTCGTGCAGTACGAAGGCACGCTCGACAGGGCGCCGGCGAAGAAGGTGCTCCTCGCGTTCGGCACCTCGGGGGCCAAGCCGGCCTTCCCGTGATGCGCGGGGACCGGCGCCGTCAGTTCTGCGCGAGCGTGAGCGTGAACGGGCCTTCCTCGCCCGGCGAGTAGGCGTCGACCACGATGGTGATCGCCGTCCCCGAGGTCACGGCGACGTCGAGCGTTTCGTCGGTCCCGCCGAACTGCGAGTCGGCGCAGCCGAGCTCGGTGCCCGAGTCGGCGCAGGTGCCGCGCACGTGCAGGCCCTGGTCGGTGGCCGACGCGAGCGTGAGGCCGAGCGTGCCCGTGAACCCGGGCGTGAAGGTGTAGACGCGCTCGTTGCCGCCGCCGCCGCAGCTCGAGCCCATGGCGGCCGAGCCCTGGTTGGTGTTGCCGTTCGTGGCGCCGAGGGTCACCGTCTGGGCCGCCGCGCAGATCGGCGCGATGGCCTGGAACGCAACGTCGAGCGTGAAGGTCGCGTCGCCGCCGTAGCCGTCGACGAACACGAACACGCTCTGGCCGGACGCGAGCTCGAGCGACGTGGCGCCACCCTCGGTGCCGCAGAAGCCGAGACCGGTCGCGCCGTCGTCGCACACCGTGCGGAGGTACCAGTCCACGGAGCCGGTCGTGGCCGCGACCGCGAAGCTCACGTTGCCCGCCTCGGGCGCGGTGAACTCGTAGATGCGCTCGTTGGCGTTGCCACCCGCGATGTACGAGCCGAACAGGCTCCGGCACACCGCCGCGAAGGCGTTGGTACCGCCCGCGGTGTCGCCGTTGAAGGTCCCGCCCCCCGACACGTCGACCGCCGCGCCGCAGGCACCGGAGACGGTCGCCTGACAGGTCGCGTCGGCCGCGCAGTCCGCGTCCTCGCAGTCGGTGAAGCCGCCGCCATCGCCGAAGTCGAGGTCCTCGTCGTCACCGCCCGTGCACACCTCGGCCACCGGCGCGCAGACGAGCACGTCGTTGTTGCAGGTGACCTCGCACTGGTCGTCGGTCTCGCAGCCACCGAAGCACACGAGGAGTGAGCCGTCCCCGCTGAGATCCACGCACTCCTGCGCCGGGCCGGTGCAGTCGGCCGGCCCCGAACAGGTCTTGATGCAGCCGGAGCCACCGCTCGGCAGGCCGAGGCACTCGGAGCCCGCGGGGCACGGCGCGAGCTCGGGATCGCACAGGCCGCTGCAGTAGCCGCCCGCCCAGCCGAGGTAGCTCTCCGGCATGCAGAGGTCGCCGGAGCACTGGTCGTCGGCGGTGCACGCGTCGCCCACGGGGCTCTTCACCTCGCCGCCCTGACCGCCGGAGCCGCCGCCACCCGTGGCGCCCGTGCCGCCCGTGCCGCCCGTTCCGGTCCCCCCGGTCCCCGGGTCTTCCTTCGTCTCGCTGCAAGCCGCGAAGCCGAGCCCCGCCACGGAAACGACCAAGAGCGCGCGCACGAATCGCATGGGAGCCTCCTCGAAAAAGCCACCTCCCTTTAGCACGGAGACGCGCGCGCGACCCCGCGCAACGCCCATCCGGACGTAACGGAAGGAGAAGCTCGGGCGTCGTCGCTCGACCACGGTCCGTGGGGCCGATCCAAGACGTCCTCGCGGGTGCGGGGCGGCGCCTACCCCGCACGCGGCAAGAACAACCTCCCGATCGGGATCTCGACCGCCTCGAAGGGCGGGATGCGCGCGACGGCCGACTCCTCCGTTTCCGCGGTGGACGCAGCAGCTCGGGGTGACCTCTCCTCGCCCGGCACCCGTTCAGCGAAATTCCTTCACGTCGATCGCGTGGCGCTTGAGGTAGGCCCGCACGTGCGCGCGCTCCATGCCGGCGCGGCGCGCCATCTCGCTCACGTTGCCCTTCGACTCCTCGGCGAGGTGCGAGAAGTAGTCCTGCGAGAAGCGCGCCAGGACCTCGCGCTTCGCGTCCTGGAAGGGCAGCGCCACGAAGGCCGCGGACGACAGCATCGTGCCGCCCGAGCCTCCGACCGTGAGCCCGCCGCCCGCCGTCGATTCGAGCGCCCCGAGGTGGGCGGCCACGTCGATCTCGCCGCCCTGCTCGGACAGGGCGTACGCCACCGCCACCGCGTTGCGCAGCTCGCGCACGTTGCCCGGCCAGTCGTAGCGCATCAGCCGCTCGAGCGTCGCCTGCGAGACGCGCTGGTAGGCATCCTCGTCGCCGAGGTCCTTCAGCATGCTGCGCACGAGGATCGGCAGGTCCTCGACGCGGTTGCGCAGCGGCTCGAGCTCGACCCGCACCTGCGCCACGCGGAAGTAGAGGTCGCTGCGGAACACGCCCTGGTTCACGGCCCGCACGAGGTCGCGGCGCGTGGCGGCGATGACGCGCACGTCGAAGGTCTTGTAGGCGCTGCCGCCCACGCTCTTCACGCGGCGCTCGGACAGGACGCGCAGGAGCTTCGGCTGCACGTCGACCGGCAGCTCGCCGAGCTCGTCGAGGAAGATGGTGCCGCCCTGCGCGTCGTGGAAGGGCGAAGCGTGGCGGTCGATCGCGCCGGTGAAGGCGCCCTTCTCGTGACCGAACAGCGTGGCCTCGGCGAGGCTCGGGGGGATGGAGCCGCAGTCGACCACCACGAAGGGCTTGTCGGCGCGCGGGCTCGCCTCGTGAATCGCCTGCGCCGCGAGCTCCTTGCCCGTGCCGGTCTCGCCGCAGATGAGGACCGTGAGATCGGTCGGCGCGATCTTGGACAGGCGGTCGAAGGTCTTGCGCATCGCCTCGCTCGAGCCGACCAGCGGCCCGAAGGCGGGAATGGGCGGCACCGCCACGCGCTCGGGGCGCTGCGGCTCGAACACGAGCTCCGTCCCGCCGAGGCGCAGCGTGCCCGCCGACGCCAGGCACACCTCGCCGAGGCGCACGTCGTGGACGAAGGTGCCGTTGCGGCTCCCGAGGTCGCGTACCCGCACGCCGAGCTCGGTCGCGCAGAGCTCGGCGTGCACGGCGCTCACCTTGGTGTCCTCCACGACCACCTGGCAGGCGGGGTTGCGGCCCACGATGACCGGGTCCTGCCCGATCTCCACCCACGTGGAGCTGCCATCGAGACGGATGCGGCCACCGCGCACGTTGACGCGGTTGCGCAGTCCGACCGTGACGTCGACCCGGCTCGTGCTCATGGCTTCGTTCCCTCGTCTGGTCCGTCGACGTCCGTGCTCGCCCCGTCCCACACCGGCGCATCGACCTCGGTGCTGGCGTCCACCCCGTAGCCGGCCGCCGAGCGCTCGTCCTCGGGCGCCGGACGAAAGGCCCGCGCGCCGGCGCGGCGCGCGATGGCCTCGGGCTGGATGGAGCGCCAGGCGGCGAGCGCATCGAGCGCCGTCGCGAAGCGCAGCTCGCGATCGCGCTGCAGCGCGCACGCCATGAAGCGCTCGAGCCCGGCCGGCCACTGCTCGCCGGTCACCTCGCTCAGGCTCGGCGCCGGGCGGTCCATCTTGAGCGCCAGGATGGTGCCGGCGTTGGGGCCCTCGAAGGGCAGCCGGCCGGCGAGCGACCGGAACACCACCGTGCCGACCGCGTAGATGTCGGCCCGACCGTCGGCGCGGGCCGCGCCGCGCACCTGCTCGGGCGCCATGTACGAGAAGCTCCCGAGCGTGGCGTCGAAGTCGGTGAGCGAGGGCTCGTCGCGGCGCCCGTCCTTGCTCTTCTTGCTCAGCTTCGAGATGCCGAAGTCGAGCACCTTGGCGCGCTCGTGGCGGCCGTCGGGCGCCGGCACGCGCAGCCGCTCGACGAAGATGTTGCCGGGCTTGAGATCGCGGTGCACGACCCCGGCCGCGTGCGCCGCCGCGAGCCCCTGCAGGACATCGTCGACGAGGGGCCCGACCTCGGCAAAGGCGAGGTAGAGCTCGCGCTTCAAGCGGTCGCTCAGGGTCTCGCCCTCGAGCTGCTCGAACACGAGCAGGTGAGCGCCCGAGCGGTCGCGCTCGATGCCGAGCAGGCGGCACACGTAGGGGCTGTCGATGGCCGCCGCCGCGCGCGCCTCGCGCTCGAAGCGCGCCACGAGCTCCGGGTTCACGGCGGCCTTGGGCAAGAGCACCTTGATGGCGACCACGCGCGTGCCGTCGAAGGACCGCGCCGACCACACCTCGCCCATGCCTCCTCGGCCGAGCAAGTGCTCGACGCGATAGCCGGCGAGGCTCTCTCCGGGGTGGATCGCCACGATACCTGGATCGGGACCGTACCAGATGTGGCACGCCAGGCCAGCGCTTTCTCGGGGAGCCGCGCGCGGCAAGCGCGCGGCCACCCATGGCTCGCCTGGTATGCGCCCTCTCTTGGCGCTAGGCTCGCGCCCGACCTACGGATTCCGACTCGGCCGCCGCGCGGGTCGAGGCGGCAGACATCCGGCTCGACCGAGGCCGCAGGCCGGGGGAAAACACGAACCGCCATGCCACGCAACCGAGACGACATCGAAACGTTCCTCCACCGCCTGAACCGCTCGTTCTACGTCAGCGAGTCGGGCACGTTCATCGTGTCGAGCGGCGACGGCGGCCCGCCCATCGCCGTCCAGGTGGACGAGCCCATCGTGCTCGCCGCCGTCCACATGGGGCACATCCCGAAGGATCCGACGCGCCAGCTCGCCCTGTTCCGCAAGGTGCTCGAGTTCAACACGCAGGACCTCGCCCACGCCGCCTACGGCCTCGACGGCGACGAGCTCGTGCTCGATGCCGGTCTCGAGCTCGAGAACCTCGACGAGAACGAGCTCGCGGCCGTCCTCAACGACATCGAGCTCGCGCTCGGTCGCCACACGAAGGAGCTGCGCGCGCTCGCGCTCGACTAGGCCGCGCCGCCGGGTCACGCGGTCGCGCGCGCCGCGCGCCGCGTCGCCCTCGTCTGCCCGCGCCGCCCACCCCGCCCCGTCACCGGATCCCGAACGTTCACGGAAAGCTCGACCATGGGAATTTTCGCCCGTCTCGCCGCGCTCATCAAGAGCAACATCAACGACCTCATCAGCAAGGCCGAAGACCCGGAGAAGATGCTGAACCAGGTCGTGCTCGACATGAGCAATCAGCTCATCGAGGCCAAGAAGCAGGTCGCCGTCTCGATCGCCGACGAGAAGCGGCTGGCAAAGCAGGCCGAGCAGGAGGAGGCGAAGGCGGCCGAGTGGCACCGGCGCGCGATGCTCGCCGTGCGCGCCGGCGACGACGCGCTCGCCAAGGAGGCCCTGCAGAGGAAGCAAGAGCACCAGCAGCTCGCCGACGGCTTCAAGGATCAATGGCAGAAGCAGAAGGCGGCCGTCGATCAGATCAAGACCGCCCTGCGCGTCCTCAACAACAAGATCGAGGACGCCAAGCGCAAGAAGGCCCTGATCATCGCGCGCGCCCGCCGCGCCCAGGCGCAGAAGCAGATCCAGGAGACGATTGGCGGGCTCACGGCCAACAGCGCCTTCGAGGTCTTCGACCGCATGGAGCAGCGGGTCAACCAGGCGGAGGCCGAGGCCGAGGCTCAGTCCGAGCTCGCCGAGGAGTACACGGGTGACGTCGCGGCCCACAAGTTCAAGCAGCTCGAGGCCAACATGGGCGCCGACGACGAGCTCATGGCGCTCAAGCGCCAGATGGGCGTGCTGCCGCCCGAGGCGCCGCCCCCGGCCGAGGAGGTCGCGGCCGCGCCGCCCGTGCGCGTGGCCGAGCAGAAGGAGCCCGAGCCGGAGCTGTCGAAGCAGGAGCAGGACGAGCTCGAGAAAGCGCTCGCCGAGCTCGAGGCGCAGGAGCAGGCCCAGCAAGCGCGGATGAAGCGTTGAGCCAGCCGAGCGCCAGCACCCGCCCGTCGGCAGCCGCCGCGTCGACGCCGCGCGCCGCCGACCACGCCGAGGACCTGAAGGCGCTGCTCGCGCGCCTCGAGGCGAGCTCCGCCAAGGGCCTGACCGAGGACGAGGCGGCGGCACGGCTCGAGCGCCACGGCCGCAACGCCCTGCCCGCGGCGCCGCGCGAGCCGAGCTGGCTGCGCCTGCTGAAGCAGTTCCAGAACCCGCTCGTCCTCACGCTGCTCGCCGCCGCCATCATCGCCACGGTGGTCGGCATCACCGAGTCCGAGGGGCGCTCGACCCTCGAGCGCTTCGGCGACGCCATCGCGATCCTGCTCATCGTGGTGATGAACGCCTTCATCGGCTTCTTCCAGGAGCGGCGCGCCGAGGCCGCGCTCGAGGCGCTGCAGCGGCTCGCGGCGCCGAACGCGCGCGTGCGCCGCGAGGGCCGCATCCGCATGGTGCCCGCGGCCGAGCTCGTGCCGGGCGACCTCATCGAGCTCGAGGCGGGCGACTCGGTGCCCGCCGACGCGCGCCTCTTGCAGACCATCGATCTCGGCAGCGAGGAGTCGTCGCTCACCGGCGAGAGCAGCCCGGTCGGCAAGGACGCCGTCGCCGACGTGCCGGCGGACGCGCCGCTCGCCGACCGCGTGAACATGGTGTTCACCGGCACCACGGTCGTGCGCGGCAAGGGGCGTGCCGTCGTCACCACGACCGGCCCCCACACCGAGCTCGGCCGCATCGGCGAGATGATCCGCTCGATCGGCGCCCAGAAGACGCCGCTCGAGGAGCGCCTCGAGCACTTCGGCTCGATCATTCTCAAGGTGTGCCTGGGCGCGGCCCTCGCACTCATGCTCTGGGGCTTCGCGCGCGGTGGGCGCAGCTGGCACGTGCTCTTGCTCGAGGCGGTGAGCCTCGCCGTCGCCGCCATCCCGGAGGGCCTGCCGGCCATCACCACCATCACGCTCGCGCTCGGCATGCAGCGCATGGCCAAGCGAGGCGCCATCGTGCGCAAGCTCCCCGCCGTCGAGACCCTCGGCGCGGCCAGCGTGATCTGCTCGGACAAGACCGGCACGCTCACGCAGAACGAGATGATGGTGCGCGAGATCTACACCTACGGGCAGGCCTACACCGTGAGCGGTGAGGGCTACGACCCGCAGGGCGAGATCCGCGACTCCGACAACCGCCTCGTGGACGTGCACAAGCTGCCGGGGCCGCTCGACCAGACGCTCGCGACGGCGGCCCTCTGCAACAACGCCTCCCTCGCGAAGGACGCGGAGACGGGGCGCTGGAAGGTCACGGGCGATCCCACCGAGGGAGCGCTCCTCACCGTGGCCGCCAAGGTGGGCCACGAGCAGCAGGCCCTGTCGACCTCGCACCAGATCTTGGCGGAGCTGCCCTTCGACAGCGACCGCAAGCGCATGACGATCGTGGCGCGCGACGCCCAGGGCCGCGACATCGCGCACGTCAAGGGCAGCGTGGACGTGCTCCTGCCGCGCTCGGTGGCCTACGAGCACGACGGCGGGACGGCTCCCCTCGACGAAGAGGCGCGGGCGCGCATCCTCGCCGTGGCCGAGGCCATGAGCAAGAAGGCGCTGCGCGTGCTCGCGCTCTGCCGGCGCGAGACGAGCGCCGCCCCGTCGAGCGACCTCGACAGCGACGCGCCGCCGCCGAGTCGCGACGCCGAGAACCTGGAGCGCGAGCTCACCTTCCTCGGCCTGTGCGGCATGATGGACCCACCGCGCGCGGGGGTCGCCGAGGCGGTGGCCACCTGTGCCACGGCCGGCATCCGCGCCGTCATGATCACCGGCGACCACAAGCTGACGGCGCAGGCCGTCGCCGAGGAGATCGGCCTGTGGGTCGACGGCGACGTGGCCATCACGGGCAGCGAGCTCGCGCAGCTCTCCGACGACGAGCTAGCCGCGCGCATCATGCACATCCGCGTCTTCGCCCGCACGACCGCCGAGCAGAAGCTCCAGATCGTGCGCGCGTTCAAGAAGGCCGGGCACATCGTGGCCATGACGGGCGACGGGGTGAACGACGCCCCGGCGCTGCGCGAGGCCCACATCGGCGTCGCCATGGGGCTCCAGGGCACCGACGTCGCGCGCCAGGCCGCGGACCTCGTGCTGCAGGACGACAACTTCGCCACCATCGTCGAGGCCGTCCGCGAAGGACGCGCCATCTACCGCAACATCCAGAAGTTCATCTTCTTCCTCTTGTCCTCGAACATGGGCCTCGTGGTCGCCGTGTTCGTGGTGAGCCTGTTCAAGAGCTGGCCGCCGCTCACGCCGCTCATGATCCTGTGGATCAACCTCGTGACGAACGGCCTACCCGCCCTCGCGCTCGGCATGGACCCGCCCGACAAGATGCTCATGCAGGAGCCGCCGCGCCGGCCGGACGAGGGCCTCATCGGCATGCGGGAGTACCTCGGCATCCTCTACGTCGGCCTCGTGATGGGCGGGGCGGCGGTGCTGCTCTACGCATTGTCCCCGAGGGATGAAGCGTCGCTCGAGCACACCCGCGCCCTCGCCTTCACGCTGCTCGCCCTGTCGCCGCTCGTGCACGCCTTCTCCTGTCGCAGCCAGACGCGCTCCATCGTGTCCTCGCGCCCGCTCGTGAGCCTGCCCCTCCTGGGGGCCGTCGTGGCGAGCGCCGCCCTGCACCTCATCGCCATCCTGGTCCCCGCGCTCCGGCCGGTGTTCAAGACGTTCGCCGTGACGGGCGAGGAGTGGAGCATCGTGCTCGGGCTGTCCCTGCTCGTCGTGCCCACGGTCGAAATCGCGAAGTTCTTCCAGCGCCGCAAGCTCTTCCGCCTCGGGCTCGGCGGCTCCCCGTCGTCGCGCGTGTTCCGGCGCTGACTTCTCCGTAGCGCCCGTCCGTCGCGCGTGGCCCGTGGCGCCGCAACTTTGCCGCGACACCGTACCGGGTCGACGCCCGCGGCCAGGTTGCCGTACATTGACGTGCCCGTGCCCGCAGCTCGGCGCGCGGCCCCACGCCCTCGCCCACCATGTCGTTCCGCCGGACCCAGAAGCTCGCCCCGCCCACCCTGCTCGCCGCGTGCCTCGCCTCCCTCTCGGCCGCCGCCGTCGCCCGCGCCGAGGGCGTCGTGCTGCACGCCCCGCTCGCCCCGGAGAGCGTGCGCATCGACGGCCTGCTGCGGGAGTGGGACGCACCCCTTGCGGAGCTCAAGTACGCGTTGAAGGGCGAAGCCTCGAGAGGCGACGTCGCGGCGCGCGCGCTCGTGAGCTACGACCGCGACGGCCTCTACGTCGTCGCCGAGGTGCGCGACGACAAGGTCGTGGCGAACGCCGACCACGTGGAGCTCGTGCTCGGCATCCCGGGCGGGACGACGCGCAGCGTGCTCCTCTACCCGGGCGTGCCCGGCAAGACCGCCGCCGAGGCGCGCCTCGGCAAGGGCGGGCGCGTGGCCGGCAGCGAGATCGTCGAGGCCCCGCTCGACGGCGGCGGCTACAGCCTCGAGGCCAAGATCCCCTGGACGACCTTTCCCGAGGCCAAGACCGTGCGCATCGGCCTGCGCGGGGCGGTGCTCGTGAACGACGCCGACGCCGGCAACGCCATCGAGACGACCCTCGGTACGGCCCCGAGTCGTAGCTACGCCGATCTGCCCGCGATCTCCACCGAGCCGGAGCTCGCGCTCGGCATGGGCCTCCTGCGCCAGGAGCGCATCTGGGACGCGCCGAGCTACAACCTCATCGCCGACGTCGCGGGCGACGCGATGAGCGAGCGCGTGATGGTCTACGGCCGCTTCCTCGTCGTGATGGGCCCCACCTACCGGGGGGGCACGGAGTACTTCTTCCGCGACATGGGCTCGGACGCGCGCCGGGGCGAGGTCGGCAAGATCGACGTGCGCGACGTGACCGCCGACGGCAAGGCCGACATCCTCATCCTGCGCAAGGACGGCGGCGGCAGTCGCCTCGAGGTCCTGTCCTTCGCGTCGGGCGAGGTGCCGGACGAGCTGCTCTCGGACGGCATCGCGGCCCACGCGACCACCGTCTCGGTGAGCGGGGGCAGGGGCGCCGCGCGCATCACGCTCGCCGGCGACGGGCGCAGCCGCGCCTTCGAGCTCAAGGGCGGCAAGTTCGTGCTCGTCGAGGACAAGGGCGGCGGCGCACCAGGGCCAGGGCCGGGGCCCTCGATCCCGAAGCCGCCCCCCGGGCCCGCGCCCCGGCCCGCTCCGCCGGCCGCGGCGGATCTCGAGGCGGTCTACGCGCTCTACAAGAAGGAGCGCTCCGTGAGCGGACCGGCGCGCTTCGACGTCAGCGCCAACCTCGCGGGCGACGGCAAGGCCGAGCGCGTCGTGCTTCACGACCGCGACCTCGTGGCCTTCGGGCCGGGGTTCCGCGAGGGGCATGCCTACGCCGCCGTCACGCTCAACGCCTTCGCGCGCGCCGAGGACATCCGGAGCGTGAAGGCGAGCGACGTCACGGGCGACGGCGTCGCCGAGGTGCTGGTCGAGGGCGTGATGCGCTCGCCGCTCCCGGCCGGCCTCGGCGAGGGCGAGGTCGTGCGCTCGGTGCTGGTCGTCTACCGGCTCGGCGACCCGTCGTGGAAGCGCATCTTCGCGGCCGAGACCGCCCGCGCGCTGCCGAAGGGCCAGGTGAAGGGCAATTTGAAGTTCCTGCCGGGGGGCCAGATCGAGCTCTCGGCCGGCAGCGCCCAGGGCTACAACGGCGGCACGTACCCGTTCACGCAGGACCAGAGCGCGAACGGCGGTTTCGAGCCGCTCGTCCTGCCCTGGAGCGGCTTCGGGCCGCTGCGCTACCGCTTCGACGGCAAGGAGTTCGTGCACTGAACGGCCACCCGCCCGCGGCGGCTCCCGGCGACGCCAGGCTGCCGCGCACGGTCGTGGGGCTCGGCCTGGTGAGCCTGCTCACGGACGCCTCGAGCGAGGCCATCTTCCCGCTGCTCCCCGCCTTCCTCGTGAGCCTCGGGGCCTCGGGCGCGTTCATCGGCGCGGTCGAGGGCGTGGCGGAGCTCGTCGCGAACGCGCTCAAGTACGCGACCGGCCTCGTCGCCGATCGCCGCGCGCGCCTGAAGCCGCTCGTGCTCGCGGGCTACGGGCTCTCGACCGTGCTGCGCCCCCTCATGGCGTTCGTGCTCGCGCCCTGGCAGGCCCTCCTGGTGCGCGCCGGCGACCGCGTCGGCAAGGGCGTGCGCACGACCCCGCGCGACGCGCTCATCGCCAGCGTCACCCCGGCCGGGATGAGGGCGCGCGCCTACGGCTTCCACCGCGCGATGGACCACGCGGGCGCCGCCCTCGGCACCCTGTTCGCGACCGCGCTCCTCTGGGGGCTCGGCGTCGAGCTCGGCGCCGTGGCGAGCGCCGCGGACGCCGACGCGATGCGCACCGTCTTTCTGTGGGCCGGGGTGCCGGGCGTGCTCGCCCTGATCGCCCTCGCGTGGACCCCCGAGCCCCCGCGGCCCGCACCGCCGCCCACCGCGCCGCCGCCCACCGCGCCCGCACCCACGCTCGCGACCGCACCCACGCTCGAGACCGCACCGGCGCCCGGCCTCCCCCCCGCGCTCAAGCGGGCGCTCGTGCCGCTCGTGCTCTTCGCGTTCGCCAACGCCACCGACGCCTTCCTGCTCGTGAAGGCCGCCAAGCTCGGTGCCTCGCCGGCACTCGCCCCGCTGCTATGGCTCGCCCTGCACGTCATCAAGGCCGCGACGGCGACCCGCGGCGGTCGTCTCGCCGACCGGCACGGCAAGCGGCGCGCGCTCGTCGCCGGCTGGCTCGTCTACGGCGTGTGCTGGGGCGCGGTCGGCCTCGCGAGCTCGCTCCCCGTGCTCTTCGTGCTGACGGCCGCCTACGGGATCTCGCACGGCCTCGTCGAGGGCGCCGAGCGCGGCCTCATCGCGGATCTCGCGGCGGGCGGGGGCCGCGGGCGCGCCTTCGGCGCCTACAACCTGCTCATCGGTCTCGCGTCGCTCGCGGCGAGCGTCGCCTTCGGCGCGGTGTGGGACGCCTGGGGCAGCGCCCCGGCCTTCCTCGGGTCGGCCGCCTTCGCGTTCCTCGCCGCGGGCGCGCTCGTGTGGCTCGTGCCGGCCCCGGTGACGCCGGCGGAGTGAGGGCGGGGATCGAGCTTCACGCCTAGGACCACAGCACCTGCATGACGGCGATGAGCAGCATGGTGACGCCCGACACGACCTCTCACTCCCATCCGCGTGCCACTTCGAGCCGCATCCACTCGCAGCTGCCGCCATGACACTTGGTGACGTGCGCGCGACAGGTCGGGACGGAGGCAAGCCCGAGGGTTCCGCGACACTTGGCATCGGCGAAACGGCCGCACAGGGCACGGGTCGCCACGATGCTCGCTTCGTAGCTGCCGAGCGCGCTTCGCGCGATCGCCACACTGGAACACCCCGAGTTGCTGACGCAGTCGAGCGGAACGGCCGTGCAATCCGCGTCGCGCGCACATGCAGTCGACGCGGGCTTGCGCGCGTCGGCAAACATGTTCTTGATCCGATCGAAGGCCACGTGGCACCAGGCGCTGTCGAGAGGACCGGTCAGTAGCTCCGCAAACGTAGGCTGGCGGTAGCTCGCGCTGGGGCCGGGCGCTGCCGTCGGGGCAGTCGACTCGACCGAGGGCGCCAAGGTCGGTGGCGACGCAATCGATGCGGGGGCCGGCGGCTCGGCCAGCCGCTGCGCATGTCCGGTTGGAGTAGTCGCGCGCGCCTCGGTGTGGGACGGATCGGAGTTGGGCTCGCATGCGGCGGCCAGCGGGCTCGCTGCGGCGGCAGCCACGGTCCAGGCGAAGGCACGCGCCGACCTAGCTCGCATGGTCTTCCTCCAAGGCAGCGCGAGGCACCACGCGTCCACTCGGCGTCGGCGGTGTACCTCGAAGGGGCGAGATGGATCGCATCGTGCGGTGCCTACTGACTCCCGCCCGCGGCGGGCGTTGCCGTGCCCGGAGACCGGAGCGGGGCACCGCCCGCGACGCGCTCGACCACAACCTCGGTGCGCAGCACAGTCTCCTTCCGCTCCGCCACCGTCGGCACTGGATGCAGCTCGTCGCGCAGCACGGGTGAGGCCAGATCGAATCGAACCACGGAATGCGCTTCCTCCTCGACGACAGTGCGCCCCAACGCGACGGGCAGGTCGCCGAGAGCGACCTCGATCCGCCCGCCGCCGCGCCTCGTGAGTCCCTCCATGTGCACTGGCGCCGCGGGCTCGCTCAGGCCCAGATACTGTGGCCCAACGACTTGGATCGCGTCCACGTCGAGCGCGACGTCTCCTCCCGCGCCGCCGCCACCTTGCCAGCCTCCAGCAGCCTCGGCAGGGAGAGGCTCCATGGCCGTAGAGAGGCGATAGGTCACGGTGGCCCGAGACGACGAGAAGCATCCGCTCGTCGGAACCCTTCGCGTGACTTGCCACCGTGCACCGATGCCGACGGGCTCGGCCGGAAACGCAGGGGAGAAGAGCCAAAGCCACTGCATCACGGCGCCGGCAAGGCGCGCGCCCCGATGCGAATGCACCTGGAGCTCGTAGCTGGCAGCGAGCCCCGCACCTGGCGAGGGCTCCTCGTCGGGGAGCCCGCATGCTGTAGCCGACAGGAAGGCGCGTTCCCTCGGGGGATCCCATGTGCTTTCCTGCGGCAATGCCTCTCTGAGGCGGAGCTCGAGCCGGCTTGTTCCATCCGGTCCCACGGCGACCGCCGTCGCCTCGAAGATCAAGTGCTCCGGCGTCCCGAGCCGCTGCCATTCGAGACCGGTGCCCGGCCGAGGCTCGCCCGTGCGGACCACCTTGACGCGCAGCGTCGCGGTCGTACCGGACCGGACCCGCAAGCGAAGCGGACCGCGCGGCTCCGCACCTACATCGAGGACACGCACGTCCATGCGTGCGCAATCCGATTCGAGGCCAGGCGGCGCCGAAGATGCAACCCCCGGGTCCCCGCCATCCTCCTCAGGCGCGGCGTCCCGACCTGTTACCACAGAATCCGGCCGACACGCGCAGAATGCGACCAGCAGCGCGCCGAGCGGACGTGTCCAAGGGCGCCCGCGCGACGGCCCGATTCTCGGAGTGCAAGCGAATCTGGCACGCAAAGCGATTACTTGAGCTCTGGGTGGGCGACGAACTGGACGATCTTGACGTACACGGGCCCCGGCGGCTCGCTCGCGGACAGCTCGCGCTCGAACGCAGAACGACTGTACGGATGCCTGTACGGGTGGATCCAGTACTCATCAGGACCGATCTTCAGAGCGTTATTCTGCGCCGCGTCACGGTTGGGGTCGCTCGGCTTGTCCCAGAACACGCGCGAGCCGACCGGTGCTTCGATGAGCACCTCATCGACGTCGTGGGCCTCCCCCGTCGGCGCTCCGCCCTCGCTCCAGTCCTGCGCGTAGGTCACGGCCACCGGATTCGGCTCGGAGAACAGCATGAGCTTCCTCTGGTTCCACATGTCGACTTCGCGGCCGTAAAATGCCTTCGTGACTCCCCTGCTGTCTCCGAGCTGGACAAAAGCACCATCGCTCCGAAGCCTAAGGGCTCGATGCATAATTACCTTGCCATCTTGAGCGCGGCATGATCTATGGTCTGGGTGCGCCGGAACACTGCGAGCGAAGAGGTCATCGTTGCGAAGTACGCTGCAATATGCGGCGTCCTGGATGAGCGCGCACGAC
>JACRDA010000417.1 GCA_016212965.1 Myxococcales bacterium
CGCTCGGTCGACACGCGCAGCGCGCGCACCTCGAGCGCACCGCCGGCGTCGCGTGGCTCCGGGGTGCCGGCCCGCGCGGTATCGGGCGGCGGCGCCTCGGCGGCGCGGCTCGACGGCACGGCCTGCGCGGGCACGCTCGCGGGGGCCGCCCCCGACGACGGGGGCGCAGCCGCGCTCGACCCCGCCAGGGCGGCGAGCGCCCCGAGCGCGCGGGTGGCGCGGACGAGCTCCTCGAGCTCCGCCGCTGCGATGGGCTTGCCCTCCGCGGCGCGGCGCGTCCAGACCGGCACCACGTCGAGCGCCCCGAGCACGCCGGACACGAGCGGCGAGAGATCGGCCGGCGGCGCGCGCCCCACGGCGAGGACGGCGGTCTCGAGCTCGTGGACGAGGCCCGCGATCTCGCCGAGCCCGACCATGGCGGACGAGCCCTTCAGGGTGTGCAGCGTGCCGCCGATCTCGCCGAACAGGCGCGCGCGGTCGGCGGGCGCCGCGGTGTCCTCGAGCGACAACAGCGCGCGCCCCAGGGTGCGGACGAGCTCGGCCGACTCGTCGCGGAAGACCCCGAGCAAGGCAGCGCGGCGGCGCTCGGCGATCGACATGGCTCAGAGGTCCTTCGCGATCGAGCCCATGCTCTCGGCGAGCGAGCGCAGCTCGCGCGCCGCGGTCTCGAGCTGCTTCGTGCCGACCACCGAGTCGCCGGTCGCCTGCGCGATGTTCCCCATGGCACTCGCGACCTGGTCGATGCCGATCGACTGCTGGCGCGCGGCGACGGCGATCTGCTTGGCGGCCTGCGACGAGTCCGAGATGGTGCCGGTCAGCTTGGCGACGCGGGCGCTCGCCGTGGTGGCGAGCTGTACCCCCTCCTCGACCTTGCGGCTGCCGTCCTCGGTCGTCTTGACCACGGAGCGGATCACCTTCTGGATCTCGCCGAGGATGCCGCGGATCTGGGTCGTGGAGCGCTTGGAGTGCTCCGCGAGCTTGCGCATCTCGGCCGCCACGACCGCGAAGCCCTTGCCGAACTCCCCCGCCTTGGCGGCCTCGATGGAGGCGTTGAGCGCCAGCATGTTGGTCTGCTCCGCGAGCTCGTTCACCGTCGCAACGATGTCGCCGATGCGTGAGGCCTGCTCCGACAGCTGCACGACGCTCTCGGCGATGCCCGTCACCTTCTCGCGCGTGGCGCTCGCGGCCTTGATGCTCTCCTCCATCGCCCCGACGCCCTCGAGCGCCACCGCCTCGGCACGCTCGGCGAGGTCGATGACCGACTGGGCGTGCTCGGCGGCCTGCTGGGCCGCGTGGTTGATCTCCTTCAGGGTGCTGCTCGTCTGGCTCACCGCGGCCGACTGCTGCGACAGGCTCGCGTTCTGCTCGCTCGCCGTCGCGAGCAGCTGCGAGACCACCGGCGTGAGCTGCGCCGTCGCGCCCTTGAACATCTTGAGCAGGCGCGTCTTCTCGGCGAGCCCGTCGATGTCGGACAGATCGTGCAGCATGCAGAACAGGCCGACGACCTGGCGGGTCGAGGTGCGAAGCGGGCCGGCGTGGAGCACGAACCGCGCCTTCGCGCCGCGCCCCGTCCCGAGCGTGCACCGAAGCGCGGTCGCCGCCGTGGCGTGGGTCACACACGCCTCGAGCGCCGCGAGGACCTCCTGCTCCTCGAGGCGCAGGAACTCGGCGAGCGGCTGGGCGGCGAGCTCGGCAGGGGAGCGAGCGCAGAGCTTGGCGAACGCCTCGTTGCAGAACGTGAGCTTGAAATCGGTGTCCGTGGTGAAGAACGGCTCGACGATGCCATGCTTCACGCAGTTCGCGAAGGCGAGCTCGTTGCCGAGCAGGAGCACCTGCTTGTCGACGTTCGCGGCGTAGGTCTCGAGGGCCTGGATCTTGCTCCGGAGCGCAGCGACGTCCTCGACAACCGGCCCCTCTGGCGCGCGTGCACCGCCCCTCGGGGCGGCCTTGCGCGGACGCCCCGCACGTGCAGCTTCTTTCTTCGACATGTCTCCTCCGCGTCCGGTACCGGGCGCCGCGACGCGGCGCTCCGAGGCAGTTGCCTGGCTAGATCTGGCCCGACATCACCTGCCGGTAGAAGTCGCACGCCTGGCAGTTGCCGAGCTTCTCGGCGAAGACGCCCTGAACCTCGCCGCCGCACAGCGTCCCGGCGACGAGCCAGCAGTCGCGCCCGTGGCCGCGCGCCGCCGGACAGGCGCCGAGCTCCGCAGCCTTGGCGCCGCCGACCTCGCGCCCGCAGCCCATGCGCTCCCAGCAGTTGAGCACGCCGACCGCCTCCACTGCCCTGCCACCCTTCACCGATGTCTTCTGCGTCGTCGCCATGCTCACTCCTTTTCGTGCGGACCCTTCAGGGTCTCGTCGGGCGGCGAGACCGCACCCGAGAGCCGGTGCTCGAGGAGCAGCGCGGCGAGGTCCACGAGGACCAGGCTGCCGTCGACGATACCGGTGATGCACTTCGCCCCGCCGACCGGCGGAGCGACGCGGCTCGGATCCACGTCCTCGATGCCCTCGACGGTCTCGACGAGCAAGCCGACCTCGTCGCCCCGCGCGCCCACGACGATCACCTTCGTGAGATCGGCGATGCCGGAGCGCGACAAGCCGAGCAGGGCCCCGAGGTCGACCAGGAGCAGCACCTCGCCGCGCCGGTTCGAGACCCCGGCGACGAACGGGCTGGCGCGGGGGATGCGCGTGACGGACGCGAGGGGCAGGAGCTCGACCGCGAGCCCGGCGTCGAGCCCGTAGCGACCGCCGGCACAGCCCACCACGAGCACGCTGCGCAGCGCGAGCGCGGCAGTGGTGGCGGCCTCGCTGCCCTGGGCGAGCGCGCGCGCCCGCTCGCGCAGGATCTCGAGCACGCGCTCCTCGCTCGGGGCGGCGACGAGCGCCTGCTCGGCGTGGTCGAGCCGCCGGTGGATCTCGGCCCAGTCGACGCTCGCAGGGCTCGCGCTCATCGCGCGTCCCTCGCGCTCGCGAGGCGGCTCGTGATGATGCGCCGCAGCCACTCCGCGGTGATCTCGTCGGAGCCCGGCAGCACCTCGCGGTCGGAGCGCTGCGCGAGCGCCTCGAGCGCGTTGAGCAGAAAGCCGCGCGCCTCCGCGGCGCGGCCGTCCGCCGCGACGAGCTCCGCCAGGCCGAACGACGCGAGCGCGAACGACGGATCGAAGTAGAGCGCGCGGCGCAGGCTCGCGGCGGCCTCCGCGCGCCGGCCCTCGGCGCCGCGCAGGTGGCCGAGCAGGTAGTGCGCGGGCGCCGAGCTCGGCTCGAGCGCCACCCACTGCTCGGCCCAGCGCGCCGCGTCCGCCGCCGCACCGCGC
>JACRDA010000423.1 GCA_016212965.1 Myxococcales bacterium
CACGGCCGGCCACCTGCAGGCCGCGTCCTCGAGCCGGCGGCGCCGTGCGGCCGGACGCGCGGCGGGCCAGGCGGCGGCGCGCGCCAGCGCGAGCGACGAGCACGACCCCGCGAGCGACGAGCGGGCGCGCGGCGCACGCGAACGGGACGCGACGCCCGGGCCCGGCAGCGCCGTCGAAGCGCGCACCCTGTCCGAGCTCGCGCGCGCGGCCCCGCCCCTGCCGGCCGAGCTCGGCGACCCGGGCAGCGTGTACGACCGGCTCGCGCTCCTCTTCGCGGCGGCGGCCGACGGCGTCGAGGAGGTGCACCGGCGCGGGCTCGTGCACCGCGACCTCAAGCCCGCGAACCTCATGCTCACCGCCGACGGCGAGCGGCTCGTCGTGATGGACCTCGGCCTGGCCAAGACGACGGACGCCAGCGTGTCCTACACCGCCGCGGGCGGCGGCGACTTCGTGGGCTCGGCGCGCTACGCCGCGCCCGAGCAGCTCCAGGCCAAGCTCCTCAAGGTCGATCACCGCGCCGACATCTACAGCCTCGGGGCGACGCTCTACGAGCTCGCCACGCAGGCGCCGATCTACCCGTCCGACGACGTGACCGAGCTCTTGCAGAAGAAGCTCGCCCTCGAGCCGCGACCGGCGCGCGAGATCGAGCGGCGCGTGCCGCGCGAGCTCGAGATCGTGCTCCAGAAGTGCCTCGCGCGGCGCCCGGAGGAGCGCTACCAGAGCGCGGCCGAGCTCGCCGACGATCTGCGCGCCTGCGCCGAGCGCCGGCCGATCCGCGCCCGGCCGCCGTCGGCCTTCGAGTACCTGCGCCTGTTCCACGCGCGGCAGAAGGGCCTGGTGCGCCTCGCGGGGCTAGGGCTCCTCGCCGTGGTCGGGCTCGTGGCGGTGAGCTTCGTGCTCGTGAGCCGCGAGCGCGCCGACGCCCTGCGCGAGCGCGACGCCGCCCGGGACGCACGTGCCCTGGCCGACGCCGAGCGCGAGCGCGCCGAGAAGCTCGCGGCCTTCGTCGCCGACGACCTCTACCAGCGCCTGAAGCCCATGGGCCGGCTCGATCTGCTCGACGCGGTGAGCGAGCGCATCGTCGACTACTACCGCTCGCTCGACCGGCGCGCGCCCGGGATCGCCGCGCGCTACGCCGACGCGCTCATCCGCCTCGGCAAGGCGCGCGAGCCGCGCGGCAAGCTCGACGAGGCCCGCGGCTACTACGAGGAAGGGCGCGCGGCCGTCGAGGCCGTGCTCGCCGCGAGCCCCGCGGACCGCGAGCTCGTGACGGTGCGGGCCCGCGCGCTCGACGCCCTGGCGCGCATCGCGGCCAAGCAGAACCAGCTCGCCCAGGCGCTCGACCTCGCCGAGCAGAGCCTCGCGGCGCGCGTGGAGCTCGCGGCCGCGAGTCCGGACGACGTGAAGGCGCAGCACGACCTCGCCTCGAGCCACAAGACCGTCGCGGCCGTCCTCGAGGACGAGGGACGGGGCTCCGAGGCGCTCGCCGCCCACCGCGCCGCGCTCGAGCGGCTCGAGGGGCTCGCGGCGACGGGCAGCGAGCTCCTCGAGGTGCAGCACGATCTGGCGGGCAGCTACAACAGCGTGGGCGATCTGCTGGTGGCACAGGGCAAGCGCGAGGACGCGCTCGCCGCCTACGCGAAGGCACTCGCGGTCGCGAGCCGGCTCGTCGAGCGCGACGCGCTCAACGCTACGGCGCAGCGCTTCGTCGCCGCCAGCCACGAGAGCATCGGCATGGCCCACGCCGCGAGCGGCGCGAGCGAGCCCGCGCTCGGCGCCTACCGGCAGGCGCTCGAGATCCGCGAGCGGCTCGCGAAGCTCGACCCCTCGAACGCCGGCTGGCAGAACGATCTGTCGATGACCTACCACCACCTGGCCGAGACCCTCGCCGAGCGCGGCGAGCTTGCCGAGGCCGAGGCCCTGTACCGCCAGGACCTCGCCATCACCGAGCGCCTCGCCGCCGCGGACCCCTCGAACGCCGGCTGGCAGCACGATCTGTCGGTGGGCATCAACAACCTCGGCAGCCTGGCCGAGGCGCGGGGCGACCGCGCGGGGGCGCTCGCCGAGTACCGGCGCGCGCTCGCCATCCGCGAGCGGCTGAGCGCGGGCGACCCCGCGAACGTCGAGTGGAAGCGCGAGCTCGCCGTGAGCCACGCGCGCGTGGGTCGGCTGCTCGAGGCGGGCGGCGAGCACGAGGCGGCGCTCGCGAGCCTCGAGAAGGACGCCGCCATCGCGCGCGAGCTCGCGCTGCGCGATCCGGACAACACGAGCTGGCGGCGCGATCTCGCCGTGAGCGAGGCGACGCTCGCCGCGGTGTACCTCGGCATGAACCGGCTCGACGAGGCGATCGTGGCGCTCGACCGCTCGCTCGCCCTGCGCGAGAAGCTCGCTGCCGCCGACCCCGACAACGGCAGCCTGCGGCGCGATCTCGCGGTCACGCACGGCGAGATGGGCGCCCTGCTCGAGCGCCGCGGCCGGGTCGACCGCGCCGAGGTCGAGCTGCGCCGCGCGCTCGCGCTCCTCGACGCGAGCGGCGCCCGACCCGCCGACGGTGCGCGCGACTCGGCGCGGGCCGACGGCGCGCGCGACCCGGCGCGGGCCGACGCATGGCGCGAGCTCGAGAGGATCGCCCTCCTGAAGCGCGACGCCCGGCGCAACCGCGACTCGAAGAGCCGCAGCTACAACGACATGAACTTCGACATGGAGTGAGCGGCGCCGTTCGCGCGCTGCTCGCGCGGAGCCCAGGTAGCCGATCGGGGCAGCTGATCGGGGTTCGCGCCTCGCCACCGCCGAGGTAGCGTCGGGTCGATGGCTGCCACGCGCAAGGCACAGGTCCTCGCCGAGCTCCCTGCCGGGCTGCCCGCCGAGGTCGAGCGCGCGGTGCGGAGCGCCGGTGCGCTGCCGCTCGCGAAGCTCTGCCGGGTGAAGCTCACGGCGCCGGCGCGGGCCGAGCTCGAGCAGCGGCTCGTCCTTGCGGGGCTCGAGCGCACGGCCAAGGTCGTGCGCGTGCCGCTCGGCGCGCAGCTCGAGGCGCTCGTGTCCGGCGGCGCACGGGTGCCGCTCAGGGAGGCGCTCCGCCGCGTGAAGGGCGGCGCGAAGCCGGAGCTCACCGCGGCCCTGCAGACGCTCGTCGCCCGCGGCGGCGCCCACCTCGTCGTGCGGACGGCCGTCGAGACGCTCGTCGGCGGCGCCGACCGCGTGCTCTCCGAGGCCGGTGTCGCGGAGCTCGTCCGGGCGCACGCGGCGCTCGGCAAGGTGCTGAAGAAGGTGACGGCCAAGGGGCCGCGTCGGTCCCTTCTGGGCGAAGACGCCCTGGCGCTCGTCGAGCCGCTCGGGCGCGCCGCCGCCACCGTAGCCGAGGCCACCGGCACCGCGGCCGGCATCGGACCGCGGGGCGCCGAGGAGCTCGTCCTTGGCGCGCTCCCCGGGCTGGAGCATCCCGTGCTCGGGCTCGTGCGGGTGCCGTCCCTCGTGCGGGCACTCGCCGGACGGGCGACCGTGGCCGACGTCCACGGCGCGCTCCTCGGGCTCGCCGAGCGCGGAGTCGTGGAGCTTCGGCCCGACGCGGGCAGCGAGTTCCTGGGCGCCGACGACGCGCCCCTCTGCCCGCCCGGGCCACGGGGCACGGTCTTCTCGCACCTGCGCAGGCTCCAGCCATGAGCGCTCGCGGCGCGGACTCGCCCTTCCGGGCCATTCACGCCGATGCGTGGGCCGAGCCCGCGGACGTCGAGTCCCTGAACCGCGCCGCGAGCGAGGCCATCCGGACGCGCATCGAGGAGGTGCGGAGCGCCAGCGAGCGCGAGGGGGCGCCCCTGCACTCGAGCTGCCTCTTGCTGCTCGGGCCGGCCGGCGCGGGCAAGACGCACCTCTTCACGCGCCTGCGGCGCCAGGCGGGGCGCCGAGCCGTCTTCATCCACACGCGCCCGCAGATCGGCGTCGATCCGACGCCGCGCTTCGTGCTGGCCTCGCTGCTCGACTCGCTACGGCAGCCCATTCTCGGCGAGGAGCAACTGCAGCTCGATCTCGTCGCAGGGGCGCTGCTCGCGGCCCACGACGGCGCGGCGCGGCGCTACCCGCTCATGGTCGTCGACGACGCGCGCCGCCTGCCCGACGACGCGCGTCGGGCGCTCGTCGAGCGCGTGGTCGACCAGGTCGAGCGCCGCTTCCCGGGCGTCGCGCCCGAGTACCTCGAGCACCTGCTCACCGTGCCGTTCGCGACGCGCCAGGACCGGCGCGCGCTCCTCTGCTGGCTCTCGGGGCGCGAGCCGGCGGAGCTCGAGCTCGCGCGGCTCGGCCTGCCGGGTCCGCTCGCCGACCTCGACGTCATGCGAGCGCTCGCCACGCTCGGGGTCGCTGCCGCCTACGGCGCGCCGCTCGTGCTCGTGTTCGACCAGCTCGAGAACCTCGCCGAGGACGACGGCAAGACGGGCCGCATCCAGGCGCACGCGCGGCTCGTGAGCGATCTGCGCGACGCCGTGCACGGCCTCGTCATCGTGCAGATGGCGCTCGACGCCGAGTGGATGACGCGCGTGCATCCGGCCCTGCACGCGAGCAGCCGGGACCGGCTCGAGGAGACGGTGCTGCACCTCGCCCTGCCGACGCGCGACGAGCGGCGGGCGCTCGTGGAGCGCTGGCGCGACGCCCTGCCGGACGAGGAGCGCGCGCGGCCCTTCCCCCACCCGTTTCGGCCGGCCGAGGTCGACGCGTGGCTCTGCACCCCCGGGATGACGCCGCGCATGCTCATGCAGGCCTGCGGCGAGGCCTACCTGCGGCGCGGCGAGGCCGTCGAGGGCGAGGTCCCGGGCGCGCCCGAGGAGCCCGCGCTCCCACCGGACGAGCGCCTGCTCGGGACCTGGACCGACGGCATCGCCAGCGCGCGCGCGGAAATCGACGAGGCGTCCAGCCAGGGCCGCGGGGTGCTCGCCGAGCGACTCGCGAGTGGGCTCTGTGCGGTCCTGCAGCTCTTGCGCATCGACGTCGCGCTCGTCGCCGGCAAGACCGGGCCCACGCTCCGGGTGCGCCGGCCCGGCGACGCGCTCGCGATCGTGGTCGCGCAACACGGACACCCGCGCTCGCTCGGCGCTGCGCTGCGTGCGGCGCGCGACCTCGCGGAGGCAGAGCGCGTGACGGTGGTGCGCGAGCACGCCTTCGCCATCCGGCCCACCTGGAAGGCCGTGGGGCGCGACCTCGCCGCCTTCACCGCCGCGCCGGGGGCCCGCTTCGTCTCGCTCGATCGCGAGGACCTCGCGCGCCTGCTCGCGCTCGAGGCCTTCGTCACCGCCGCGCGCTCGCAGGATCTATCGGGTGCCGATGGGCGCCCCGTCCCGACCGCCGCCGCGCTCGAGTGGGCGGCTCGGGCGCTCGACTGCGCGAGCTGGCCCGGCGTCCTGCTGCTGCTCGCCCCGGCCGAAGCACCCGCCGCGCGGCGCGAGGGCGAGGGCGAGAGGGAAGGCCCGGGGGCGGCCGCGAGCGCGCGCGGCGACCGCGGCGAGCCCGTGGATGCGGACGCGCTCGACCGAGTCCGCGCGGCCCTCGCGGAGCTGCGCGTCGCCTCGGTCGAGCGGCTCGTGCGCGAGGTCCAGAAGCGCGCCCCCGGGGCGAGCCGCGCCGGCGTCGTCGCCGCGCTGCGCAAGGGTGGCGCGCGCTTCTTCGGCGAGTCGGTGGTGGCGCTGGAGCGACCATGGCCCTGAACGCCCCGAACGAGGTCTCCGTCACCGAGGTGCGCAACGCCCTGCGCTGTCCGCGCATCTTCGCGCTCGGTCGCAGGCGCGGCCGGCCGGTGGCGTTTCCGGTCGGGGCGTCGTCGCTCGGAGCCACCTTTCACCGCATCGCCGATCGCGCCGCGCGCCAGGTGGCGACCCTGCCGCAGGCCGTCGAGCGCCTCGCTGCCCAGGCGTCGCGCGCCGCCGTCGCCGATGCCCTCGGAGCGTGGCTCCTCGCATTCCTGGTCGACGAGCTCGAACAGAGCCCCGCGCTCGCGAGCATGCCGAGCGAGGTCGACGATCTCGGCGAGGCGCTGCGCGAGCTCGCGCGCTACCTCGCGGCCGAGGTCGAGCGGAGCGACCTGCGGCCAGCGGACGCGCTGCGCTCGCTGCTCCGGCACACCGAGCTCGAGGTGTCCGCGGTGCTCGGGAGCGCGCAGCCCGTGCGCGTCTCGGGGCGGGTCGACGCCGTGCACCGGCGCAGCGAGGGAGCGCTCGACGTCGTCGAGTACAAGCTCACGGACGAGGCCAATCAGGAGCTCGATCAGGCGCAGGTGGCGCTCTATCGCAGGCTGCTCCGCGAGTGCCTCGACCTCGAGGCCGAGCCCGTGATCCTGCGCTTCAACCCCGAGCTCGCCACGACCCGGCTCGCAGGCCCGGCCGCCGACGCCTGGCTCGAGGAGCGCATCGTGCCCATGCTCGACCACATGGTGGCGTGGGCCACGCGCCCCGAGGGCGCGCCCGCGACGACGCGGCGCGATCTCTGCGCCTCGTGCCCGCTGCGCACCGAGTGTCTCGCGACCTACCGCGATGCCTTCGCGCCCCGAGACGCCCCGCCCGCCGGCTCGACCCATCTGCGTCCGGACCCCGAGGGCGGCCTCGCCGTCACGACCCCCGCCGAGCCGCGCGTGCCCGCGCCGCGCGACGCCGAGGGCCACGCCGAGGCCGAGAAGCTCGGCAAGCTCATCGTCGACAAGCTGCGCAAGCTCGGCACCGTCGTGGAGGTCGCGCAGCGCACGGTGGGCCCGACCCTGCTCGGCATCGAGGTCGTCGCGACCCGCGCCCGCGTGGCGCAGCTCGATCGACTGGCCGGGGACGTCGAGCACCAGCTCGCCGACCGCCACGTGCACTTCGAGAAGAACGAGGGCCGACGCGCCTTCTGGGCCACGCGCAAGAGGCCGCGCCGGGTCGAGCTCGCGGAGCTGCTCGGGCGCGAGGCCGAGTTCCTGCGCCAGCGACCGGGCCGCTTCGTCGTCGGCGAGGGGGTCGACGGCAGCGTGGTCAAGGGCGACCTCTCCGACGGCAGCACCTCGCACCTGCTCGTCGGGGGACAAACGGGCAGCGGCAAGAGCGTGCTCCTGCGCGCCATCGTGAGCAGCCTCTGCCACTACCACCCGCCGTCCGCCATCCGCTTCACGCTGGTCGATCCGAAGCGCGTGACCTTCGGGGCGTTCGCCGCCGCCATTGCGCCGCACCTCGAGGGCCCGCTCTTCTTCGACTCCGAGGCCTTCCTGCCCGAGCTCGAGAGTCTCGTGGCGGAGATGGAGGCCCGCTACGAGCGCTTCGAGCAGGCGCGCGTGCAGGACATCCACGACTACAACGAGACCGCGCCCGAGCCCCTCGCGCGCCGCGTCGTCGTGGTCGACGAGTTCCAGGACTTTCTCACCGACAAGGCGACGCGCGAGGCGTTTCTCGCCAGCGTGCAGCGGCTCGGCGCGAAGGCGCGCGCCGCGGGCATTCACCTCATCTGCGCGACGCAGCGCCCCGACCGCACGACCGTGCCGGGCGGCCTCAAGGCGAACCTCGGCGGCAAGATCGCGCTGCGCGTGCAGTCGGCCGTGAACTCCCGCATCATCCTCGACGAGGTCGGCGCCGAGCGGCTCCTCGGCCACGGCGATCTGCTCGCCAACCTCGGCCACGGCACGGTGCGCGCGCAGGGGCCGCTCGTGTAGCCGCACCGCAAGGGGGACGATGATGCGCAACTGGCTCTGGCTCGTGACGTCGTTCGCGCTCGGGGCTTGTGCGGGGCCGGCCCCGACGCCGCCCGGCACCCGAGGCGTCGGACGCGACGCGGGAACGCTCGACACCTCGAGCGCGCCGAGCGCGCCGAGCGCATCGAGCTCCGGCACGGGCACGGCCGGCGCGCGTGCCCCCTCGGTGGCGACCTTCGTCGTCGTGGTGCAAGACGCCGCGGGCGCGCCGCTCCGGGGCGTCGGCCTGCGCGTCCTCGCGGGCCCGGGCGAGCCCGAGCGCGTGACCTCGGACGAGCGCGGCGAGGCGCGCTTCGGCGCGGGCGCGGGCGTGCTCCAGATCATCGTCGACGATCCGCGGCGCCCGGCGGTGATGACCTACGCGGAGCTCGCGGCCGGCGAGACGAAGCGCCAGGTGGTCGTGCTCCCCGAGGCGGCGCTGGTCGACGGCGCCGTCCTCGACGCCGCCGGGCAGCCGCTCGCGGACGCGGAGATCGAGATCCTGCCCGTCGGCATGGTGGTGCCGCCGCGCACGACGACCGACGCCGCGGGGCACTTTCGCGCGGTGCTCGCCGAGGGCTCGTGGCGCATCAAGGTCTCGAAGGCGCAGAAGTCAGCGCTGTGGACGACCCTCGACATCGCGAAGGGTCAGACGGCGGCAACCGCGACCATCCGCATGGTCGAGGCCGCGTCGCTCGTCGTCACGAGCGACTGCCCGAACAAGGGCTGCCCCGGCGCGGAGGCAACCGTCTCGGTCGCGAACAGCAGCTGGAGCAAGTACCTCGACGCCGCCGGGGGCGTCACCTTCACCGATCTGCCGATCGGCGATGCCGTGGTGACCGTGCGCGACCAGAAGGATCCCCGCCACCCGAGGCTCGGCGAGGTCAAGCTCACGCTCGTGACGGGCGCCGCCGCAAGCGCCAGGGTGCAGGTCGCGGTGCTCGACGCGCGCGCGACCGTCACGGGCAAGCTCGTCGAGCGGAGCGGCAAGCCCGCGGCGCAGGTCGCCGGCACGGCGCTCGTCGTGGAGGCGTTCTTCCAGGGCTTCGGGCGGCGGGTCGTCGTCGCGGCGGCCGACGGCAGCTTCGTCGTCGACCACGTGCTCCCGGGCGAGGTCCAGCTGAGCGGCCTGCGCATCGATCCCACGGACCCGATGAGCGGCGCCAATGGCGGGCGCTCCACCACGAAGGCGACCGCGCCCGCCAAGGCCGTGGTGGTCCAGATCAACGACTTCACGGGGCGCGGGCCGTGAGCGGCTGTCGACTCGAGTGAGCAGTCGTGCGCAGTCGACTGAGCACTCGAGCCGAGCGCGCGCACCGGCCCGAGCGCGCGTAACACCCCGGGAATACGGCTGAACCCGCGCGCCGCGAGCGCCGCGTGCGGGCCGCGGCGCCCCTGGCCCCGCGGTTGCATTGCCTCGGTCCGACGACCCACGGAAGGACGAGGCACATGCGAACTTCAGTCAAACACGGGCTTCTCGGCGTGGCGGTGATCCTGGCGGCGGCGGCGGGCGCCTGTGCCTCGGGCCAGAGCGGTGACGGCGCCGCGCTCGCGACCGGCAGCGGCGGAGCGGGTGCGGGCGGCGCGGACTCCGGCGGCAACGGGCAGGGCGCGGGCGGCGGCTTCAACGGCGGCGGCTGCGGCCTCTCCGTGCTCGACGACCTCGGCGTGGGCGTCAGCGCCGCGGACGCGGCGGTCTTCGCCGAGCCCGCGGGCGCGCAGGCGCCGCTCGTCTTCGACCCACCGTCGGGCGCGCTCGTGCCGGACGTGTGGCCGAGCCCGCGCTTCCTCGTGCACACGAGCGCCATGCCGGCGCTCGCGGCGCTCGAGCTCGTGGTCGGCGGCGAGACGCTGCGCTTCACCGCGATCCCCGAGGCGGCGCCGAAGGCGCACGACGACTCGACCGTGACGGGCGCCTGGTGGACGATCGCCCTGCCCGACGCGACCTGGGAGGCCGTGCGCTGTCTCGGCGCCGAGATCGGCTGGAGCGTGCGCTGGGCAGCCGCGGGCGCGGCGGCCCCCGCGGGCGAGACCACGGGCGAGCTCCGGCTGCTCGGCGGTCTCGCCGAGGCACCCGACCTCAACTACCTCGAGATCGTGCAGCCCGACAGCGTGCAGGCCCCGTCGGACTTCGCGGTCCAGCGGCTCGCGCTCGAGAGCGGCACGCCGCAGACCCTCGCGACGAACGAGGAGCAGGGCTGCATCGGCTGCCACGCCGTGTCGCCCGACGGCGCCGACCTCGCGTACCAGACCCTCGAGGCCGGCTGGCGCGTCAAGGTCATGCGGCCCCACGACGGCGCCCCACCGACGCCCTCGCCCTTCGTGAGCCCGTCGGCGCAGGCCCTGCTCGACACGACCTCGCTCACCGTGCCGTCGATGGCGCGCGACGCGTGGAGCGACGCGACCGGTCACTGGCTCGCAGCGGTCGGCAGCGACGGCGCCCTCGGGCTCGTCGAGCTCGACGCCCCGCAGGCCAAGCTCTTCACCGCCCCGAAGCCGGGAACCGGCGGCACGGTGGAGGGCGAGCTCTCGGTCGCGACGCCGGCCTTCGCGCCGGGCGCCGATCGCGTCGTGTTCGTCGCGACCGACGGCATGGTCGACGGCTACTTCTGGCAAGGCAGCGCCGCCGACCTCTGGCAGGTCCCGGTCACGGTCACGCACGACGGCGCACCCGCGTTCGGCGCCCCCGCGCCCCTGCCCCACGTCGGGACCACGGCCGAGAACGAGACCTACCCCACCTTCTCGCGCGACGGCGCGCTCCTCTCCTACACGCGCACGGCCCCGGGCACCGGCGGCTACGACGAGGAGACCGCCGAGATCTGGGTCATGCCGGCCGACGGCTCGCACGCCCCGACACGCCTCGTCGCGAACGACGCCCCGAGCGACTCCGTGCTCTACGCGGGCGCGGGCCACACGAACAGCTGGTCGCGCTTCGGCGACACCACCCTCGAGCGGCCCGAGGGGACCTACTACTTCCTCCTCTTCTCGAGCCGCCGCGGCGACGGCCAGCTGTGGGAGGACCGCTCGGTCGGCTCGAACTACATCGCCGGCCGCCCCATCGCGCGGCTCTACCTCGCGACCGTGCTCCTGCAGCCGAACGGCGTCGTCGCGAGCTTCCCGGGCGTGCTCGTGCCCGATCAGCGGGTCGACGCAGGCGCCCACACGGCGAACCTCACGGCCATCACGTCCGTGCCGCCGCCGCCCGCGAATTAGTCGATGGCCATTGGCCATTGACCAGCCAGTACGCCCGAAGAACGTCGTTGACTCGCGATCGGGCCGCCTGCATGCCAGCCGCCATGAAGTGGCTGGCAGTCGCTGGCGGTTGCTTCCTCGTGGTGGGCCCGGTGCACGCCGCCATCGTGACGAAGGGCAGCCTGGCCGACGACTACCACGGCGCGCGGCAGGGGGCGGGCTTCAGCGGCCCGCTCCTCGCGCCGTACGTGCGGGGCGCGGCGACGCCGTGCGGTGACTGCCACACTCCGCACGGGGGCACGAACCGCGCCCGGCTGCGCTCGTCCGTCAACGGTCGCGCGGGCATCTCGGTGACCGATGGCAACAGCGCGAAGAACCTGTGCGCCGCTTGCCATCAGGGCGACGCGGCCACCTGGCACCAGAGCTGCGTGACGCAGTGCCACGCCGACCCGCCCCCCGGAGACATGCACCCGGGCTTCGGCCTCGGAAACATCCCGGGCGACGCGGCACCCTGCCTCGACTGCCACGGCCACGGCAAGGACTTCACCCACACCGGGACCTGCCTCGGCTGCCACGGCACGCTCGAGCTCTCGCTGCTCGGCGTCGACGGGCCCTACGACGTGAAGCCCTTCGCGCCCTGGACGTACCACACCTTCTGAGCGCGCCGCCGCGCGCCGAGCGCGCGCCGCTCGACGTGTGGAGCACCGACGTGCTGGACGCTCGACCCGCTCGCCTCCGCTCGAGTGTGGCGGCGCCCCCGGGTCGGCTCGAGTCGCGGTCACGGCTCGGCGACTCGACCGGCGAAGAGCACGAGGCCGGTCTCGAGGTCGCGGACGAAGAAGAGGAACGGTCGGTCCGCGCGGAAGGTCGTGGCGGCCGGCAGGGGCATGCTTTCGTTCATCACGACCGCCGTCGCGGCGGCCGCCTCGGTGCCGGCCTCGTCCATCGCGACGAAGGCCTTGTGGTAGACCTCGTCCACGAACAGCGCGGCGTCCGACATGCCCGAGAAGTCCGCTTGGCCGAACGCGCGGCGCATCCCGAGGGCCTCGAGGTGCTCCTTCAGCGCGAACGACGTGCCTGGCTCGAGACGGAAGCGCGGCAGCGTCACGGCGAGCTCTTTCGGCTCGAGCGCCGCGACCCAGCGATCGAGCGTGGCGGCGTCGAGACGCGCCTCGAGGGCGGCGAGGCCGTCGGGCGCGGCCGGGAGCGCCAACAGCGTCGCGAAGCGGCCGCCGGCGTAGCGGAGCTTGGCGAGCTCGACGCCGTCGACCGCCGCGTGCCCCGCGGTCGCGTTGTTGTGCATGAGCGGGACGTCCTTCGTCGCGGCGCCGGCGCGGTGGAACGGTCCCGTCGCGGTGAGCGGCGCGAGGAACGGCTCCTGCCACGCGGCCTTGAAGTAGAGCGCGTTCGCGAGCACGAGCCGCGTGGCGCTCGTGATGGCGCCGTCGGGCAGTAGATCGACGATGCGCTCGCGCGTCTGCTCGACGACCCAGCGGTTGATGCGCTGCCGCTCGACCTCCGGCTGCCGCGCGAAGTCGCTCGGGTCGAGCGGCGCAGCGTAGCGCGTGGCGGTCAGGTCGACGAACGGCGCGTGGAACGGCAGCGAGCGCTCGCCGAAGAGCCGGTTCACGGCGTGGATTTCGTGGGGGCCTCGCGACGCCTGCCACGACGCCAGCACGGCCGCGAGGCCCCGGTGGAGCGCTTCGTCGTCCGGCGCGTGGAGCGCCTGCTTCATCTCGTCACGCGTCTCGCCGCGTGCGCCCGCGTAGGTCATCGAGAGGGCGATCGCCAGGCTCGCGGGCGAGAACGCGAGGTTGCCGGGCGCTCGCGCGAGGCGCCGGTAGAGATCGAAGCCGAAGGCGTTCGCGCCCGCGACCGCCGCCCCGCTCGGCCCAGGCGCGACGACCGGCGTCGCAGGCGGCACGGTGGCCGCCGGCGCAGCCGCGCTCGGCCTCGCTGCGACGGTGGTCGTGGGCCGCAGCGGCTCGCCGGCGTTCGGGACGGAGCAGGCGGTGGCGGCGGTGGCGACGAGAAAGGCGAGCAGCGGCGTGGGGCGCATGATGACCTCGTGTTGGCAGGAGAGTTACCTACGCACCGCGAGCCGTTTCGGTCTCCGGCCTGCTGCGGCAATCGTGCCGCGACGCCAAGCGATCAGGGTCGCCACTGCCCGCTGCCGATGGCGTCGAGCCCGAGGGCCGAGATCCGCTCGGCCAGCGGGAACGTCGCGTCTCCGGGCGTCACGACGTAGAGGTGGTCGAGCCCGAGATCGGCGCTCGCGATCCGCATCGAGCGGGTGACCGTGGGCGCGTCGGCGCGCTTGATCTCGAAGCCGATGCGTCGCCCAGCGACGAAGGTGAGCAGATCGAGCTCGGCGTGGGCGTGCGTCGCCCAGAAGAAGCACTCGCCCGGGGCGGGGCCGAGCTCCCGCAGGATCGACTCGAGGGCGAAGCCCTCCCACGATGCCCCCACGCGCGGGTGCACCGCCAAGGCGTGGCGGCTCGTGATCCCGATGAGCGCGTGGAGCAGGCCGCTGTCGCGGAAGTAGAGCTTGGGCGCCTTGACTTGGCGCTTGCCGATGTTCTCGAACCAAGGCTGGAGCTGTCGCACCATGAACGTCTGCGAGAGGATGTCGACGTAATGGGCCACCGTCTTGTGAGTCGCGCCGAACGCGCGACCGAGCTCCGACAGGTTGAGGACCTGCCCGTGCGTGTGCGCGAGCATCATCCAGAAGCGACGCAGCGCCCGCGCCGGGATGCGCAGGCCGAACGACGGCACGTCCCGCTCGAGGAACGTCGTGACGTACGCGCCGAGCCATGCGAACGCATCCGCGTCGCGTCGCGCCAGGTACGCCCGCGGGTAACCGCCGCGCAGCCACAGTCGGCGAGGCTCGCGCGTCTCGTGGAGCGAGAAGGGCGAGAGCTCGAGGAGCGCCGTCCGGCCCGCGAGCGACTCCGAGCTCTGGCGCAGCAGTTCGCCCGACGCGCTGCCGAGGATGAGGAACTTGCGACCGCGGGGGCCGCGATCGACGAGCACGCGCAGCACCGGGAAGAGCTCGGGACGGCGCTGGACCTCGTCGATGATGACCAGACCGCGCGTTCCCTCGAGCGCGAGCATCGGGTTGTCGAGGCGCGCGAGGTCCACGGGGTCCTCGAGATCGAGCCGCAGCACCTCGCCGCGCTTGGCACGCTCGCGGGCGTACTCGAGTGCCAGGGTCGTCTTGCCGCACTGTCGGGGACCGACCAGCGTGACGACCGGGTGGACCCGAAACGCGTCGCGGAGCGCGGCGAGGGCCCGGAGACGCCTCACGGCCATCCTCGAAACATGGGATACTGTATACCAGTTTTCAAGGTTCTCGCCGACCTCCCCTGCCGGGGCGGCCTTTCCCCTGCGGATCGACCCCGCCGAGCTCGACGCCCTGCAGCGCCGGGCGAACGACGATCTGCGCAGCCCCCGGCTGGCGCACTCTGGCGCTCGCGCGGGCGGCGCGGCACAGTGCGGCATGCATCGACGCATCCTCATCGTGTGCGCGCTCTTCGCCGCTTTCGCTTCGGTCGTCGCGGCCTGCGGCGACGACGAGACCGTCGCCCCGCCGGGCGTCGGGGGCGGCGGCGCCGGAGCCACCTACGACGGTCCGTGCACGGTGCTCGCGCTCGGCGACACGTCGCTCTACTTCGGCAGCATCGCGAGCATCGGGCTCCAGGCGCCGGTGCTCCCGCCCGTCGCGGAGCTGGCCAAGACCCGCCTCACGCTCGAGCTCTACGAGGACGACGGCACGGGGACGCTTCCGCCGCTCGCGACCGGGAGCTTCGCGTTCGCGACGGCGCCCGACGACAACTACGGCACCTGCCAGCACTGCGTGCTGCTCGTCGCCTACGATCTCGGCGGCCAGCCGCGGCGCGCCTTTTACCCACGCAATGGCACGATGGAGCTCACGCAGCTCCCCGTCGACTTCGACGGGCAGGTCGTGGGACGCGCCGCGGGCATGGAGCTCGTCGAGGTCATCCAGAATCCGGACTACTCCTGGGAGGTGCTCCCGGGCGGCGATTGTTACTACGTCGCCGAGTGGGCGTTCGACACCCGCCCCGTGGACGGCACGCCGTGCACGAGCGCCGAGGAGTGCGGCAACGAGGCCGTGCAGGTCTGCGAGCCCCAGTCGTCGACCTGCGGGCCGGCTCAGTGCAGCCTCACCTTCGACCCGCCCTTCTGCGCCGACGACGAGGTGTGTCTGTCTCAGCTCGCCGACCCCGACGAGGAGGTGACGGGTGCGGCCGTCGGCGCCTGCTACACCGAGTGCGCCCCCGCGACCGGAGCGCCCTGCGGCGAGGGGACGACCTGCCGGCCGCTCGGACCCACGCAGTCGTTCGGCGTGTGCGTGCAGACGGGCAGCGGCGCCGTCGGCGAGGGCTGCACGAAGCGGGACATCTCGACCGAGTGCGTCGCGGGCGCCGTCTGCACGGGCGAGCCCGGCGAGTGCGCCCGGATCTGCGACTTTCTCACCGAGGTGTCGGGCTGCGACACCGGGCGCTTCTGCGCCTTGTCGAACCTGTGCGAGCGGCCGGAGACCGGCGACCCGGCGGCGATCGGCGCCGTGTGCTCCCCGAGCTCGCCCGAGCTCGTCGAGTGCGGCATCGAGGGCGACGCCTTCCGCGGGCTGTGCATGAAGTTCTTCTACGAGGACCCGGATCTCGTCTGCGAGCGGCTGTGTCGCACCGCGAGCCCCTCGTGTCCGGGCGGCGAGATTTGCCTCGGCGTGTTCTCGAACCCCGTCGTCGGCGTGTGTCATCCGCAGCCGGTCTGCGGCGACGGGGTGCTCGACGTCGTCGGCGGCGAGATCTGCGACGACGGCAACACCGCTTCGAACGACGGCTGCGCGGGCGACTGCCTGGCGGCCGAGCTCGCACAGCTCTGCGACGACGCGGCGCCGCTGACGCTCGACCAGCCGCTCGCGGGCACGACGATCGGGGGCCTCTCGGGCTACCCCTCGGGGTGCGACCCCTACATCGCGACGACCGTGGCGACGTACGCGACGACCCCGCCGGCGGCCGGCCGTCTCACGCTGTCGCTCACGAGCGCGAGCGCCGACCTCGGCGTCAGCGTCTACTCCGATTGCGCCGACGGGGGCTCCGAGCTCACATGCCAGAACCAGCTCGGCGACGACGTGCTCTTCGTCGACTTCGACACGGCGCCGGCCCTCCCCGCGCTCGTCATCGTGCGCGGGGCCTCGCCGAGCCAGGCCGGCGCCTTCGAGCTCACGGCGAGCTTCACCGCCGCGCTGTGCGGCGACGGCGCGGCGGTCGGTCCCGAGGCGTGCGACGACGGCAACACGGCGAGCGGCGACGGCTGCAGCGCCGATTGCCTCACCATCGAGTGGGCGAGCGTCTGCGCGTCGTTGCCCGCACTCTCGACGAGCTCACCCAACCAGGGCACGACGGTCGGAGCCCCGGACTACTTCGACCTCGCCGGGATCTGCTCGTTCGTCAACGGCGGCGGGACCGAGCGCGCGTACGCCTTCGTCGCGCCGTCCAACGGCGTGCTCCACCTCACCCTCGCGCAGCCGGCCGACGACTTCTCGCTCCACGTGGAGGACGGCTGCGGCCCCACCACGGTCGACAACTACGTCGCGTGCAGCAACCACGCGCCGGCCGGCAGCGAGGAGTCGATCACGACGCCGCTCGTCGTGGGCCAAGCCGTGACCGTCATCGTCGACGGCTTCACCGCCGGCGACGAGGGGCTCTACGAGCTCACGGCGACGTTCGAGCCGGGGTGACGACGGGCCCGCGAGGCTGCTTGCGGTAGGCGACGCTGGCGCGGACGACCCTCGTGTCGTCGAGAAGTCCGCGTCCACGTCAAGGTCAACGTCAACGTCAACGACTTCGCCCGCCCGATGCGTCCTTTTCGCTGACCGGCGCCTCGAACGCCCGCCGCAGCGCGGCGAGGTGCCGTTTCTGGATACCGGGCACGGCGAGGATCTCGACGTCGCTCGCGGCGCGGACGGCGGCGAGCGAGCCGAGCGTCGTGAGCAGCGCCTTCTGCGCCGCGGGGCCGAGTCCCTTGACGGACTCGAGCTCCGAGCGCAGGCGACGCTTCGTGCCGGTGCGCTCGCGACCGCGGTTCGCGAAGCGGTGCGCCTCGTCGCGGGCGCGCGCGAGCAAGTAGAGCGACGCGCTCTGCGGGCGGAGCAGGATGCCGTTCTTCTGGCCGGGCAGGTACACCCGGTCGACGATCTTCTCCCCGGTCACGCTCTCGCGCTCCTTGGCGAGGCCGACGATGCACAGCTCGTGCAGGCCGAGATCGTGCGCCGCCGCGAGCGCGACCCCGAGCTGCCCGCGGCCGCCGTCGACGACGAGCAGATCGGGCAGCTCCCAGGTCTCGTTCGCCGCGGCGCTCCGCTCGACCGGTGCGCCCGCAGGCTCGGGCGCATCGGACGCATCGGGCGCGTGGGACGCATCCCGCAGGGCGGGCGCGGCCGGCGCCTCGGCGGGTGCGGTCGGCGCCTCGGCGGCCCCGCGGCCCCGGAGGAAGCGCCGCGCCAGCACCTCGTACATGGCCGCGTAGTCGTCGCCCGACTCGGTCGTGCGCACGCGGAAGGTCTTGTAGCGCTTCTTGTGGGGCTCGCCGTCGTGGAGGCACACGATGGCGCCGACGGCGTCGCCGCCGCCGAGGTGCGAGATGTCGCAGCACTCGATGTAGTGCGGCACGGTCGGCAGGCGCAGCTTCTCGCGCAGCTCCTCGAGCCGCACCTCGACCTCGGCCTGCGCGCGCTGCTTCTCCGCGAACGCGTGCGCGGCGTTCTCGAGCGCCATGCGCACGAGGCCCGCCCGCTGCCCGCGCTTCGGCACCAGCACGGCAAGCTTGCGCCCGCGCCGCTCGGTGAGCCAGTCCTCGAGGCCCTGCAGCGCGTCGGGCGCGAGCGGCAAGAGCAGCTCGTCCGGTAGCTCGCTCGCGCTCACGAGCTCGTCGCCGTAGTAGCCGCCGAGAAAGCCCGCGAGCACCTCCTCGTCCGGCAGCTCGCTGCCGCGGAGCGAGAAGCTGTGGCTGTCGGTCAGGCGCCCGCCGCGCACCTCGAGCACCACGACCTCGCAGATCTCGGCCTGCCGGAACAGGCCGACCACGTCCTGGTCGACGTCGTGCACCGTGACGACGCGCTGCGACTGGCGGATCGACTCGACGGCGCGCAGCTGGTCGCGGTAGAGCGCCGCGAGCTCGAACTCCATGCCGCGCGAGGCCGCGCGCATGCGCTCCTCGAGCTCGCGGCTGAGCTCGTCGTGGCGCCCGTCGAGAAAGAGCTCGACCGCGCGCACCTGCCCGCCGTAGAGCGCGGCGTCGACCGGGTACACGCACGGACCGGGGCAGCGCTTGATCTGGTACTGCAGGCACGGCCGGCGCCGCGAGCGCAGATCGGCGTCGGTGCAGGTCCGGAGCTGGAAGTGCTTGTTCACGAGCCCGAGCGTGCGCCGCGCGCTCGTCGCCGAGTGGTAGGGGCCGAAGTAGCGCGCGCCGTCGGGCGCGGGGCGGCGCACCATCTCGAGCCGGGGCCAGTCGGCGCCGCGATCGAGCCTGAGGCAGAGGAAGTCCTTGTCGTCGCGCAGCTTGACGTTGAAGCGCGGCTGGTAACGCTTGATGAGCTCGTTCTCGAGGACCGCGGCCTCCTTCTCGCTCGCGGTGACGATGGTCTCGAGATCCGCCACCACGCGCCGCAGGATCGGGATGAAGTAGCGGTTGTCCGACCCCGACTCCTGGAAGTAGCTGCGCACGCGGCTCTTCAGGCTCTTGGCCTTGCCGACGTAGACGACCTCGCCCGCCCCGTCCTTGAAGAGGTAGCAGCCGTGCGCCGTCGCGAGCGACGCGAGCTTCTGCTGGAGCTCCTCGGAGTAGTCGAGCGACATGCCCGTGCGCTCGGGGACCGTGTCAGAAGGCGTCGTCGGGCAGCGACAGGAGCTCGAGCGAGCTCTCCTCGACGAGCTTCTGGGTGAGCTCGAGCGAGGGCAGCACGTTCTGGCAGTAGAAGCGGCAGGCCGCGACCTTGCCGTCGTAGAAGTTGCGGTCGGGCTCCGAGGCCGCGTCGCGCTTGCCGAGGGCCACGGCCGCCTGCCGCAGCAGCAACCAGCCGATGACCGTCTCGGCGACGGCCGCGAGCACGCGATTGCCCTGCAAGCCGACGTGCTGGAGCGACTCGCCGAGCTTGCCCATGAGCGCCGCGAGGATGGCCTGGAGCTCGGTGACGGCCCGGCCGAGGCGCTGGCGCTCGACGGCGAGGGCCGCGCCCCCTTCTTCCTTGGCGAGCGTCTCGCCGATGCGGCCGAGGAGCGCGCCGAGGGTCGCGCCGCCGTCGCGCCCGACCTTGCGCAGCAAGAGGTCGAGCGCCTGGATGTGCGTCGTGCCCTCGTAGAGCGTGTCGATCTTCTGGTCGCGGACGTACTGCTCGATGGGGTAGTCCTGCACGTAGCCCGAGCCGCCGAGACACTGCAACGACAGCGTCAGCATCTCGTAGGCCTTCTCGGAGCAGTAGCCCTTCACGAGCGGGAGCAAGAGGTCGTTCAGGGCGTCGAGCGACTTCGCCTCGGCGGCCACGTGGCCGCCCGCGATCTCGACCTCATCCTGGATGCTGGCCGTGAAGAGGGCGAGCGCGCGCATCCCCTCGGCGTGGCACTTCTGCAGCATCAGCATGCGGCGCACGTCGGCGTGGCCGATGATGGCGATGCGCGGGGCGGTCTTGTCGGTCGCACGCAAGAGGTCGGGGCCCTGCACGCGCTCCTTCGTGTAGGCGAGGGCGTGGAGGTAGGCCGTCGACAGGGTGGCCACCGATTTGACGCCGACGCCCATGCGCGCCTGCTCGATGACGTGGAACATCTGCTGGATGCCGCGGTGGACCTCGCCCACGAGCAGACCCCGGGCCGGCGTGCGCTCGCCGAAGGTCATCTCGCAGGTGGCCGAGCCCTTGATGCCCATCTTCTTCTCGATGTTCGTGACGAAGGCACCGTTGCGCTCGCCGAGGCTGCCGTCCTCGTTCACCCAGAACTTGGGCACGATGAACATCGACAGGCCCTTCGTGCCGGGGCCCGCCCCCTCGGGGCGCGCGAGCACGAGGTGCACGATGTTGTCGACGCCGTCGAAGTCGCCGTTCGTGATGAAGCGCTTGACGCCCTCGATCTCCCACACGTCGCCCGCGACGGGCCGCGCCTTGGCGCGCGCCGCGCCGACGTCGCTGCCGGCGTCGGGCTCGGTGAGGACCATGGAGCCGCCCCAGCCGTGCTCCAGCATCGGCTTCACGTAGCGGGCCTTCTGCGACTCGGTGCCGAGCCGATCGATGATGCGCGCGATGACGGCCCCGAAGGCGTAGTACCCGACGCAGGGGTTCGCGCCGGACACGAGCTCGAAGGCGGCCCAGCTCACCGAGGGCGGCGCGCCGAAGCCCCCGAGGCGCTCGGGCACGTCGAGCTTGTCGAAGCCCGACTCCTTGTAGGCCGCGTTCGAGCGCTTGAGCTCCTCGGGCAGGGTGACGTTGCCCGCGCCGTCGAGCACGAGCGGCACGCGGTCCGAGGCGACGAAGGAGGCGTCGATCTCCGTCCGGCAGAGCGCGTCGAGGCGCGACAGGATCTCGCGGGTCGTCGCCTCGTCGAGGTGCGCGTAGGGCTCGTGCTCGAAGGTGCGCTTCTGGATCTCGAGCACCTCGAAGAGGTTGAAGTAGATGTCGCGCAGGTTGCTCTTGTAGTGGTGTGTCGCCGTCACCGCTGCCTCCGCTCTCGGCCCCCGCTCGTCCGCACGTAGCGTCGTAGCCCCGGCGGGCCGGAGCGACAACCCGCGCCGTTGCGCGAGGCCGTCGCTCGCTGTAGTGATTCGGACGCCATGGACATCCAGGGAAAGCGCGTGCTCGTGACCGGTGGGGCGGGGTTCTTCGGCTCGCACCTGGTCGAGCGGCTGCGCGCCCTCGGTGCGGCGAGCGTCGCGGCGCCGCGCTCGCGCGACTGCGACCACACGGACGGCGCGCGCACGGCGGCGCTGTTCGACGAGCTGCGGCCCGAGCTCGTGTTCCACCTCGCGGCCAAGGTGGGCGGCATCGGGGCCAACCTGCGGCACCCCGGCTCCTTCTTCCACGACAACATGGCCATGGGCCTGCACGTCCTCGAGCAGGCGCGCCGCCACGGCACGCCCAAGGTCGTGGTCGCCGGCACGGTGTGCGCCTACCCCAAGTTCGCGCCCGTGCCCTTTCGCGAGGACGATCTCTGGAACGGCTACCCCGAGGAGACGAACGCGCCCTACGGCGTCGCCAAGAAGGCCCTGCTCGTCATGGCGCAGGACTACCGGCGCGAGTACGGCTCGAACTTCGTCGTGCTCTTCCCGGTCAACCTCTACGGGCCGCGCGACAACTTTGACCTCGAGACCTCGCACGTCATCCCGGCGATGATCCGGAAATTCGTCGAGGCCGACGAGGCCGGCGCCCCGCACGTCACGCTGTGGGGCGACGGCAGCCCGACGCGCGAGTTCCTCTACGTCGACGACGCGGTCGACGGCTTCGTCCTCGCCGCCGAGCGCTACGACGGCGACGAGCCCGTGAACCTCGGGGCGAGCTTCGAGATCGCGATGCGCGAACTCGCCGACAAGGTGCGCGCGGCCGTCGGCTACCGCGGCGACATCGTGTGGGACACCTCGCGCCCCAACGGCCAGCCGCGCCGCAAGCTCGACGTCGAGCGCGCGCGGGCGCGCTTCGGGTTCAGCGCCAAGACGACGCTCGACGCCGGCCTCGCGACGACCCTCGCGTGGTACCGGCAGTCGCGCGGCCGCGCCGGCTGACCGGCGCGGCGCGGCGCCGACGGCTACTTCTTGTCGCTCTTCTGCTCGCTGCCGCGCTTCTTGAGCTCGGTCTTCAGCTTGCCGAGCTGGTCCGTGTACTGCTTCTGGGCGTCGGCGACCTGCTTGTCGATCTCCTTGGCCTGCTCCTTGGCGCGCTTGACCGTGTCGTCGAGGTTCTTCTTGGCGTCCTCCATCTTCGCGATGCGCTCGTCGGACGCCTTCTTCTCCGCCTCGGTGCGGCCCTCTTCCTTCTGGTAGGCCTTCTCCTCGTCGATGTACCTGTCCATCGTCTTCTTGATGCCGTCCGACTCGCCGATCATCTTGTTGAGGCGGTTCTTGCGCTCGGGCAGCTCGATGTTCGCCGTGTAGCTCGCGTCGGCGATCTCGTCGGCCTGGACCTCGACCTTCGGCACGTTGTCCTTGCCGATCTCTTCCTTGTAGCGGTCGATGAGCATGTGTGCGCTGTTGGCCTTGCGCATGCGCTCCTTCGACTCCTCCTCGATGGCCTTCTTGAAGCCGTACATCGTCGCCGACTGCACGTCGGAGGCGGAGCAGCCCTTCTGCTGGGCCGTGTAGCCGACGCCCGAGGCGACCTTCTTGGCGATGGCGTCGTCGCCCTCGCCGAGGAACTTCTGGCCGCACTCGATCTGGCGGCGGCGCTCGACGTACTTCTCGCTCTTGCCGGCGTTGTCGGCGGCCTCCGCCACCTCGGCGACGCGCTTGTAGTTGGTGGGCTCCTTCACCTGGTCGGGATAGCCGTCGAACTTCGCCGTGGCCTCGCCGAGCGCCTTCTGGCGGTCGCTCATCCCCGACGCGGCCGCGTCGAGCTCGCCCGGGTAGTCCTGGGCGTAGTTCGCCTCCTGGACGGAGCTGCCGACCTTGGGCTCGGTGGTGCCCTTCTTCTCGCAGCCGGTCGTGCCGAGAGCGACGCCGGCCAAGAGCACGCACCCCACGAGCGCGCCGAAGGCGCGCAGGCCGGGCAGGCGTCGGGGCCAGGAGGACGAGGACGGAGCGGGGGTCACGAGAAAGAGGCTTCGCATGGCGTGCTGTGTCCCGCCGCCTCGCGGGCGGGTCAAGTTTCTGATGCGTCCGGGCTGGAATTGCTTTGCCGCAGCGGAAGGCCGCGGGACATCCTGCCCCCATGGGCACGTCGTTCTTCCGGCTGCTCCGGTACCTGGGCGTGGAGGTCGACATCGGCCTCGTGCCGGCCGTCATCCTCGGCATCGCCGAGCTCGTCGCGCTCCTGTCGGTGCCGAGCGTGCTCTTGCAGCGCCGGGGGCGCCCGCAGGCCGCCCTCGCGTGGCTGCTGGCGCTCTTCGCGTTCCCGCTCGGGGGGATCTTCGCGTGGTGGCTCTTCGGGCGCACCCACCTGCGCCGCAAGCGCCGCAGCCGCACGAAGAGCACGAAGGTGTTTCGCGAGCGCCAGCAGCACATGGCGCTCTGCGAGCAGGGCACCGCGCTCGACGGCCTCGGGCCGGCACGCGCCTTCGGACGCACCGTGTGGGTCTCGCAGGGCAACCACGTGCGCCTGCTCATCAATGGGCGCACGGCCTTCCCCGAGATGGAGCGCGCCATCGCCGCGGCACGTCACACGATCCACGTCCTCTACTACATCTGGAACGACGACGCGACCGGGCGCCGCATCCGCGATCTGCTCGCCGAGCGGGCGCGCGCGGGCTGCAAGGTGCGCGTGCTCGTCGACGCCGTCGGCTCGTCGCACTTCCTCGGCAAGTTCGCCGACCCGCTGCGCGCCGCGGGCGCCCACGTCGCCGCCTTCCTGCCGCCGCGCTTTCGGGGCCTGCGCGCCCCGGCCTTCAACTTCCGCAACCACCGCAAGATCCTGGTCGTGGACCACGAGGTCGCGTTCACCGGCGGCATGAACATCGGCGACGAGTACGCCTACGAGTGGCTCGACATCTCGCTGTCGCTGCGCGGGCCGGCCGTCGGGGCGCTCGAGCACGTGCTGCTCGAGGACTGGTTCTTCGCGACCGGCGAGCACGTCGCCGAGGTCGAGCCGGCACCGGTTTCCTTGCCGAGCAAGGTCACCTGCGCCGTCATTGCGAGCGGGCCCGACGCCGTCGACGAGTGGATCCACGACGCCTTCTTCGTCGCCCTCACGCGCGCCGAGCGGCGCATCTGGATCGCGACGCCCTACTTCATCCCGAGCCACGCGCTCACCGTGGCGCTGCGGACGGCGGCCGCCCGCGGCGTCGACGTGCGCATCGTGGTGCCGGCGCGCTCGGACGTGCGCCTCGTGCGCTGGGCGTCGCGCGCCTACTACCGCGAGCTCTTGCTCGCGGGTGCCCACATCTTCGAGTACGAGGGCCAGATGCTCCACGCCAAGGCGCTCGTGGTCGACGACAACCTCGCCGTCATCGGCACCGCGAACGTCGACAACCGGAGCTTCAAGCTCAACTTCGAGGTCGGCTGCTTCCTCCACTCCGAGGCGCTGAACCGCGAGCTCGCGCGCTGGCACGAAGAGACCGTGGCCGACTCGGTCCGCGTGCGTCCGCGCGACATGGCGCACGAGCCCGTCCTGCAGACGCTGCGCGAGTCGGCGGCGCACCTGTTGTCGCCGCTCTTGTGACCCGGGCTGTCTCGACCGGAAGGGACGGGCGAGTCGGCGCGTCGCGAGCGCGATGACGCCCCGGGCACCGGCCTCCGCACCCACCCAGAGACCGCTGAGGCCGCAGAGGCAGAGAGAGGCCGCAGAGGGCGCACACGGAGAGAGGCCGCATCCGAGGGCACGCGACCCAGTTTTCTCCGACTCTGCGGCCTCTCTGCTTCTCTGCGGCCTCTGCGGTTCTCTCCTTCTTCATTCTTCGTCGCGCTCGGGCGAGTCCGAGTCCAAGAGCGCCAAGTGCCGGGCTGCCTGGTCAACCCGCCCACCAGGTTCTGGATCGCAGACGATCCAGTTGGCCCTAGGCGACTGGTTGCCTACATCGCATTACAATCACTTGGCCGAGCGCACCCTTCGGCACAGGTGTTGCTTGAGGGCGGCCACTCAGCCAACCCGGGCAACGCGCCGTTCGCCCGCCATCTCGAGGGAGCATTCGACCCATGTCCCAGCGCCGTTCGTCCCGCCGCCCCGTCCTCTCCGTCGCCGCCCTGCTCGGCGCGCTCGCGGCCGCCGCGGTCACCGGTCTCGCCCCGAGCGCCGAGGCCCAGCACCTGCGCTTCTCGACGACCGCACCGGGCGGCATCGCGTCGACGGGCAACACCCTCGGCCTGAGCAAGGCCTACGGGCTGAACGGCCCGGGCACGCAGCACTCGATCGGCACCTTCATCACGCTCGACCCGGCGCTCGTCGACGACAACCCCATCGACCCCGCGAATCCCTGGCCGACGAACACGACCTGGGACTGGCACCGGAACGGCTCGGCCGGCGTGCTGCAGCTGCCCGAGGGTGCGACCGTGCTCTACGCGGAGCTCGTGTGGGCCGGCAGCTACCGCTACGGCGCCGAGGACGTGCTCGCGAACCTCGAGGACCCGATCACGCTCAGCGTGGCGGGCGACACGACCTTCGTCGCGCCCGACGGGCAGACCGCGCGCACCCTGGCCGAGTCGGCCTTCAGCGGCTTCGCCGTGAACTACTACCTCCGCTCGGCCGACGTGACCGCGTTCCTGCAGAGCCACGGCGCCGGCACCTACGCGGTCGAGGGCGTGCCCGCCACGCAGGCCGCCACGGTCAACACGCTGAACGCCGCGGGCTGGAGCCTCGTCGTCGCGTACCGCTCGGACGCACAGCCGATGCGCAACCTGTCGGTCTTCGTCGGCGGCCCCTTCGTCGACGAGGACACCGAGCAGGACTACGAGGTGTCGGGCTTCTGCGCGCCGCCCTACGGCGCCGTCGAAGGCAAGGTCCTCATCAGCGCGGTCGAGGGCGACGCCAACCTCACCGGCGACCAGCTGGCGCTCGGCCGGAGCGGCAGCAACGCCTTCGTGGCCCTCTCGGGCCCGAACAACCCGGTCGACAACTTCTTCTGCTCGCAGGTCAACGACGCCGACGGCCAGGCCGACCTGCTCGGCACCTTCGGCGACGCGAACCACGACCCCTTCACGGGCGAGAACATCCCGGGCGGGCGTCAGAGCTGGGACCTGACGACGGTGCCGGTGAGCGCGGCCGAGGGCCACCTCGACAACGACCAGAAGTCGGCGGTCATCCGCACGACGACCACCGGCGACTCCTTCATGCCGACGCTCGTCGCCTTCCAGATCGACGTCAAGGCGCCGAACTTCAGCGACTCGACCACCGAGAGCAACGTCCCCGTGGTGCAGATGGGCGACGGCCTCGAGGTGACCGCGACGCTCAAGAACAGCGGCCAGGCGCTGGCCGCCAACCTCGAGGTCGCGATCCCGCTCGAGCCGGGTCTCGTGCTCGACGGCTTCGCGATCGACGGCACGCCGGCCAACGTGAGTGCGAACGCGCTCGCGAACGGCGTGCAGGTGGGCAGCCTCGACGTGAACGAGACGGTGTCGGTGCGGCTCGCCCTGCACGTGGTGGCACCGCCCGCGAACGGCGTCGACTTCGTGTTCGAGCCGACCTGGGGCCACAGCTTCGTGATGTGCACGGACCAGCCCGCCATCGACGAGACCTACGCCGGCCCCCCGGCCGAGGTGCTGTTCGAGGTGGTCGAGCAGGGCGGCGCGGGCGGCACCCCGAACGAGGGCGGCCACGGCGGCTCGACTGCACAGCTCGGCCCGGCCGAGATCGTCGAGGAGGGCAGCTGCGGCTGCCAGCTCCCCGGCCGCAGCGACTCCGGGTCGGGACCGTGGGCCGTCGTGGCGCTCGGTGCCGTGGCGATCGGCCTCGCGCGCCGCCGCCGCAGCTGAGCGCGGCCCCGGCGTGAGCCCGGGCACCGAAGAGCCGAGGAGCGGCGTGCTCCTCGGCTCTCGTCATTTCGGAAGCCGCCTCAGCTCAGCCAGCGCGGCACGCGCGCGAGCAGGCCCTCGAGGCCGAGCGCCGGCGCGAGCTCGCGGAGCTCCGGCCGAGCCCCCTGCCAGGCGAGCTCCGCGAGCGACTCCGGCACCGGCGCGTCGAGGCGCAGGGTCGCGAGCGTCTTGTAGAGCGCGGCCTCGTCGCGGCCTGCGGCGAGCGTGGCCGCGAGGCGCGGGGCCCCGCGCACGGCGACGCGCCAGGCGCCGGGGTCGGCCGGGATGTCCTCGAGGTGGCCGTACACCCGCAGCACGGCCGCGGCGGACTTCGCGCCCCAGCCGGGCAGGCCCGGGTAGCCGTCCGCGGCGTCGCCGACGAGGGCGAGCCAGTCGGGGATGCTCGCCGGCGGTACGCCATGCTTGGCGAGCACGGCCGCCTCGTCGAGCACGAGCCCCTTGCGGCGGTCGAGCTGGACCACGTGCGTGCCGCGCACGCACTGCGCCAGGTCCTTGTCGGGCGACGCCACCAGCACCTGCGAGCACAGTGGCGCGTAGCGCGCGGCCGCGGTCGCGAGCGCGTCGTCGGCCTCGAAGTCGACCATCGCCCAGACCACGAAGCCGAGGGCGCGCAGAAGCTCCTCGGCGAGCTCGAACTGCGCGAGCAAGGCCGGCGGCACGCCCTCGTCGGTCTTGTAGCCCGCGTAGAGGTCGTTGCGGAAGGAGCGCACCACGTGGTCGGTGGCGCAGCCGACGTGCGTCGCGCCCTCGTCGCGCACGAGCCGCAGCAGGGTCGCCCCGAGGCCGCGGACGGCCCCCACCTCGCGGCCGTCGGGCGCACGCGCCGGCGGCGCCCCGAACCAGCTGCGGAACAGCTCGTAGGTCGCGTCGACGAGGTGGACGCGCGGCGCGGCGGGCGGGGTGGAGCTCGGGAGAGACTCGTCGGGGGGCATGGGCATGGCCGTGGTCCGCGAGCGAGTGTGTCGGGGAAAGGTCGCGCGGTCGAGCCCGAGCCCGTGTTTCGTGTCCGTGCCCGGAGCGGAGGCGGGGGTGGGTCGGAGCACGGCCGCGAGCCCGTGCACCGTTCTCACCGCTCGAGGGATCCTTCGGACCGCCGCGGACGTAGGACGCGGGCATGAAGCAGAGCTCGGTTCGGTACCTCGGGCCCATCGTCGCGGTCGCGCTCGGGCTGCTCGGCGGCTGCGGCCGCAAGGGCCAGAAGGAGTGCGACGCGTACCTGGCCAAGGACCTCGAGTGCGGCGCGGAGTCGTACAAGGGGCTCGACGAGACGGAGAAGAAACAGGCGGCCGACCTCGTGCGCGCCTTCTGCCTCGAGGCGATGGCCGGCGACGCGAAGGGTGCGCCGAACGCCGAGGTCGAGAAGATGGCCAACGAGATGCTCGCCACCGTGCGGGGCAAGGTCGCGTGCGCCTCGGCCGCGACCTGCGAGCAGTACCGCGCCTGCGAGCAGGCGGTCGACGCGAAAACGGCGCAGTAGCGGGCGCTTTCGGCCGAGCGGCGCCGGACGGCGCCTTCAGCCGCGCTCGGAGGCCACGGCCTTCGAGACGGGCGCGAGACCGGGTGACGACGCGCGCGGCACCGCGCGGAGCGGCGTCGTGCGGCGCGCCGCCGCCTCGAGCGCGAGGGGTGGGCGCCGGATGGCGATCTTCCGGTCCGGGAAGAAGTCCGCGAACGTGGGCTCCGGGGTCGCGAGCAGCTGCGCGCCCACGGCCTCGGCCCGGGCGAGGTCGATGGCGAAGCCGTGTGCGTTGAAGTCGCCGACGAGCCGGTGCGCGAGGCGGCGCAGGCGCTGCAGGGTCGACAGGTACGCGCCGCGCCAGATCTCGAGGTACGGCCGGTGGTCCATCGGGTTCAGCGACATCGTGCGGCGCAGGCGATTGGCGGGCACGAAGGTGTACGCGCTCACCTCGGGATGGCGGCGCAGCACCCAGTTGCGCGACATCTCGTAGCGCGTGTGCGAGATGGTCCGCACGTTCTGATCGACGTTGTAGAGCAGGCCACGTCGGTTCGAAAAGCCGGCCGTGCGGGCCACGTACGGGACGAAGGGGTCGAGCACCACGATGAGCGTCGCGCCGCGGCGGATCGCCTCGACGAAGTTCGTCGTGCGCGTCACGGCGCCGTCCTCGTAGTAGCGCCCGCGGATGCGCGTCGCCGAGAAGGCCGGGTTCAGGCTCAGGGACGCCTGGATGGCGAGGCTGATGGGCACCTCGTCGTTCGCCTCGTCGCCGAAGAGCACGTGCTCGCGCTCGTCCTGATCCGTCGCGCCCACGTACAGGTGGCGCGTGAGGCGGCGGAAATCGTTGGTCGCGCCGCGCACCGTGAGGATGTCGCGCAGCATCTTCTCGAAGCCGTCGCCGCGGAAGGGCGGCGCGACGACGTCGAGGTAGTCGAACAGGAGCTGCTCGACCGACGGCGACGAGCGGCCGGACAGCGCACCCCACAAGCTCGACGCCGCGTGGCGACCGGCGTGGAAGAAGCGCCGCACGTACCCCGGCAGATCGAAGTGCATCATGCGCAAGAGGCGCATGTCGAGGCGCGGGATGCGCCCGCCCTCCGCGCCCGCGATGGCGGCCATGAACTCGTCGACCGAGTAACCGTTGGCGAGCGGGCCGTTCACGACCGCACCGGCGCTGATGCCGAAGTACATGTCGAAGCGGTTCACGCCGCCGTCGGGCAGGCAGTCGTCGAGGCATTTCAGGGCCCCGAGCTCGAAGAAGATGCCGGAGATGCCGCCGCCCGCGCAGCACAGGGCGCGCTGCCCGCGGCGGCGCCCGACCATGATGCGCTCGGCCTCGGCGGCGAGCTCGGCGGCGAACGCCACCTCGCCCTCGGCGGGCCCACCCTGCAGCGCGAGCGTGGTCGTCTCGCGCAGCACGCGTCCGACGCCGAGCGCGCCGAGCTCGAGGATGACCGCGTCGAGGGCGGCGCTCGCCACGCCCGAGACGAGCACCAGCGTGCGGTGGAAGGCGAAGCGGTTCTCGATCTCCTCGGAGCGGTCGAGGGCGCGGAGTGCGCCGACCGCCCGCTCCGCGCGCACCGCGAGATCGGCGGGCGCGCAGCGCAGATCGAGCACCACGAGGTTCACGTAGCGGCGCTGCAGGTCGTCGAGCAGCTCGTCGGTGTCGAGCCGCGGCAGCCAGCGACAGCGCAGCGTGCCGTGCTGGAACGACGTCGCATCGCCCACGACCGGGTCGCAGCCCGGCGCGCGGCGCATCGCCGCCATGAGGCGGTCGAACTGCGGCCGTGAAGGACCGTAATAAAGGATGCTCTTCGCCGACGCGGTGCTCGTCATGACGGGACCTCGTGGGTCCCCCCCTTCGCGCGCTGCACACGAAGGCGGCGCCGGAACGGCGACGCACACGGCTCAAGATAGCCTGTCTCGGCGCGAGGGGCACCAATCCTGAAGGCGGGCTCGGCGCGCGCCGCTGGCGCGGTGGCGGCACCCGAGCTAGGCGTGGTCGGTGTCGTACGCCCTCACCGCCGCCGTCGTCGCATGCGCCGTCGCCGCCCTCGCGACGTGGCTGCTCTCGGTCGTCACGCGCGAGTACTCGTGGGTCGACCGGCTCTGGTCGCTCGCGCCACCCGCCTACCTCGCGTGGTTCGGGGGCCAGACCGGCTTCTCGGATCCGCGCCTCGTGCTCATGACCGCGCTCGCCTTCCTGTGGGGCGCCCGGCTCACCTTCAACTTCGCGCGCAAGGGCGGCTACGCGCGCGGCGGCGAGGACTACCGCTGGGCGGAGCTGCGCCGGCGCATGAGCCCGGCCGCCTTCCAGGTCTTCAACTTCTTCTTCGTGGCCGGCTTCCAGAACGGCGTGCTGCTCCTCTTCGTGCTGCCCGCCCACACGGCGCTCGCGCACGCGGGCACCCCGCTCGGACCGCTCGACGCCGTCGCCGCCGGGCTCTTCGTCCTCTGGCTCGTGGGCGAGACGGTGGCCGACGAGCAGCAGTGGCGCTTCCAGCAGGACAAGAAGGCGCGGCGCGAGCGCGGCGAGCCCGTCCGCGAAGAGTTCGTCACCACGGGCCTGTTCCGCTTCTCGCGCCACCCGAACTTCTTCTGCGAGCAGGCGCTGTGGTGGGCCTTCTACCTCTTCGCGGTGAGCGCCGGCGGCGCCTGGCTCGACGTGTCGCTGCTCGGGCCCGTGGTGCTGACCGCCCTGTTCCAGGGCTCGACCAGCTTCACCGAGAGCCTGTCGCTCGCGAAGTACCCCGAGTATGCCGCGTACCAGCGCCGGGTCTCGCGCCTGTGGCCGTGGCCGCCGCGCCGCGCGACGAAGCCTGCCCGCGCGCCGGACTCCGCACGACCGGCGGCGTGACGAGCACGACGACGGCGCGAGCGCTCCCGAGGGCCGTGGCTCGTGGTACCTTCGGCCCATGCGTTGCGCCCTCGTGCTCCTCGGTGTCGCCCTCCTCGGCTCGGCCTGCAACGGAACGGAGGAGAGCGCCGGCACGGGAGGCAGCGCCGGCACGACCACGATCACGACCACGACGTCGACGGGCGGCGCGGGCGGCGCCGTGTGCGGTCCCGACGTCGCGCCCCCGGACGAGGTCGTCGGCAGCACCGACCCCGAGGCGGGCGTCTTCACCCTCGACGAGGCGCTGGTCGAGCTGCCCGACGGCCCGGGCCCGCTGCGCGCCGTCGTCGAGACGAGCCTCGGCACGCTGACCTGCACCTTTCACGAGGACGTGGCGCCGAACGCGGTCGCGAACTTCGTCGGCCTCGCGCGCGGCCGGCGCGCCTGGCGCGAGCCGGGGACGGCGAGCTGGGTGCGGCGCCCGTTCTACGACGGGCTCATCTTCCACCGGGTGATCCCGGGGTTCGTGGCGCAGGGCGGCGACCCGCTCGGCACCGGCTATGGCGGCCCGGGCTACCAGTTCGCCGACGAGATCGGGAGCCTGTCCCACCAGGACGGCACGCTCGCGTACGCCAACTCCGGCGCGAACACGAACGGCTCGCAGTTCTACATCTGTGATGGGCCGCAGACCTTCCTCGACGGCGGCTACACCATCTTCGGCGAGTGCGCCCCGACGACCGTGGTCGGCACGATCACTGGCGTGCCGACCGACGCCAACGACAAGCCGCTGACGCCGGTCACCATCACGAGCGTCACGGTCACGCGCTGCGCGCCGTAGCTCGGCGCACCGCCTACGGCAGCGGGAAGGCCCGCACGAAGTCGGCCCCGTCTTCGTGGCAGCGCGTGCACACGTTCGGGTGACCCGAGGCGAGGAGCTCGCCGCCTCCGTCCCACTCGGCCCAGAACCAGCCGTCGGCGCGCTTCTCCATCGCGGCCACGATCGAAGGCGAGCCGCCGTCGAAGCCGTCCTTGGCGATGACCGACCCCTCCGGCCACGCAGCAGCCGGCCCGCCGGCGAGCGCCGCGGCGACGACGGGGTTGACGAAGATCTCGACCTCGCCGCCGTGCGGAGCGGTCGAGGGCTGCAGGGTCGGGTAACCCGGCGCCCGCTCCCAGGTGCGGTAGCCCTCGGCGTGGATGCGCTCCCAGAGCGCGGCGGCCCCCTCGGGGTCGCCGTCCTCTGCGCAGCCCGCGACGAGCGCGCCGGCCACGAGCCCCACGATCCAGGGCGCCGCCCGTGTCATGATCCGCTTCGACATCGAGCTCGGATACGCCGCGCCCGGGGATCGGTTACACGTCGCTCACGAGCTCGAGGAGCGCGACGTCGGGCGGCGCGAAGCAGCGGAACGGCACCTCGATGCCGCCGACGCCCCGCGACACGAACACCGTCGTGCCGTCGACGGCGTGCACGCCGTGGGGGTAGCGCCGCGACAGGCGCCCGCCCGGCACGACGATGGGCACGCCCCCCGGCAGGGCGACGTGGCCCCCGTGCGTGTGGCCGCAGAGGTAAAGCGCCACCGCGCGACCGCGCACGAGCGCGAGCCCTTCCGGCGCGTGGCACACGGCCAGCGTGAGCTCGGCGCCGCGCGCGCCCGCGAACGCGCGCTCGGGGTCGGGCGCGCCCGTCCACGGGTCGTCGAGCCCGACGACGGCGACGCCGCCGTGCGGTGTCGGCAGGCGGAGCGCCTCGTTCACGAGCACGCGCACGCCCGCGCGCCCGAGCGCGTCCTCGAGGCGCCGGTGGTCCGTCCAGAGGTCGTGGTTGCCGAGCACCGCCACCTTGACCCGCGCCGGCACGGCCCGGACGAGCCCCTCGAGCTCGCGGGCCACGGCCGCACTCGCCTCGAGAAAGACGTAGTCGCCGCCGAGCACGAGCACGTCGGGGGCCGCGACCGCGAGCAGACCGAAGGCAGCCTCGAGCGTGCGGCGCGCCGTGGTCGGTCCGAGGTGGAGGTCGGAGGCAAACGCGACGCGCAGCGGGGTCGCGAGCGGCGCGCGCACGGCGACGCGCCGCTCGACGAGGCGCACGCGGCCCGCGGCGGGCAGGCGCCCCCACAGGCGGGCGGGCCAGCCGGCGCCGTACCCGCGGCGGAGCAGCGCCTCGACGAGCCCACGGGCGCGGGAGTAGTTGCGCCCGCGACGCTCGAAGCTGCCGTCTCGCCCGCGCATCGCCGGGCGCATTGCAGCACACCGCGGGCCGCGAGCGAGAGTCAGTCGCGCGCCCGGCGCGCCTTCTTGCCCTTCTTGCCCTTGGGGCCCTTCTGGCCCTCGGGCAGGTACTTCGCGTACTTCGCGCGCCCTTCGCGGACGGCGCTCTTCGCGACGCCGCGCACGGTCTTCGCCTCCTCCGGGGTGACCGTGCCGTCGGCGGCCGCCTGGTCGGCCGCGGCCCGGACGTTCGCCGCCGCCGTCGCGGAGTCGGCGCGGATCTGCTGCTCCACGTCCGCGGGCAGCTCGTGGCGCTCGAGCGCGCGGTCGAGCCGTGCGAGCGCGCGCGTGACGCGCTTCTCGACGCGGGCCCGGAACTCCTCGCCCTTGACGGGGTCACGGGCGAGCGCGGGCGTCGCGAGCGCGCCGAGGGCGAGCGCGGCGGCGAGGGCGAAGGCGGTCGGGACGAGTCGGGACATGTGGATCTCCTGTGCGGCGGCGCGGGGGCCGGGTGGGACGTGCCCGCCAGCGGGCTCTGCCCACGGATTGCCGCCCGACGCGGCGGCGTTAACCGGGCCGGGCGCGTGGGCGGGCGGCAGCGGCGATCGGCCGTCAGTTGTCAGTCGCTCCGCCACTCGGGTAGAACCGTCGGTACGAGCGCGCATCGCCACGGCGGTCCGCGCCGAGCCCCCCGACCCGGAGTTCCCCTCAGATGTCCGAGCGCCGCCTCATCCTCAGCATTCCCCACGGCATCCTCACGGCGACGACCCACACGGTGGAGGGCTACGCCTGGCACCGGCGCCCCGGCTCGGGCAAGTACTTCCAGGGTCGCACCGTCCTCGTCAACCTCGCGGTCGCGAACGGCAAGCCGGACTTCCGGTTGCTCGACGAGGGCGGTTGGCGCGACGCCAACGCGGACACCGCGGCGGCGCTCGCCGCCGTCGGCGAGGGCAAGAAGACGAAGACCGCCCTGTCGAACAACGCCTTCTCGTGCACGCCCGTCGCGGCGTATCGCGAGATCTACCTCGTCAAGACGGGCGGCGAGCTGCTCGCGCTCGAGGGCCCACAGGAAGTGGCGCGCTTCGCCGCCGCCAAGTGCGACGAGGAGATGTCGCCCACCGAGATCGCCCGGGCCATCGGCCAGCCGCAGCCCGCGCGCCGCGAGCCGCGCCTGTACATGACGCTCGCGCCGGTCGAGATGCTCGTGCTCTCGAACCTCACGCCGGCCGAGTACACCTGGTACGCGACGCACCGGCCGGGCAAGGTGTTCCGCCAGGTCATGTTCGCCGAGGTGGACTTCGACCCGAAGTACCTCGTGGCCGAGGCCGTGTACGACGGGGCGAAGGAGCAGCTCGCGAGCGACGCCGACAAGAAGACCAAGACCGTCATGCTCGGCGACTGCCTGAACAAGATCCACTTCGCCGCCTGGGTCGGCTACGACCACGCCCCAGCGGGCGGGCTCTACGTCGGCGACGCCGAGGAGCTCGAGGTGTGGAGCTTCCCGAAGCGCATCCCGCGCGCGTGGGAACGGGCCTACTGACTTGGCCGCAGGGCGTCGAGCCCCGCTCACGCGCCCCGCTCGGCGAGGATGTCCGCGAAGTCGCGCGACAAGGAGCCGTCGGGCAGCACGATCCAGTTGTTGTAGTCGAAGCGCGCGACCTGCTTGTAGCTCCAGAGCTCGAAGCCGTCCGCGTCCACGTGGACGCGGCGGAGCGCGTTCTCGGCGCGAACGCGCGTGCCGGCGGGCGGCACGAGCGCGAGGCGCGCGTCGGGCGTGCGGCTCCGGAGCTCCTCGCAGAAGGTGAGCCGGAGGCCCTCCTGCTTGCAGAACCGGTAGACGGCGTCCTCCTGCCCGGGGACGACGTAGGCGTTGATCCGCACGGCGAGGCCCGGCACGCGCGCCAGCGCGCGGATCTTGTCGAGGTAGCGGGCGAGGGCGGCAGGGGCCTCGGCGGTGAGCGCGCGGTACACCTCGGGGTCGAGCGCGGGCAGCGAGCAGGTGAGGTTCGCGAGGCCGAGCTCGGCGAGACGCCGGTAGAGCGCGAGCGGCCCGGAGCCGTTCGTCGTGAGGCTCGTCTCGGCCGCGGGATAGCGGCGGCGCACGAGCGTGAGCGCGCGCTCGAGGTCCGCGGCGAGCGTGGGCTCGCCCCCCATGAACGTCGCGAACGCGGGCCGGAAGTCGGCCGGCAGGCGCGCGAGCGCCGCCTCGAGCTCCCGCGCGCCGAGCTCGCGCCCGCCCCAGCGGCGCTGGTAGCAGAACGTGCAGCGCCGGTTGCAGCGGTACGAGAGCACGATCCGGAGCGCGGCCGGTTGCCCCGCGGGACCCGATAGCACGGCCGGCACGCTCAGCTCCGCGGCTCGCGGCGCCACGGGTGCACGCTCCGCGCCTCGAGCCCCGCCGGCAGGAGCGACGCGCCGTGGAGCACGCGCCGCGTGCCCTGCTGCGACCACGAGTCGACCCACGCGCGCCACGTGACGGGCTCGTCGACGAAGCGCAAGGCGGAGGCCTCGAGCGGCCGGGCGGGAGCGCTGCCGAAGCGCGTGTGCGGTCGGAGGGTGCCCGTGGCGCGGAGATCGTAGACGACCTCGGTCGCGTAGGAGCCGTCGGGCCACACGACGAGACCCTCGCTCGCGAGGTCGTAGGGCACGCCCGGGCCGAGCGCGGCCTCGAGCTGCTCGCGCACGAAGTCGACCGCGGCGAGCTTGTAGAAGCCGGCGAGGGCGTTCTCGAAGGCCATGAGCGCGGCGCCGTCGAGTGCCTCGAGCCAGCCCCGGCGCGCGACCGACGCGACGATCCAGCCCGACTGCTCCTCGAAGGCGAGCTCGACCGGCTCCGGGCCGAGCTCCGGGCTCTCGAGCGGCAGCCGCACGCGGTTCGACGTCAGGCGAACGTGGCCCACGGAGAGCGCTCGCACGAAGGCGCCGCTCTCGCGCAGGAGCGCCACGAGCTCGCGCTCGGCGAAGTGGTGCAGGGCGTGCTCGACCTGACGCAGCGTCTCCCGGTGCTTCAGCGCCGAGCCGTGGCCCTTCTGGCTCGCGCGGCGCAGCTTGGCGAAGGCCTTCGGCACGGTGCCGGAGTGGAAGCCGGGCCGCAGCAGCCGCGGCATGCCCTCGCCGTGGTGGCCGAGCACGACCGGGCCGAGCGCCGGCTTGCGGTTCTGGCCATAGAGCCGCCAGTTGCCCTGCAGCTCCCACACGAGAAAGCCGAAGAAACCCGGCATCACGAGCAGGTTCGGCAGCACGAGCAGCTCGGTGAGGAACGGCCCGAGCGTCGGCACGAGCGCGTGCCGAGCCGCCTCGTGCAGGGCGACCTTGAGGGGCAGCACGATCTTGGCCGCGACCGCCACCGTAGGGAAGTGCTTGACCGGGTTCACCTCGGGCTCGAGGAACAGGTTCACCCACAGGCGCACGATGTAGCGCAAGACGGCCCACACCGTGCCGAGGATGCCCTTGACGACGAGCGCGACCCGGCCCTCGCCCTGCCGGAAGCGCAGCCGCTCGTCGACGGCGTACATGAGCCGGTCGAGGCCGACGAGCGCACGGCGGAACACGTCGACGATGGCGAGCAGGATGCCGGGCAGGATGCGCTGGCTCACCATGCGCCATTGGCGCAGGGCGAAGTCGAGCACGACCTCCTCGAGGAGCACGCCCGGCTTCGAGTTGAGGAGCACGTTCCAGCCGAGGAACGCGCCGCCGAGCAGCGGCCCCCACACGACGGGCTCGAGCCCGAGCGCCGGCACGAGCGCGGCGAGCGGCGCGGCGAGGAGCGCCGGCTTGAGCACGAAGCGCCCGAAGGCGACGACCGGAGCGCTGCGGAACATCGCGCGCACGAGCGGGCGGGTGAAGAGCCAGCGCGGTGCGCGCCAGAGCACGGCCCGGAGCGCGCGGCCGACGGCGCACAGGCCCGCCCAGGCGGCGCGGCGCACCAGCGCCGAGTGCAGCAGGCCGAACAGGACGGCGAGCGTGATGGCGAACGACGGCCACGTGAGGAAGGGAGGCGGCTCGGGGGCGCCCACGACGTGCAGGACCGGGGCGACCATGTGGTGCGAGCCCTCGAGCACGAGGTAGGTGCCGGCGAGCGGCAGCACGACGTAGAGGACCAAGAGGCGTCCGACCGACGTGCCGAAGAGGATGGAGCTCAGGATCTGCAGCGCCCGCAGGTACGCCTCGCCGCGCCGGTACACGCCATCGAGCGTGCGGCTCAGGATGCGATCGATCCGCAGCAGGGCGTCGCCGCGGTAGAGGTCGCCGAGGCTCAGGTTCGGGAGCTTGAGGTGGCCGCGCGACAGGGCGTCGCGGAGCGGGCCCAGCGCGGTGAACCCCTTGTCCACGACGCCGTCGGTGAGCTCGAGCACGACCTTGTGCGCGGCCACGCGCTCGGCGGCGTTCGCGGGCGCGAGCCCGACCTTGCGCAGGGCGGCCTCGATGCGCGGCTCGACGGCCGCCCGGAGGTTCCGCTCGGCGCGCTCGAGCATCTCGGTCACGAGCGCGGCGAGGGCCGCACGCTCCGCCACGCCGAGGCGGACGCGCGCGAGCTTGCGCGCCGCGGCGCGCACGCGCTTCACGATGCGCACCTCGCGCTGCGCCGGCAGCGAGCGCCGGAGCGGCCGGCGCCCGAAGGAGACGAGCCAGGTCCCGACCCCGACGGTGAAGACTTCGCGCTCGCGATCGACGCACGCCTTCTGCAGGTCGTAGACGAGCTGCCCGGCGACGTTCCAGGGAAGCCGCGCCGCGCCGCGGGCGCGCGCGACGAGCGGCAGCAGGGCGTCGGTCCAGGCCTCGACCGGAGCCTCCGCCCAGGCGAGCGCCCGAGCCAGGCGCTCCGCGAGCGCGGCGACGTCGGCGCGGGCGTGCGCCTCGCCCCCGAGCCGGGCGCCGAGCAGGGCCGCGCGGGCGTGGTTGCCGCGCTCCCGCGCCGCGGCGGCCCGCTTCTCG
>JACRDA010000419.1 GCA_016212965.1 Myxococcales bacterium
GCGCCGCCCGTGCCCGTCGCACCCGCGCCACCCGTGCCGGTCGCGCCCGCGCCGCCCGTGCCCGTCGCGCCCGCGCCACCCGCGCCGCCGACGGGGGGCGCACCGCCCGAGCCGCCCTGCTCGGCGAGGCAGTCGACGTCGACGGGGTTGCAGCTCGGGTCGCAGGCGCCGTCGGGACCGCAGTAGTCGACCGCGCCCATGCAGTCGGGATCGATCGGGTTCACGCAGGACAGCACGCACATGCCGTCGGCACTGCAGTGGTTCTGCGCGCAGTCGGGATCGACCAGCGTGTTGTTGACGTTGCACGTCTCGTCACAGGTGCCGTTCGAGCGGCACGGGTTGTTCAAACCCTCCCACTGATCGATCCACGACTGGATGAAGGCGTTGATCTGCGGCAGATCGGCGCGCGCGTCGACACCGTCGATGGCGCAGTTCGGGTCGCCGAAGGAGGTCGTGCCGGCGACGTGCTCGACCAGGCCGCGCGGCACGAAGGCCGGTCCGCCCGAGTCGCCGAAGCAGGTGTTCTTGCCGGGCTGCGCGTAGAAGTACATGGTGGCGTCGATGGGCCCGGTGCCGGTCTGCAGGCCCACGTTGGCCGGCCCCACGGCGATGATCGGAAAGGTGACGACGCGGCGGATGTCGTAACCCCCGTTGCCGTCGTCGCCGTAGCCGACGTGGGCGAAGTCCGGACCGATGTACGCCGGCGTGTTGGCCATCGTCTCGCGCAAGAGCGGCGCGGGTTGCACGGGAGAGTCCTGTGCGAGCTCGAGCACCGACAGATCGTTCGCGAGCGTGTTGCTGCTGTAGTCCTGGTGGCGGCGCTTGGTGACGACGGCCACGCTCGGCGGGTTGTTGCCCATCGAGACGTCGTGGCCGAAGTAGACCCGCGAGATGCCCTGAAAGCAGTGCCCCGCCGTCAGCACGGTGCGCTGCGAGATGACGGTGCCGGTGCAGAAGGTGCCCTGGGTGTTGCCCACGCCGACCACGTAGGCGCGCCAGTTGTCGAGCACGCCGCCGATGATGGGCTGGGTGTCGCCGAGGACGCGCTCCCCGGGCGCCTCGGGCACCGAGCAGCCGACGAGCAGCACACCACCGACAAGAATCGCCAAGCGAGCGTCCATGGCCCTGAACTTACGCCGGCTCGGCCGCCGCGCGCCGCAAGGATCGTCCGCGCCCGGCGCACAATGAAGCGCTGCTGCAATATTCGCCGGGGGGCGGCGCCGCCGCGGCGCGCGGGGAGAACGAACGACACGGCTGGCCGGGTCGCGTCCGCGCCGGTACGCTCGGAGGCGTGACAGCGCCCGACCGACCGTACTTCCTCTGGGACGTCGATGTCTCCGACGCGGAGCTCCGCGCGCGGCTCCGTCACCCGGACCCCGGGATCCGGGCCCAGTGGCAGGGCTGCGTACTGCGAGAGGCGCGCTGCGACGAGGTGTGGGGGTACCTCACGCTCGACGAGGTCCTGCGCGACTGGCCGCGCATCGAGCGGCACCTGGGCCGGCGCCGGGCTTTCTGGCAGTGGCTCCTCGACGGCTGGCGCAAGGATGGCCTCCTCCCCGCCGCCTAGCCGGCTCACCGCGCTGCAGCGCGATCTCCTCGCGGCGTTCTTCGCCCGCGAGCAGCGGCTGTTTCTGACGGGCGGCGGCGCGCTCGCCGGCTTCTACCTCGGCCATCGCACGACCGAGGATCTCGACCTGTTCGGTCCGCCAGGCCTCGATCTGCGCGAGCCCGCCCTCGCGCTCGGCGACGCCGCCCGGAGCCTCGGAGCAACCGTCAGGCCGCGCACGACCTACCCGGACTTCCGGCGCGTCGTGGTCGCCCGGGGGGACGACACCTGCATCGTCGATCTCGTCGTCGACCGGGCGCCCGTCGTCGACGCAGACAAGAGGGTGTTCGGAGTGGTGCGCGTCGACACGCCGAGGGAGATCGCCGCGAACAAGATCTGCACGCTGCTCGGTCGCAGCGAGATCAAGGACCTCGTGGACCTGTCGGAGCTCCTGGCGCACGGGGTCGATCTCGAGCAGGCGTTCCGCGATGCGCGCCGGAAGGACGGCGGAGCCGAGCCCGCCACGCTTGCCTGGGTCCTGGAGCAGATCACCATCGGTCCGGAGGCTCGCTTGCCGGGTGGAGTCGACGCGCGCGTGCTCACGGCCTTCCGTGACGGGCTCGTACGCCGCCTGCGAGCCCTTGCGTTCCGGGAGGCCCGGCGCGAGTAGCCCGCACGCGAGCACGTGCCCGACGCCGGTGCGCATCGGTCCTCGGGCGTTTCACGTGACCCACGAAGCGCGACGCTAGCCGCCCCGCGCGGCCTGCGCCCGGCCGAGCTCGAAGGCGCGCCGGTTCACCGCCACGACGGCACCCCGCCCGGTCGCCTCGATGGCCGTGAGGAGCGAGGCCGTGGCCACCGGCGCGCGCCCCGAGCCTGCGAGCGCGCCGAGCATGACGACGTTCAGGACCTGTGGCGAGCCGGCCTCGAGCGCGAGCGCCGCGCCGTCGAAGGCGACGACGGCGCCGGCCTGCGCCGCGAGCGCGCGCAAGATCTCGCCACCGTCGGGGTAGGCAGTGCGGCCCGCTCGCAGCGAGGGCGGCACGCTCGGCCGCGTGCTGACGATGGCGAGCCCGCCCCGGCGGAGCTGCCCGAGCGCGCGCAGGGCCTCGGAGGGCTCGGTGGCGAGGAGCACGTCCGCCGTGCCCACGGGCACGATCGAGCTCGCACCGCCCACGACCACCGTCGCGACGACCGACCCGCCGCGCTGCGACATGCCGTGCATCTGACCGGCCACCACGCGCACGCCCTCGGCGTGCGCCGCCCGCGCGAGCAGCCGCGCCGCGGTGATGACGCCCTGCCCGCCGACGCCCGCGATGACGATGCAGACGCGCGTCTCGGCGCGCGCCGCGGGCCCGCCCTCCGCCGTGCGAGGCTCGCTCACGCCGGTGCCTCCCCCTCGCTCGGTCATGGTGCCGCCGTCGGGCCCCGCGCGCCGAGCCCGAGCGGGGGGCCGTCGAGCCCGACCACCGCCTCGTTGGGGCAGTGCGACACGCAGTAACCGCACGCGATGCACAGCGCCGCGTCGATGGCGTTGGCGTGCCCGGTCGTGCGCACGAAGGCGGGGCAGCCGACGACGCGCACGCAGGCGTCGCAGCGGCCGCACTCGGCACAGAGCAGGCAACGCGCCGCCTCGGCCAGCGCTGCCTCGGGTCCGAGCGGGGGGGCGCCCTCGCTCGCGGCCGCGCGCGGGTGCCGCCGCGCTCCGTGGGCGCGCGGGGCGTCGCGGGGTGCCGTGGGAGGCTCGACCGCGGCGCCGCGGACCGCCCGGTCGATGGCGTAGGCCGCCCGCACGCCCGAGGCCATCGCGCGCGTGACGTTGGCGGCGCCGAGCGCGACGTCGCCCGCCACGAAGAGGTCGGGCTCGGCCGTGCGCCCGCAGTCGTCGCCGACGAGCCAGCCCCCGCGCTGGCGCGCCACCGCGCCGAGCTCGAGACCCGTGTCGTCCGGACGCTGACCGGTCGCAAAGAGCACGCGCGCGGCACGGAGCTCCTCGAACTCGGCTGCGAGCTCGGGCACGAGACCGCCCTCCGGGCCGGCGGTGACGCCGAGCACCGGCGCCGCGCGAACGACGAGCTCGCCGCCGCGGCGCTCGAGCCCGAGGACACCGAGGCCGGCGCGCACGGCGATCCCCTCGCGCTCCGCGCTCGCGACGGCGCCGGGGTCGGCCGGAAGCTCGCCCGCGCGCTCGAGCGCGCAGAGCGTCACCGTGGCACCGCGCCGCACGGCGACGCGCGCGGCGTCGACGGCGACGTCGCCGCCGCCCACCACGACGACGGGCCCCGAGAGCGGCGACGGATCCTCCGCGAGGAACGCGAGCGCGTCGCCGACCGCGTCGTCCGGCCGTCGTGCGACCTCGGGCAACCACGCGCGTCCCGCGCCGGTCGCGAGCAGGATCGCCGCGAAGCCCTGGCCGCGGAGCTCCGCGAGCGAGACGTCGGTGCCGACGCGCACGCCGCCGCGGAGCTCGATGCCGCCGAGCGCGAACAAGGCCTCGAGATCGCGCTCGAGCACGGCGCGCGGCAGGCGATACTCGGGGATGAGGCGGAGCGCGCCGCCGGCACGTGCGGCCGCGTCGTAGAGGACGACCGAGTGGCCGCGACGCCGGAGCTCGCGCGCCGCCGCGAGCCCGGCCGGCCCAGCGCCCACGATGGCCACCGGCCGCGAGCCCGGCGCGACGGGCGCGCACGGCGGGTGCGCGACGACGAGGCCCGCGCCCTCCGTGAGGTAGCGCTTGAGCTCGTTGATGGCGATGGGCATGTCGACCGCGTGGCGCACGCACGCGTCCTCGCAGGGGCGGTGGCAGATGTGGCTGCAGATCGAGGGCAGCGCGGCGCGCGCCGTCACGGCGCCGAGGGCCTCCTTCGGGCTCCCGCTCGCGATGCTCCCGACGTAGGCCTGCACGCAGATGCCGAGCGGGCAGGCCTCGGCGCAGGGCGCGACCGCGACGGGCCCGCCGAGCAGCTGGTCGACGAGGCCGCGGTTCTCGGCGCGCGTGCCGTAGAGGGCGCGGTCCCAGGCCGCGGACTCGCCGAGGCCGCAGTCGAGGCCGGCCCGGCGCATGCCGCAGCTGTGGCAGTGCTCGGCGTCGACGTGCGGCGCGAGGGCCTTGGGGCGGGCCGGCGTCGCGCCGTAGTAGGGGCACGCGCGCTCCGCGATGACCACGGCGGGCCCGCGCGCGTCGCGCGCCCGGCCGAGCGCGCCGACGGTCGTGGCGAGCTCGAAGGGATCGACCACCTCGACCTGCGTGACGCCGAGCCCGCGCACCGCCTCGAGAATCGACATGTGCGGGCGCGTCTCGCCCGCGTGATCGTGGGGCGAGGTGGGCGAGGTCTGCTGGCCCGTCATGGCCGTCGCCTGGTTGTCCATCACGACGAGGACCACGTTCGCGTCGTGCTCGACGGCGTTCGCGAGGGCGGGCAGCCCCGAGTGGAAGAAGGTGCTGTCGCCCATGAAGGCGACCGCCCGCCGCCCCGTGGCGCGCGCGATGCCCGAGGCGATGGGCAGGCTCGAGCCCATCGCGAGGATGACGTCGCCGACCTCGTGGGGCGGCTGGAAGCCGAGCGTGTAGCAGCCGATGTCGCTCACGTACACGGTGTCGCCGCCGAAGGCGCGCCGCACCGCGACGAAGGTCGAGGTGTGGGGACAGCCGGGACACAGGGACGGCGGGCGCGGCGGCGGGACCGGCCCGGCCTGCGCCCCGCCGGCCACCTCGCGCGCGCGCTCCGCGCCGATGCCGAGGAACGTGCCGAGCGCCGGCACGAGCAGCTCGGGCCCGAGCTCGCCGGCCCACGGCAAGGTGCCCGAGCGCTTGCCGAGGATGCGCACCGCGAGCCCGTGGCGGTGCAGGGCCGCCGCGAGCGCGTCCTCGAGGAAGGGCGTGAGGTCCTCGATGACGAGCACCTCGTCGAGCTCGCGCGCGAACTCGACGAGCGCGCGCTCGGGCAAGGGATGCAGCGCGCCGACCCGCAGCCACGGCACCTCGTCGCCGGCGCCGAGCGCCGCGAGCCCGTCGACCGCGACGACGTGGGGCGCGCCGCTCGTGACGATGCCGAGCCTCTTGCCGCTCCGGGCCGAGCCGTTGCCGCGCGAGCCCGGCCCGTCGTGGCGCACGACGCACGCCGACGCCGCGATGCGCTCGCCCGCGACGACGAGCCGCTCCTCGAGCCGCACGCGCAGCCGCCGGGCGTGCATGGGCACGGGGATGAAGCGCGTGGGCTGGCGCACGAAGCGCGCCGCCGGCCGCGACGGCACGAAGGCCTCCGTCGCGACCTGGCCGCAGGCGTGGGCGACGCGCGCCGCGATGCGCACGAGCACCGGCAGCTCCGCGGCCTCGGACAGCTCGAAGGCGAAGCGCGTCATGGCGCGCGCCTCCTCGGGCGTCGACGGGTCGAGGGTCGGCAGGCCGAGCATGCGCGCGAGGTGGCGCTGATCCTGCTCGTTCGGCGAGGTGTGGCAGCCGGGGTCCGAGGCCGAGACGATCACCATGCCGCCGACCACGCCGATGTACGGCATGGTCGAGAGCGGGTCGCCCGCGTAGAGCAGGCCGAGGTGCTTCATCGCGACGAGCGAGCGCACGCCCGCGAGGCTCGCGCCGTAGGCCACCTCGAGGGCGATCTTCTCGTTGATCGACCACTCGAAGGAGAAGCCCGCGGCGCTGCCCGTCTCGCTCGCTCGAAAGGCGTCCGGCGCCGCCGCCCGGTGGGCCGCCCGGATGCGCGCGAAGGTGTCGCCGATCTCGGTCGCCGGCGTGCCCGGGTAGCCCGAGACGTGCGCCACGCGCGCCTCGAGCGCGCCGCGCACGATGGCCTCGTTCCCGAGCAGGAGCAGCGTCGGGCCACCGGCCGCATCGGCGAGCGCGGGATCCACCTCAGCGCACCGTGAGGACGAGCGCCATGGCAGTGTCGCCCGCGGCGCAGCCGGCGAACAGGCCGTGCCCGCCACCCGCGAGGACGAGCTCCTCGATGAGCTCCATCACCGCGCGCGCGCCCGTCGGCGCCTGGGGATGCCCGTAGACGAGCGAGGAGCCGAAGCGGTTCACGCGCTCCGGCGCCAGGCCGAGCTGCTTGCAGAAGTAGACGTCGTTGAGGGCGAAGGGGTTGTGCGTCTTGACGGCGCGGAGCTCGGCGAGGCCGAGCCCGGCGCGCTCGAGCGCGCGGCGCGCCGCCGGCACCGTCGCCGCGGGCATGTGCGCCTTGTCGACGCGCGCGTCGGCGAAGGCCCGCAGGGCCACGGTCACCCCGGGGTCCCGGGCGAGCGAGCGCGCGCGCTCGGCCGTCGTCACGACGATGCCCGCGTTGCCGTCGCCCGGGAAGGTCTGCGTGCCCGACGTCACGGTGCCGTCGCGCAGCACCGGCTTCTGCGCCGCGAGGTCCGCGGCCGTGAGGGTGCGCACGCCGTCGTCGAGCTCGACCGCGCCGCTGCCGCTCCTCTTCGCGTCGAGCGCGATTGGCACGAGGTAGCGGCGCTGGAACGCGCGCTCGTTGGCGAGCGCGTCGGCGTACTGCGCGTGGCGCAGGAGGCACATCTCCTCCTGCTCCTTGCGCCCGATGCCGGCCTGCTTGCCCACGTTCTCGGCCGTCTGCACCATCGCGACCTCGCCCCAGGGGTCGCGGTTGAAGTTGTCCCACACCCAGTCCTCGGCGTCGCCGCGGCCGCCGGGACCACGCGGGTTCGGGTAGTAGAGGTGCGGGCCGTTGCTGGTGCGATCCGCCGTGACGGTGAGCACGCACTCGCGGAACCCCGCCTCGACCTCGAGCGCGGCGTGCGCGAGCACGGCCGCGGAGGTGGCGCACGCCTGCGCGATCGTCGGCCCGGTCACGCCCGGCATGCCGAGCATGGCCGCGAGCCAGGGCGCGCCGTAGAAGGCGTGGCGCTGCGGCACCGTCGTACCGAGCGCGACCCCGTCGAAGGCCTCGACGCCGAGCTTCTGCGCCGCGAAGAAGGCCCGGCCGGCGCGCGCCGCGAGCTCGAGGGCGTGGAAGCCTCCGAGCCCGCCCTGCCAGCGGCAGAAGGGCGTGGACCAGTAGGCGCCGTAGGGGATGAAGGTTCGCTCGAGGGGCATGTCCTAGGTCCTTTCGTTCCCGCTGTCCTCGCCCTCGGCACGCCGGGCCCGGGCGATGGCGAGCGCGATGCGCTCGGCCGTGAGCGGCAGATCGCGCAACCGCACGCCGACCGCGTCGTAGATGGCGTTGGCGATGGCCGCCGCCGTCGGGATGAGCCCGGGCTCGCCGGCGCCCTTGGCTCCGAAGGGCCCCGCCTCGTCGTTCGTCTCGACGAGCTCGAGCTCGATGGGAAAGCCCATCTCGCCCGCGGTCGTGATCTTGTAGTCGCGGAAGCTCGGGTTCGTGATGCGCCCGGCCTCGCTGTGCACCTCTTCGTAGAGCGCGTAGCCGACGCCCTGCGCGAGCGCGCCGTACATCTGGCCCGCGAGCGTCTGCGGGTTGAGCACCCGGCCGACGTCGTGCACGGCCACGAGCTTGAGGATGCGCACCTGCCCGGTCTCCTCGTCGACCTCGAGCTCGACCGCCTGCGCGCCGGTCGTGTACGTGGCCGAGAGGTTGCCGAGGCCCTTGTCCCAGTCGGGCAGGTCCGTCGGGGGCTCGTAGAAGGCCTCGCCCACGACGACCGTGCCGCGCACGCCGCGAAAATGGATGGCGCGGAGCAGCCGCCCGAGCTCGACCCGGAGGTGCGCCGCGTCGGGCAGATCGCGCACGAACAGGATGCCGTCCCGGAGCTCGAAGCGCTCGGGCCGCGCGAGCGCCGCGAGATCGACCTCGGGCACGGGCTCGGCCGGGCGCTTCTTCTTCAGGGCCTCGAGGTTCTTCTTCACCTCGCCCGGGTAGACCTCCGCCGCGAGCGCGAAGAGCTTCTGGCGCACGTTCGCCGCCGCCCGGATCGCGGCGTTGCACGCGATGAACGCGCCGCGGCTCGCGTGGGTGCCGACGTCCCAGGGCGAGGTCCCGGTGTCGGTCGGGTTCACGTGCACGCGCTCGGGCCGCACGCCGAGCGCGTCGGAGACCGCCTGCGTCAGCGCCGTGTGATGCCCCTGCCCCATCTCGACCCCGCCCGTCGTCACGTTGACGTTGCCGTAGTCGTCGAGCTTCAGGATGACACCGCCGCCGTCGGAGCGGTAGATGCGCCCCGAGCCGCCGACGTGCATGAGGGCCGCCATGCCGACGCCGCGGCGCCAGGTGCCGCCGGCCGCGGGCTCGGCCGAGCCCTGCGTCGCACTCGCGCGCCGCTCGGTCCAGCCGATGCGCGCCGCCGCCTTGTCGAGGCATTCGCGCATGGCACAGGTCGTCACGCGCAGGCCCATCGGCGTCGTCTCGTTCGAGACGTTGGCGTTGAGGCGCCGCATCTCGAGCGGGTCGAGGCCGGCGGCCCGGGCGAGCTCGTCGAGGTTGCTCTCGATGGCCCAGGTCGCCTCGGGCCCGCCGTAGCCGCGCATGGCCTGACAGTAGGTGTTGTTCGTGTAGTAGAGCTCGGCCGCGAAGCGCACGTGCGGCACGCGGTAGAGCGAGGTCGCCGGCACCATCATGACCGTGGGGTAGGTCGCTCCCCACGACGTGTAGGCACCGTTGTCCTGCACGACGTGCATGTCGCGGAACACGAGCAGGCCGCGCTCGTCGCAGCCCTGGGTGATGCGGAAGCGCGCCGACTGGCGCGGCGACAGAAAGGCGAACTCCTCCTCGCGGCTGAAGAGCATCTTGACCGGCCGGCCGGCCCGGTGCGCGAGCAGGATCGCGATGTACTCGTAGGCGTGGGTGTCGAGGCCGGTGCCGAAGGCCCCACCGAGCGCCGGCACGATGACGCGCACGTTGCGCCCGCCGAGCCCGAGCGCCTCGAGCGCCCGCAGGTAGTCGCGCTGCGCGAGGAACGGGATCTGGGTCTTGGCCCAGATGGTGAGGTTGCCGCTCGTGTCGAGCTCGGCGATGCAGCCCGCCGTGCCGAGGCAGGCCTGCTGCACGAGCTGCGTCGAGTAGCTGCCCTCGGCGACGAAGCGCGATCGGCGACGCCCCTCGGCGAGGTCGCCGGTCAGGTGGCCGTAGCGCACGGGCACGGCGTTCGAGGCGAGGGCCTGACCGGCCGCGTCGCGCTCGTGCACGAGGGGCGCGCCCGGGGCCATGGCCTCCTCGGGCGAAAAGACGCCGGGCAGCGGCTCGTACTCGACGTCGATGAGCTCGACCGCGCGGGCGGCGATGTCCGGATCGATGGCCGCGACGGCCGCGACCTCGTCCCGGAACTGCCGCACCTTGTCGCGCTTGAGCGCGAAGTTGTCGCGCAGAAAGCCGATGCGGATCTCCGGGGTGTCGTAGGCGGTCACGACGGCGCGCACGCCGGGCAGGGCTCGCGCCCGCGAAGTGTCGACGTGCTTCACGCGCGCGTGCGCGTGGGCGCTCCACTTGATCTTGCCGTGCAGCATGCCCGGCCGCTCGAGATCGTGGATGTAGTAGGTGCGGCCGCTCACCTTGTCGCCGGCGTCGGGGCGCCGGACCGGCTGGCCGATGTAGCCCGCGTCAGCCATGCGCGCCTCCGTCGTCCGCGCCGTGCCCCGCGGCGTCGACGGCCGCGACGATCTGCACGTAGCCCGTGCAGCGGCACAGGTTGCCGGCGAGCGCCGTCCGGATCTCCGCCGGGCTCGGGTGGGGGTTGCGCCGGAGCAGCGAGCGCGCCGCCATGACCATGCCCGGGGTGCAGAAGCCGCACTGCACGCCGCCGTGCTCCACGAACGCGCGCTGCAGCCGGTCGAGCTCGCCGCCCGGTCCGCCGAGCCCCTCGATGGTCGTGATGCTGCGCCCCTCGGCCTCGCGGGCCGGCAAGATGCAGCTCGGCACGGCGCGACCGTCCACCTCGACGGTGCACGAGCCGCACTCGCCCGCTCCGCAGCCCTCGCGCGTACCGACGAGGCCGAGCGCACCGCGCAGGACGTCGATGAGCCGGTCCGTCGCCGCCGCGAGCACCTCGACGGGCGCGCCGTTGAGCGTGAACGCCACCCGGACCTTGTCTGCCGGGGCGTGCGAGACGGGTGCCCCGCCGCCCTGTGCGCATGCGCTCATGACACCTCCGCCGCCGCCGCCGTCGCGAGCGCGCGCTTGCACAGGACCCCGGTGAGCATGCGCCGGTACTCGGCCGACGCCCGCACGTCGCTGATCGGCTTCACCTCGTCACCGGCGCGACGGCCGACCTCGGCGAGCAGCTCCGGCCCGAGCGCCTGGCCCGCGACGAGCGCCTCGATGCCGAGCAGGCGCAGCGGCGTCGGACCGACCGCGCCGGCGACCGCCCGCACGCGCGCGACCTTGCCCCGATCGAGCTCGAGCGCCACCGCGACGTTGACGAGCGCGAGATCGACCGTGACGCGCGTGTGCTTCAGGAACGCGCTGCGGTCGCGGGGCCCCGGTCGGTCGAGGACCACGGCCGTCAGGAGCTCGCCGGGCGCGAGCCGCGTCTCGCGCGGGCCGACGAAGAAATCGCCGAGCGGCAGCTCGCGGCGCGCCTCGCGGCTCGCGAGCTCGACGCGCGCGCCGAGGGCGATGAGCGGCGGCGCGAGGTCCGAGCAGGGCGACGCGTTGCACAGGTTGCCGCCGACCGTGGCGAGGTTGCGCACGAGCATGCTGCCGAACACGCGCGCCGCCTCGAGGAGCGCCGGGAAGAGCCGGCCGAGCTCCTCGTGCTCGACGAGCTCCGCGAGCGTCGTGCGCGCGCCGAGGCGCACGCTGCCCGCACCGAGCGTGACGCCCGCGAGCTCGGCCACCCGGCCGAGCGAGACGAGCGCGTCCGGGCGCTCGCGCCCGTCGCGCATGCGCAGCACGAGATCGGTGCCGCCCGCGAGCACGCGGGCCCCCGGCTCCGCGACGAGGCGCAGCGCCTCCGCGAGGGTGGTCGGTCGGTGGTACTGCATCGTCGGATCGTCCGGGTCGAATTTCGCCGCGCGCGGGCGGGCGGCGCGGGAGCGCGCCTCAGGGACCGTACACGCCGAGGAACGCGTCGTAGCCGCCGCCCACGGCGAGGCTGCCGCTACCGAGGTCGATGGCGCCGTTGAAGGGCCCCACGACCGCGACGCGGCCCTGGAGCGAGGTCGCCACCGAGTACGCCCACTCCTGGCCGAGCGGACCGCCCACGAGCTTACCCCAGAGGGGCGTGCCGTCGGCCGACAGCTTGCAGAGCAGCACGTCGCCCAGTCCGCCGATCGTGGGCATCGTCACGCCCGCGAAGTCGACCGAGCCCTCGGCCTCGCCCGCGACGAGCACGTTGCCGTTCACGTCGACGTCCACCGTGTAGAGGTCGTCGTAGACCGGCGAGCCGATGTCGCGGCTCCACACCTCGCCGAGGGCGGCGTCGAGCTTCGCGACGAAGCCGTCGGACCCGGCGGCGACGGGGACGAGCCCGGGCGCGCCCCCGACACCGAAGTCGATGCCGGTGTCGTAGCGGCCGACGACCACGAAGCCGTCGGACGCGGCCGACGCGCCGAACGCCGTTTGCTCGCCCGGGCCGCCGTAGCGCGCGCCCGCGGCGAGCGCGCCTGCCGCGTCGAGCACGACGGCGAAGGCGTCGGTGCCGTCCGCCGTCGCGAGCCCCCCGGGGCCGAGGTCGATCGAGCCGTCGAAGGGGCCGACGACGAGTGCGCGTCCGGTCGCGTCGACCGCGAGGCCGTAGCCGCTCGCGTTGCCGGTGCCGCCCACGAGCCGCCCGTAGCGGGGGTCGCCGTCGGGCTGGAGCGACGCGACGAAGGCGTCGCGGGCGACGGCCGTGAGCGGCACGCCCGCGACGAAGGTGATCTGCCCCGTCGCCCAGCCCGAGACGTACACGTTGTCGTTCGCGTCGCGGGCGAGGGCCCTGGCGTTCTGGTCGCTCGCGTCGCCGAAGGCCTTGGCCCAGAGGGGGTTGCCCGAGGCGTCGAGCTTCGCGACGTACACGTCGGAACCGCCGGCGGACGGGAGCGCCGGCAGCGCGCCGCCGAGCGCGAGCGACCCGGTGAAGTCACCCGCGAGGTAGATGGCATCGCCCGTGCCGATGGCCATCCCGTCGACACCTTGGTCGCCCGCCACGGAGGCGTAGGCCCTCCACCAGAGGAGCCCACCCAGCGGGTCGAGCTTGATGACGAACAGGTCCGTGCCGACCGAGGTCTGCGGCGCGCCGCCGAGATCGATGGTGCCCTGGAAGGTGCCGGCGACGATCACGTTGCCCTGGCTGTCGAACGCGACGGCCCACCCCTGGTCGTCGTCGACGCCGGGGTCGCCCCAGGCACGGCTGAAGAGCGCGGTGCCCTCGGCACAGCTGCCCGCGCCGTCGCACACCCCGGCGCCGCACTCGGCGGACGGGTTGTCGGCCGGGGGCACGAAGGCGCAGCTGCCCTCGCTCCCGACGACGGCGCAGCTGCGACACACGCCGCCGCAAGCGTTCTCGCAGCAGCGCTGCTCGACGCAGAAGCCCTCGGCGCACTCCGCCGCGTTGGCGCAGCCGGAGCCGAGGTCGAGCAGGCAGGCGCCCGCCCCGTCGCACACCTCGCCGCCCTGGTCGTCGCACGCCGTACCGAGTGTCGCGAGATCGACGCCGCACGTCTGGTTGGTGCAGGTCGGCGTCTCGCAGTCGGTGTCCGGCCCGCAGTCGCCGGGCACGGTGCAGGCCGGCAGCTCGCCGCCCGTGCCGCCCGTGCCCACGGCGCCGCTGCCGCCCGTGGGATTCCCGGCGCCCGCACCGCCTGCGCCCGGCTCGGGAGCGGTGCCGGAGCGGGAGAGCGTGCACGCGCCGAGCGCGAGCGCGGTCGTGGTGAAGAGCACAGCTCGAGTGCGCATGGGCATGCTCCGGCGACGATACCACGACGCCGCCGCCGCGAGCTCCGCCCTCCGCGGCCGTCGTGGTATCGATCCGCATGGTCCGCATCCTCGTCACCGGCGCCACGGGCGGCCTTGGCGCCAACGTCGTGGCCGAGGCTGCGGCACGTGGCCTCCGAGTGCGTGCGCTCGTGCGCGATCCGGCGCGCGCCAAGGTCGCGCCCGGTGTCGAGGTCGTCAAGGGCGACGCGCTCGACGCCGCGGCCCTCGCGCGCGCGCTCGAGGGGTGCGACGCGCTCTTCCACCTCGTGAACGTGGTGATCGGCAAGGACTGGGTCGACGTCACCGCCCGGCTGCTCGAGGCCGCCATCGGCGCGTGCACGAAGACGGGTGCGCGGCTCGTGTTCCCCGCCAACGTCTGGATCTTCGGGCGCGGCCGGCCGGGAGAGATCGTCGACGAGACGCGTGCCCCTGCGCCGTCATCCGAGCTCGGCCGCGCGCGAGCGAAGAAGGAGGCGCGCCTGCGCGCCTCGGGCGTTCGCTTCGCGATGGTCCGTCTGCCCGAGTTCTACGGCCCGCACGTGCAGACGCTGACGGGCCCGCCGCTGCGCCGCATCGCAGCGGGCCGCACCGGAATCTGGTTCGGTCCGCCCGACGTCGAGGTGGAGCTGGTGCTCATGCCCGACGCGGCGCGCGTGCTGCTCGACGTGGGGCTCGCCGACGGCGTCGACGGCGAGACGTTCCACTACCCGGGCGCCGCACTGATCACGCCGCGCGCGTTCTTCGCAGAAGCGAGGCGCATCGCTTCCGGGGGTCGCTTCCTCGCGCTGCCCGCCCTCGCGGTGCGCGCCGCGGCGCTCGTCTCGCCCATGGCGCGATCGTTCGCGGACATCCTCCACCTGTGGGAGGCCCCGATCCTCCTGGACGGCAAGAAGCTCGGGCGGCGCTTTCCCCACGTGCGCACGACACCTTATTCCGAGGGGCTCGCCGCCACGATCGACTGGTTGCGCCGGAACCCCGGCGCACGCATGTACGGCTGAGCCCCGTCGCCGGTCCGGCCGCGGCTCAGGCCGTGACGCCGCGCCGCCGGAGGTCCTCGCGCTCGCCGGCGTCGACGCCGATCTCGGCGAGCACGCTGTCCGTGTGCTCGCCGTAGCCCGGTGCGAAGGCGAGCTCCTGGTGGCGCTCGGCGAGCCACTCGGTGGCGACCGCCGGCGGGGGCAGGCGCACGGTCTGGCCGTCGGGCGCCGTCGTCGTGAGAAGCGCGCTCGCCACGAACGGCAGCTCCATCACGCCCTCGATGGGCGTGACGGGCGCGTTCGGCACGCCGGCCGCCCGGAGCGCCGCCGCGACGACGTCGGTCGGGTGCGCGGACGTGATGGCCGAGAGCGCGCGGAAGAGCTCGCTGCGCCGCTCGCGCCGCCCCTCGTTCGTGGCCACGGCCGGGTCGGCGATGGCTCGGAACAGGGGCTGCGCGACGAGCCGCGCCCACTGCGCGTCGCTGCCGACCGCCAGGTAGAGCATGCCGTCCGCAGTCGGGTAGGCGTTCGTCGGCAGGAAGTTCCGGTGCTCGTTGCCGCTGCGCCGGAGCTCGTCCGGCGGGCTTCCCATGTCGAGCAGCGGCAGGAAGGTCACGAGCCACGAGACGGCCGCCTGCGCCATCGAGATGTCGATGCGCTTGCCGCGCCCGGTGCGCGTGCGCTCGTAGAGCGCGTAGAGCACCTGTGCGAACACCTCGTCGCCGGCCTTGAGGTCGATGAGCGGCACCCCGCAGAGCAGCGGCGGGCCGTCGGGGTTGCCCGTGAGGTCCATGTAGCCGCACAGGGCCTGCAGCATGGGGTCGTAGCCGGGCACCTCGGGGTACGTCGGCCCGAGCGCCGACACCGAGCACCAGATGAGCTCGGGCCGCTCCCGGCTCAGCGTCTCGTAGCCGAGACCGAGCGCGGCGTGGCGCGCGGGCAGGGTGTTCGTGCAGAACACGTCCGCGCCGAGGGCGTGGACCATGCGCCGCAACAGGGCCTGCCCCTCCTGCAGCTTGAGGTCGATGACCACGGCCTCCTTGCCGGCGTTCGGGGCGACGAAGTAGCTCCGCCGGTCGGGGCCCGCCATCGGGCGACCGATGTAGCGGTTCGGGTCCCCGGGGTGGCCGCGGCCGGCCCCCGAGGGCGCTTCCACGCGCACGACGCGGAAGCCAAGCTCGACGAAGCGCCGCGTGGCGTAGGGCATCGCGAGCGCCTGCTCGACGCTCACGACGACGGGGCGCGCGCGCGCGCCGGCAGGACTCGAGATCGTCACGAGCGAGTGGCTCGCCTCGACGTCGGTCCGCGTCAACCGCCAAGCGACGCGCGCATCGTGCTAGAGCACGCGCCCCCGTGATCGCCGACGAGCTCACCCGCGACAAGCTCACTGCCGACTTCGACCTGTGGCAGCGGCGCCGCGGGCACCGCTACTCGCTCGACGACCTCGCGACCGCGTGGGTGGCGGCCAGTGCGCGGCCCGGCGCCGCGCGCTACCTCGACCTCGGCTGCGGCATCGGCTCGGTGCTGCTCATGGTCGCCTGGCGCCTCGGCCCGGCGCGGCTCTTCGGTGTCGAGGCGCAGGACGCCTCCTTCGCGCTCGCGCGCCGCAACGTCGCAGACAACGGCCTCGACGCGCGGACCACGCTCGTCCACGGGGACCTGCGCGCGGTGACGTGCGACTGGCCGCACGGCGCCTGCGACCTCGTCACCGGCACGCCGCCCTACCTGCCGCTCGGCACCGCCCTGCCCTCGGCCGATCCGCAGCGCGCGGCGGCGAGGATCGAGCTGCGAGGCGGCGTGGAGGACTACCTCGCGGCCGCGGCGCGCGTGCTCGCCGAGGACGGCGCGGCGGTGGTCTGCTCGGACGGGCGCTACCCGGCGCGCGTGCTCGACGGCGCGGCGCGGGCCGGCCTCGTGCCTCGAGCTCGCGTCGACGTCGTGGCACGCGCGGGCGCCGGCCCGCTCTTCGCGGTGTGGACCTGCACCCGCGTCCCGGGCGAGCTCGCGCACGAGACCGTCACCATCCGCGACGCGGAGGGCAACCGGACGGCCGCGAGCTTCGAGATGCGGCAGTTCTTCGGGCTCGAAGCGTGAGAACGGCGCCGCCGTGTGCCAGACGCATGGCACACGTGACACACCTCGCACCACGTCGACCTGTCGTTGTTTCGAATACTTGGATGCATTTGGCCCGCTGGCCCGGCTCGTGCACAAGCGGCGGGCATGAATCGCATCGCTCCGCTCGCCCTCTTGTTCGTCCTGCCCCTCGGCGCCTGCACCCCGACCGTCACCGTCGGCGGCGGTGGCGGCGGCGACCCGAGCTGCGGCGCCGAGCCCGCGACGAATCCCGACTGCCCCGAGGCCTGGGTCTGCCAGGACGGCACCTGGGTCGACACCTCGGGCGCATGCCCAGAGCCCGCGTGCCCCCTCGTCGAGCCCAGCAGCGGCGCGGCCTGCCCGCAGCTCGGCATGACCTGCGACTACGACGTCGACGTCCCCTGCGGACCGTACGGCATGATGACGGCCGTGTGCACGACCTCCGGGTGGCAGACCGCCTACCCGGCCTGCATGCCCGAGCCGACGTGCCCCGCGACCGCGCCCACCGTCGGCAGCGACTGCACCGGCTTCGAGGACGGCTATTACTGCGAGTTCTACGTCGACTGCGGCGAGCTCGCGTTCGAGGCCATGGCCTGCGATCTGTCGACCTCGCCGCCGACGTGGCAGCTCCAGGGCACGCCCGCCTGCGGCGACTGCGCCACCGCCGGAACGAAGGAAGCCTGCGGCGCGACCCCGGGCTGCGGATGGCTCGTGCCGGGCTGCGCGGACCCCGCGCAGACGCCGATCGTCGAGGGCTGCTACCCGGCGACCGGTTGCGACCTCGCCGGTTGCGCGACCGCCGACGAGCTCTGCCAGCCCTTCGTCTACGACCCGTGCGCCGACCTGCCCTGCAACGCCTGTGGCGGCGAGTACTGGGCGTGCGTCGCGCCGTGACCGTCCCGAGGACGGGGTTTCGCTCCCGCCGCTGCCCGAGGTAACGTCCGGGCCACGTCGACGTGGGCCCGGCGGGCGCGCGCGACGGCCGGAGGGCTCGGGTCATGGACGTTCGGGCACGCGTCGTAGCGGGTGTTCTCGGTGGCGCGCTCGGTCTCGTCGGGGCGCTCGTCGCGTGCGGCTCGGGCGCGAGCGTCGAGGCGGACTCGCGCACGGCGGGCTGCGCCAAGGACACCGACTGCAAGGGCGACCGCGTGTGCGTCGACCGCCAGTGCAAGGACCGCCCGGGCCCGACGACGGGCTCCGCGGCGCAGCAGCCGAGTGCGGTCGCGAGCCCGCCGGCCGCCTCCGCACCGCCGCCGCCGCCCGCGCCGCCGCCGCCAGCCCCGTCCGGGGCTCCGCCGCTGCCGGGGCTCTCGGGCCCGGGCGTCCGCGAGCTGCCGCCGGTGGAGTGGACGCCGCTGCTCGGCCCGAAGATGCCCGCCGGCTCGGAGGTGGTCCACATGGTGTACGAGGGTCCCTTCGGCCCGGGGCCGAGGTCGATCTTCGCCATCACGCGCCGCGGCGGCGATCGGCTCTTCGCGATCCTGCTCGCCGACGGCAAGGCGTGGCCCGCGGGACCGCTCGCCGAGGAGGAGACCTACCACCACGGCGAGGTCATGGCGGTCGCCTTCTTCGACGCGGACGGCGACGCGACGACCGACGCGCTCGTGGTCGCGCGCTACGCCGTGCAGCGCGCACCCGACCCACAGTACCGGAACGCGCTCCTCAGGTGGACCGATCAGGGCCTGCGCCGCCTCCTGAAGCTCGAGGAAGGCATCCGCGACCTCGCGTCGGTCGAGGCCGTGCGCAAGAAGCTCGGGCGCTGAGGCGAGCGGGGCGCTCGGCATGAGCCTGCGCTGCGTCCACTGCGACCTCGCCCTCGAGCCCGAGGCGGAGCGCTGCCCGCGCTGCCTGCGCAAGAGCGGCCTCGTCGACTCGGGTGCCCCGCGGCGCGAGCAGCGCCCGCGGCTCGAAGCGCTCGAGCCCGGGCTCGAGCCGGGCCGCGACTTCGGCGCGGCCGCGCCCGCGCCTCCGAGCCACGCGGGCGTCCGGCTCGCGACGCTCGTCGGGGCGTGGGCCTTCGCCGCGCCCGTCCTCGGGCTCGTCTTCGCCGCCGAGCCCTGGCTCGAGGCGCACGGGCTGTGGCTCGCGGCGATCATGGGCGCGCTCGCGGTGACGAGCCTGCCTCTGCGCGCCGTCTTCACCGCGCCACCGCCCGACCTCGACACGCGCGGCGCGGCGCGCCACTACGCCCTCCTCGCGCTCGGCGTGCAGGGGATGGGCCTCGTGCTGTTCGGGGCGATGGCGCTCGCGTCGGCGCTCGTGTCGAGCCCCTTCGCGAGCATCTTCGTCGGGCTCGCCCTCTTCCTCGTGCTCGTCCTCTGCGGCCCGATCGCCTTCGCCGCGGTGCGCGGCCGTCACCCGGCCGGTCCCGCGCTCCGCGCCATCGGCAAGAACGCCGCGATCGCGGTCGCGATCGTCGTCGTGGGCGCGGGCCTCGTGCTCCTGCGCACGGCGAGCCGCACGGCGAGCTCGGCGCGACCGACCGTCCCGGTATTCCTCGGCGATCCGAAGGAGGTGCTCGACCCGCTCGACGTGGGCTCGGTCGCGGTCCGCACGCGGCGCGTCACCGAGGCGGACGGCTTCGTCACCGTGCACCTGTCGGCCGACGGCGGGGCCTTCGACCGCACCATGGTCCGCCTGCTCGCGGCCGCGCTCGAGGCGACCGACGCGGCCAAGCGGGACCCGCGCGCGAGCGGCGAGGTGCGGCTCTGGATGCCGGCGCGGTTGCGCGACTCCGACGCCGAGGCGACGCTCCGCAGCGAGGAGAACGCCATCAACGACGCGCTGCGCGGCACCGAGGCACGGACGGCCGGCGGCCGGCCGATCCACGTGTCGTTCGGCTTCGGCGCGCCACCGGACCGCTGACGGGCGCTGCGCGCCCCGCACCCGCGAGGGCCGGGCGGCACGGCGGCTTTCGGCTATGCTCCGGACCGTGGAGCTCGCACCCGGCCAGCGCTTCGGCCCCTACGAGATCGTGGGCGTGCTCGGCTCGGGCGGCATGGGCGTCGTGTGCCGCGCGCGCGATCCGCGCCTCGGCCGCGAGGTGGCGCTGAAGACGCTCCGCTCGGACCGCACCGACGAGGCAGAGCTCGAGCGCTTTCTGCGCGAGGCGCGCACGGCGGGTGCGCTCGAGCACCCGAACCTGCTCGTGGTGCACGACGTCGGACGTCACGAGGGCACGCCGTACCTCGTGACCGAGCTGCTCGAGGGTCAGACGCTGCGCGAGCTCTTGCACGACGGCCCGCTGCCCGTGCGCAAGGCGGTGGAGCTCGCGGTGCAGGCGGCCGCGGGGCTCGCCGCGGCGCACGCTCGGGGGGTCGTGCACCGCGACCTCAAGCCCGAGAACCTGCTCGTCACGCGCGACGGGCGGGTCAAGATCCTCGACTTCGGCGTGGCCCGCGTGACGGCCGGCGACGACGCCTCGGCCGACGCGACGCAGTCCCTGACCGAGAGCGGCGCCGTCGTGGGCACCGCCGGCTACATGGCACCGGAGCAGGTGCGCGGTCAGCCGGCCGATCCGCGCTCGGACCTTTTCGCGCTCGGCGCGATCCTCTTCGAGCTCCTCACCGGGGAGCGCGCCTTCGGCGGCGACACGCCCGTCGAGCGGGGCTACGCCGTCCTCTCCCACGACCCCACCGAGGGCGACGCCCTCGCCGCGCTGCCCCCGGCGCTCGCGCGCACGCTGCGCCACTGCCTCGAGAAGAGCGCGGAGGCGCGCTTCCAGAGCGCGCGTGACCTCGCCTTCGCGCTCGAGGCCGCGCTCGAGAGCCCGGCGCCGCACGCGCCACGCGCCGC
>JACRDA010000422.1 GCA_016212965.1 Myxococcales bacterium
ACGCGCCCGAGCCGGTCGTGCCCGGCCCCGTGGCGGCCGGCCCGGGCGTCGCGGGCACGACGCCCGCCGACGGCTGGGTGTCGGTGCCGCGGGCCGTGGTGGCGGCGGCGTGCCCCGGTTCGCCGGGGGCGACGCGCTCGAGGTCGATGCCGAGCGCGGCGCTCGCGACGAACTGCGCCGTGCCGAGCTCGGCGTTCTCGGCGCGGTCGCCGGTGCCTGGGCCCGCGTCGCGCGCGCCGGACGAGGTCGTGCGCACGGCGGACACGAGCTGCTGTTCCGGGAAGCAGCGCGCGAGCTCGTCGGCGAGCGCGCGCGCGGACGGGAAGCGGTCACCGGGCTCGAGCGCGAAGGCCCGCTGGAACCAGGCGTCGAGCTCGGGCGGCAGGCCGGCCACCTCGGTGCTCGGCGGTGCGTAGCTCCGCGCCGCGATGGCCTTCCACAGCGCGACCGCGCTCGGACCCGCGAACGGTGGGTGCCCCACGAGCGCGCGGTACGCGAGCACGGCGAGCGACCAGAGGTCCGACGCGGCGCCCACGCCGGCGCTGTCGTGCAGCTGCTCCGGGCTCATGTAGGCCGGCGTGCCGATGGGGCCCTGGGTGAGGTGGCTCGACCCGGCCTCGGCGAACGAGCGCGCCACGCCGAAGTCGAGGAGCTTCACGTGGAGCTCGCCGTCGCGCGCGTCGGGGAGATCGAGGAGGAACACGTTCTCGGGCTTGATGTCGCGGTGCACGACGCCGCCCCGGTGCGCCGCGCCGAGCGCGCGCGCGAGCTGCTCGACGACCTGCACGGTCTCGCCCACCGAGAGCGTGGCGCCGCCGGCGAGCCGGTCGGCGAGGCTCCGGCCCGCGAGCAGCTCCATCACGATGTAGGGCGTGCCGTCGTCGGTGACGCCGTGGTCGAAGACCTGCGCCAGGTGAGGGCTCTTGAGCTGGGCGGCGAGCCGGGCCTCGCGCTGGAAGCGGTCGAGCGCCGCGGTCTCGCCGCCGAGCGCCGCGAGGATGAACTTCACCGCGACCTCGGTCTCGAGCGCGAGGTTCTCGGCCACCCACACGGCGCCCATGCCCCCACGTCCGAGCTCGCGGACGAGGCGCAGGCGCGGCGTCACGAGGGTGCCGGGAGCGAGGTGCATGGCCCCCACGTCATATCACGCGCGCGGTCGCCGGTCTGGCAGGGTCCCGCGGACCGGAGTAGCTTCGATCGCACCATGATGCGGTCTACACCCACCCCCGGGTCCTTCGTCTCGTCCACCCGCGCCGTCGCGCTCGTGCTCGCAGCGTTCGCGCTCGCGGGCGCCGCCGGCTGCTCGGGCTCGAAGAGCGACGGTGGTGCCAAGGGGGCGGGCGGGTCCGTGGAGGTGCCCAACCCTCTCACGAACCCGAACGACGGTCCGCCGGCCGGCAACCAGAACGCCGAGGCCACCTGCGACGTGCCCGCGGAGGCCGGGCTCGCCGACGTGTCCTCGCCGCGAACGGTGGTCGGCACGGGCACGCCGGCGAGCTGCACCTCGGCGGCCGTGATTGCGGCCGTGGCAGCCGGCGGCGTCGTCACCTTCGACTGCGGGCCCGATCCGACGACGATCATGCTCGACGCGACGGCGAAGATCTTCAACGACACCGGCCCGGACATCGTGATCGACGGCGGCGGGCTCGTGACCTTGAGCGGCTCCGGCAACCACCGCATCCTCTACATGAACACCTGCGACCCGGACCAGGTGTGGACCACCGACCACTGCCAGGATCAGGATCACCCGCGGCTCACGGTCCAGAACATCACCTTCGTCGACGCCAACTCGAAGAGCGAGAGCGAGTACGACGGCGGCGGCGCCATCTGGGTGCGCGGCGGTCGCTTCAAGCTCGTCAACACGCGCTTCTTCGCCGGCGTCTGCGCCGACACCGGGCCCGACGTGGGCGGCGCCGGCGTGCGCGTCTTCAGCCAGTACCAGGGCGCGCCCGTGTACGTCGTCAACACGACCTTCGGCGGCGCCGACGGCTACGGCAACACCTGCTCGAACGGCGGCGGGCTCAGCAGCATCGGTGTGTCGTGGACCGTCGTGAACAGCCTGTTCTCGCACAACCACGCCATCGGCATCGGCGGCAACCCCTCGCAGTCGGGCACACCCGGCGGCGGCAGCGGCGGCGCCATCTACAACGACGGCAACACCATGACGCTGTCCCTGTGCGGGACGCGCATCGAGCACAACGACGTCACGACACACGGCAGCGCCATCTTCTTCGTGAGCAACGACCACTCGGGCGACATCCGCATCGACCGCTCGGTCATCACGAACAACACGGGCGGCTCGTGGTACCCGACGTATCCGCAGATCTCGAATCACGACGACACGCCGATCGTGGTCACGGACTCCGTCATCCAGTGACCCGGTCGGCCGCGGGGCGCTACGGCGCGAGCACCCCGACGACGATGTCGCTCCCGGCGACCGCCTGGAGCGGGCCGAGGCCGAAGTCCACCGTGCCCGCGAAGGCGGCGGTGAAGTAGATGCGGCCGAGCGGGTCCACGGCCACGTCCTCGCTCGTGATCTCGCCGTCGTTGCCGCCACCGCCGAAGCCGCGGCTCCAGAGGGCGTTGCCCGCCGGGTCGAACTTGGCCACGAACAGATCGTCGCCCCCGGCGGTCGTGAGCGACGGTGCCGGCGTCCACTGGAGCGACTGCGCGAAGGTGCCGATGACGATGGCGTTGCCCGCGGCGTCGAGCGCCACCTCCTGCGCGTGGTCCGTGCCAGTGCCGCCGGCGCCGCGCGCCCACAGGATCGCGCCGCCGGAGGAGAGCTTCATCACGAAGGCGTTGAGGTCGCCGGTGGGACCCGAGAGGGGGGCGGGCGCGAGCGAGCCCTGAAAGCGGCCGACCACGACGATCTCGTCGGCGGGGTTGACCGCCAGGCTCCAGGCCGACTGCACGTTGCCGTCGCCGAAGTCCACCGCCCAGAGGCACTGGCCCGCCGGATCGAGCTTGAACACGAAAGCGTCGGAGGTGCCCGAGAGCGCGCCGCACGCGCCGCCGAGTGTGAGCGTGCCGCTGAAGTAACCGCAGGCGACGACGTTGCCCGCCGAATCGAGGGCGACGCCCGTGAGGCCCCGCGCACCGAAGCCCGAGAGGGCGAGGGCGCGGCTCGTGAGGTGCGCGCCGGACGCGGAGAAGCGCGCGACGAACAGGTCGCCGGCGCCGTTGGCGGCCGTGAGGGCGCCGCCGCCGAAGTCGACCGTTCCCGCGAAGCGGCCGCCCATCAGGATGTCTCCGTCCGGCGCGATCGCGAGGGCCTGTGTGGCGGAGGCGGTGCTCGCCGCGTAGATCTCGCTCCACAGGTGCGTGCCGTCGGGCGCGAGCTGCGCGAGGTAGGGCGACTCGGTCGGTGTGGTGAGCACGCCGCCGCCGAAGTCGACGTCGCCCTGGATGCTCTCGGTGAAGGTGAAGGCTCCGGTCGCGTCGGCGCCGATCGCCACGGCGTACTGCGCGCCCGCCGCGCCGAAGCGCGCCGACCACAGGTGCGCTAGCTCCGGATCGAGCTTCGCAGCGTAGATGTCGTAGCCGTCGCTCGCGAGCGGGCCCCCGCCGAAGTCGACCGCGCCCGAGAAGTCGCCCGCGAGGAGCACGTTGCCGTCCGGATCGAGCGCGATGGCCTGCCCGAGCTCGGTGCCACCGCCGCCGTAGGCGTGCGCCGCGAGGGTCGTGCCGCTGCACGCGCCGAGGCCGTCGCAGTTGTCGTCGGCCGGGGTCGCGCAGTCCTCGACCGCGGGGACGACCTGCCCGACGCAGGGCCCGAAGCCGCTGCCCGCGGCGTTGCAGGTGCGCGAGCCGGCGTGACAGGCGCCG
>JACRDA010000427.1 GCA_016212965.1 Myxococcales bacterium
GCACATCTGCGTCTCGATCACCGGGATCGAGGTGAGCGAGCCGCCGCCGAGCTGGTCGTAGAGTTTGGCCGCGCGCTCGAGCAGTCGCGAGAGCAGGTTGAACACGTCGCCCGGATAGGCCTCGCGGCCGGGCGGACGCCGCAGCAGTAGCGACAGCTGCCGGTAGGCGACGGCCTGCTTCGACAGATCATCGTAGATGCAGAGCGCGTGGCGGCCGCTGTCGCGGAAGTACTCGCCCATCGTCACGCCCGTGTAGGGCGCGATGAACTGCAGCGGCGCCATCTCGCTGGCGCTCGCCGCGACCACGGTCGTGAACTCCATCGCTCCGTGGTGCTCGAGTCGGTCGACGACCTGGCGCACCGTCGAGAGCTTCTGGCCGATGGCGACGTAGATGCAGAAGACGCCCTTGCCCTTCTGGTTGATGATGGTGTCGATGGCGACTGCGGTCTTGCCGGTCTGGCGGTCGCCGATGATGAGCTCGCGCTGGCCGCGGCCGATCGGGATCATGCCGTCGATGGCCTTGATGCCGGTCTGCAAGGGCTCGTTCACCTTCTGCCGCTGCACGATGCCCGGCGCCTTGATCTCGACGCGCCGCCGGTCCTTGCTCTCGATCGGCCCCTTGCCGTCGATGGGCTGACCGAGCGCGTTGACGACGCGACCGACGGTGGCCTCCCCGACCGGCACCTCCATGATGCGGCCCGTGCGGCGGACCTGACCACCTTCGCGGATGGCCGACGACTCGCCGAAGAGGGCGCAGCCGACGTTGTCCTGCTCGAGGTTCAAGACCAGGCCGAAGACGTTGGGGTGACCGTCGCCGACCACGAACTCCACCAGCTCGCCCGCCTGCACCTGGCGCAGGCCGTGGACGCGCGCGATGCCGTCGCCGACCGTCAGCACGGTGCCCGTCTCATCCACGCTCGGGGCAGCCTGGATGTTCTGGATCTGCTTCTTGATGATCTGCGAGATCTCTTCCGCGCGAAGCTGCATTGGTTCCTCGTCTTGCCTGGCCGCGCGCTGCCCCCGTCTGGGGTGCGCGCGCCATCGTCGTGTCCTGTGGCCGGGGCGCCGTCGGGCTGTTCCCGGCGCTCCGCTCAGCCTTGCCGCAGCGACTCGCCGAGCCGCTCCAGCTTGCCGCGCACGCTGCCGTCGATCACGCGATCGCCGATCTGCGTCACGACGCCTCCGATGAGCGAGGCGTCGACCTCGTAGTGGACGAGCACCTTCTTGCCCGTCGCCTCCTCGATGCGGCGCCGCAGCCGATCGCGGTAGTCGTCCTTGAGCGGCACCGCGCTCCGCACCGTGGCGCGCACGATGCCCTGCTCGCCGTCCATCAGGAGCGCGAGCTCGTCGGCGACGTCCGGCAAGGCCGCGAGCCGGCCGTTCTCCGACAGGACGTGCACGAGCCGGAGCGTCTCGGGCGCCACGCCGAGCTTGCCGCCGACCTCGCCGAGCACCTCGGCACGCATCGCCTCGGTGAACGCGGGGCTCTCGGCCATGTCCCGGAAGTCCGCGCTCGTGCGCGCCACGTCGGCGAAGGCCGACAGATCGCGCACCAGACGCTCGAGCGAGCCGCTGTCGCGACCCACCTCGAACAGGGCGCGCGCGTAGCGCACGGCCACCGCACGGCTGCTCATGCCCGCACCTCCACGCCGCTCTTCAGGGCGGCGGCGAGGTGGTCGAGGTAGGTCTCGACCAGCCGATCGTGGTCCGCCGGGGTGATCGTCTGGCCGATGAGGCTCTCGGCGGCGCGGAGCGCGCCCTCGAGCGCCTGGCGCGACAGCTCGTCGCGCGCCGTCTTGCCGTCCTGCGCGGCGCGGAACTCGGCGTCGGCGAGCATCCGGTCGCGCATCGAGCCCATCTCCTCGACCAGGCGCAGCTCCTCGGCCTTGCCCTCGTCGTGGAACTGCTCGCGCAGCTCGGCGAGCGTGTCGTCCAGGTTCTCGAGCTCGCCACGGTAGTGTTCGAGACGCTTCTTGGCCTCGGAGCGGATCGACGCCGCGCGGTCGATCTCGGTCATGATCGACGCCTTGCGCTTGGCGAGCGCCTCGCGCACCGGCTTCTTGCCGAAGTGGACGAGCAAGAAGGCAAAAATGCCGAAATTGACGAGGTTCGCGAAGAGCGGGATGGGCTCGTTGCGCGGGTCGCAGGCGTCGTCCTTGTTCTCGTAGCGCCACAGGCTGGGCTTGAGCTTCCACAGGAAGCGGTCCCAGCCCGAGGCGTTCGGAGGCAAGGGGTCGGGCGCGCCCTCGTTGTCGACGCCGAGGATGCCGTGGAGCCAGTTCACCTCGGGCGGGCGGTCGTTGGGCCCGTGGCCCGGGCACTCGTGCGCACCGCCCGCGCCGGGCGCGTGGCCGGCGCCGTGCGCCGGTGCACCGTGGGCGGCGACCTCGGCGGCGAGCGCCGGGTTGGGGGACGTGCCCGGTGCCGGGCGCCGCTGCCGCCCACC
>JACRDA010000420.1 GCA_016212965.1 Myxococcales bacterium
CGCCGCGCGCTCGCGTCGTCGGCCGGCGCGGCCGCGTCGGCGCTCGGCGCCCGCCCCGGGGTCGCGGGGGGGCTCGGGGCGGCGTGGCCGGCTGCCGCCGGCTCGGGGGCGGGGGGGGCCGGGTCGTCTCGGGTCTCGCTCATGGTCGCTTCTCCAAATACGCGATCGCGTCGATCTCGACCGCGGCCCCGCGCGGCAGCGCTGCGACACCCACGGTCGCGCGCGCCGGTGGCTCGGCGCCGAAGAACTCGCCGTACACTTCGTTCACGGCCTGGAAGTTGCCCAGGTCCGTCAGGTAGATCGTCGTCCGTACGACGTCGGCGAGCCGCGCGCCGGCAGCGGCGAGCACGGCCTCGAGGTTGCTCAGCACCTGCCGCGTCTGGTCGCGCACGTCGCCCGGGACGAGCGCGCTCGTGCCGGGAACGAGCGGGATCTGACCGCTGCAGAACACGAGCTCGCCTGCCCGGATCGCCTGTGAATACGGGCCGATGGCGGCTGGGGCGCGCTCGCTGCTGATGACCTCTCTGGCCATGGGGCTCCTACGCCGCGCCGAGCCGAGCGGCTCCACGCGGGTTGCGGGGATCGAGGTGGGAGGCGGGCATAGCACACCGGCCCGCGGGCGTGACCCGGCTTGGACGGCCGGGGCTGGCGCGCCGCGGGCGAGCGCGCCGGCGCTCACTCCACGCCGCGGCGATGCGCGATGGCCCGACCGATCGTGACCGGGTCGGCGAACTCGAGGTCACCGCCGTGGGGCACGCCGCTCGCGAGCCGGGTGACGCGGGCGCCGAGCGGGCGCAGCTCCTCGGCGAGCAAGAGGGCGGTCGCCTCGCCGTCCACCGACGGAGGCGTCGCGAGCAGCACCTCGGTGACCGGCCTCGCCGGGTCGCGCAACAGGGCCTTCAGCCGCTCGAGCGGCAGATCCTCGGCCCGGATGCCCTCGAGCGGTGCGAGCAGCCGGCCGAGCACGAAGTAGCGGCCGCGGTACGCGGCACTGCGCTCGATGGACAGCAGATCCTGCACCCGGCCGACGACGCAGAGCACGCTCCCGTCGCGCCGCGGATCGGCGCAGATCGCGCAGAGACCGCCCGCGGCGCTGCGGTCGGCCACGTGTCCGCAGCGGGTGCAGGGCCCCACCTCGGCCTCGAGGCCCGCGAGCGCGAGCCCGAGCTCACGCGCAATGGCCGGGTCGGCGGTGCACAGGAACAGCGCATAGCGTTGCGCCGTCTTGTCGCCCACGCCCGGCAGGCGTGCGAGCAGGCGCACGAGCGCTTGGAGCTTGTCGGGCAGCATGGCGCGCGACGTCGCCCTCCGGCGCCGTCACATCCCGGGCAGCTTGATGCCGCCCGTGACCTTGCCGAGCTCCGACGAGACGTGCTTGTCGGCGGCCTCGAGGGCGGCGTTGGCAGCGGCCACCACGCTGTCGAGAGCCATCTCGAGCCCCTCCTTGGCGAGGAACTCCGGGTCGAGCGCGATGCGCCGCAGCTTGCCCTCGCACGTCACCGTGACCTCGACCTTGTCGCCGGCCGCACGCGCGGACATCTCGTGGTCTTTCAGGTCCTCTCGCACCTGGTCCATCTTGCGCTGCATGCGCGCCGCCTGGCGCATGAGCTCGTTCATCCCGCCGCGGGGTTGCATCCTCGTTCCTTGCCGAAGATGCGGCGGCGCCGCAAGCCATCCAGCATCGATGGCCGGGTCGCGCGCCGCCGCCGCGCGCGTTCGCGCGACGCAGCCGCGGCGTTCTGCTAGGTGAGAACGCGATGAGCTACGTCGTACTCGCGCGCAAGTGGCGGCCGCAGTCGTTCGAGGACTTGGTCGGCCAGGAGCACGTGGCGCGGACGCTCGGCAACGCCATCGCGAGCGGGCGCGTGGCCCACGCCTTTCTGTTCACGGGCGTGCGCGGCGTCGGCAAGACGACGAGCGCGCGCATCCTCGCCAAGGCCCTCAACTGCGAGCGCGGCCCCACGGCCACGCCCTGCCAGACTTGCGACATGTGTCGGCAGATCACCGAGGGCAGCGACGTCGACGTGCAGGAGATCGACGGCGCGAGCTACAACGGCGTCGACGAGGTGCGGCGCCTGCAGGAGGGGCTGCCGTACCGGCCCGCGCGCGATCGGTTCAAGATCTACATCGTCGACGAGGTGCACATGCTCTCGACGGCGGCGTGGAACGCCTTTCTGAAGACCCTCGAAGAGCCGCCGCCGCACGTGAAGTTCATCTTCGCGACGACGGAGGTGCACAAGGTCCCGGTCACGATCCTGAGCCGCTGCCAGCGCTTCGACTTCAAGCTCATCACGGCGCGCCAGATCGAGGAGCGACTCCTGCAGGTGACGCGCGCCGAGGGCTTCCAGGCCGATGCCGAGGCGCTCGCCATTCTCGGGCGCGAGGCCGCGGGCAGCATGCGCGACGCCATGAGCTTGCTCGACCAGGTGATCGCCTGGCAGGGTGGGGCGGGCGAGCCCCTCGATGCCGTGAGCGTCGGACGCGTGCTCGGCGTGGCGCCGCGCGCGGCCCTCCACGCGCTCGCCGAGGCGCTCGTGTCGGGCGACGCGAGCCGGTGTCTCGAGCTCGTGGCGGAGTTCGCGGGGCAGGGCTATCCGCTGACCAACGTGGCGCGCGACTTCCTCGCGTTCCTGCGCGACCTCGTCGTGGTCAAGGTGTGCAGCGACCCGTCGCGCCTGCTCGAGCTCGGCGAGGCCGAGCAGGGCTCGCTCGCCGCGCTCGCGGGCACGACCAGCGTCGAGGACCTGTCGCGGCTGTACCTCGGGCTGTCGCGCGCGTTCGACGACGTCGCCCGCAGCGGTCAGCCGCGCGGCGCCTTCGAGATGACGCTCGTGCGCCTGGCGCGGCGTCCGGC
>JACRDA010000421.1 GCA_016212965.1 Myxococcales bacterium
CGCTCGGCCCCCCTGCGCCACTCGGCGCCGCCGCGCGCTCGCTCGCGCGCCAGGCGCCGAGCCCGATCGCGCCCGCGAGGGCAGCACCCGCGACGAAGGACACGGCCGCGACGCGCCCGCGACGCGCGCCGCCCGCGCGCGCTCGGCCGGGGAGGAGCTCGACCTCGAGCTCGCCGAGGTCGGTCGCGAGGTCGCGCGCCGACTGGTAGCGCCGCGCCCGGTCCTTCACGAGGCAGCGGGCCACGATGCGCGCGAAGCGCGGCGGCAGATCGGGCCGGAGCTCGGCGAGGTCGGGCGCCGGCGTCGACAGCACGGCCGACACGACCCGCATCGCGCTCTCGCCCTCGAAGGGGCGGCGGCCGGCCGCGAGCTCGAACAGCACGACGCCGAGCGCGAAGAGGTCGCTGCGCGCGTCGACGGGCAGGCCCTCCGCCTGCTCGGGCGACATGTAGGCCGGCGTGCCGAGCGGGCGCCCCTCCTCGGTCTCGAGCGCGCCGACGCCACCGAGCCCCGCGACGAAGAGCTTCGCGAGCCCGAAGTCGAGCACCTTGAGCGTGCCGCTCGCCGTCAGCATCACGTTGTCGGGCTTGAGGTCGCGGTGCAGGACGCCCTCGGCGTGCGCCGCCGCGACGGCGTCGGCGAGGGGCCGCGCGATGGCGAGCAGCTCGTCGAAGGGCAGGCCCCCCGGAACGACGCGCGTCCCGAGCCGCGCGCCGCTCACGCGCTCCATCACGAGGAAGCTCCGACCGTCGGCCTCCTCGAAGGCGTGCAGCGTGACGACGTTCGGGTGGGCGAGCTTGGCGACCGCGTGCGCCTCGCGCTCGAAGCGCCGGCGCCGGTCGGGGTGCGCGGCGAGCTCGGCCGGGAGCACCTTCAGGGCGACGTCGCGCCCGAGCCGCGTGTCGCGGGCGGCGTACACGCGGCCCATCGCGCCCGAGCCGAGCAGGCGCTCGATCTCGTAGTGCCCGAGGCGCGTGCCGGCCCCGAGCTCCTCGGCCGCGGGCGGCGGCGCGCCCCCGGCCTCCTCGACCTTCGACGCGAGCGTCGAGACCGACTCGACGTCGACGGGCGCGCCGCGCAGCTTGCCGAGCAGCTCGGCGAGCCCCTCGAGCGCGTCGCGGTCGGCGAGCGCCCGGCCGCTCAGGTAGTCGAGGTAGTCGGCGCGCCGCACCGCGCCGTCGCCCGCGGAGAAGGCGCGGTTGAGAAAGCCCGTGCGCACCTCGCCGCGCTCGTCCTCGGAGCACACGACGAGCGGATGCAGCGGCACGCGAATGGCCTCGCCGACGAGGTAGAGTCGCTCCGGCAGGACCCCCTCCACCTCGTCGTCGAGCGGCAGCGGCACGAGCCCGGTGAGATCGGTGAAGCGACACGCCGCCGCGCGGCGCGACGCCGAGACCGCGAGGTGGGCCACCTCGAGGCGCAGCCCGCCGAAGAGCACCTCCCCGCCGAGCGCCTCCACGATGGCGTCGAGGATGAGGCCCGCCAGCCGCTCGTAGAGCTCGGCGTCGCGCTGCGCACCGTGGCCGATGAGCTCGTTGCGGTAGCTGACGAGCAGCTCGAAGAGCCCGAGCCGCCCGCGCTTCTGCGCCTGGCTCGCCACCTGCGGCTCGCACAGGCCCGCCTCGCGCGCCGCCCGCGCGAGCGCCGCGAGCGCCGGTCCCCCCATGGGCTCGAGCAGGGCGGCCCCCGTCGCGTCGAAGGCGTGGCGCGGCGCACGCGCGAGCTCGGCCGCGACGTCGCGCAACAGGCCGCACCAGTGCCCGAGCGACGGCAGGACGAGCGCCTCGAGCTTGCCCGCGAGGGTCGAGTCCGGCGCGCACGCGACGTCGAGCCAGCGCCCGATGCGCGCCGCCGCCGCGACCTTGAGGGTCGCCTCGGCGAGGTAGTAGGCCGCATCGTGCCGGTCGCGCCCGCGCCGGCTGCCGAGCGCACGGCCCGCGAGCACCGCCAGGGGCAACGGCAGCTCCTGGACGAGCCTGTGGAGGGCGTGAGCCACGGGAGCGGATGGTGCCAGGAGCGCCGGGGAGCGTCGAGTGCGGCGGCGAATCGGCAGGCCGAGATCTGGGAGGACCCTTGCCGCAGCAGCAGGCGGCATCCGGACCTGAGTATGTTTCCCTCACCCCCCGGCCCCCTCTCCCGAGGGTCCCGAGGGAGAGGGGGTGGTCCCTGTCGGGGGCTTTCGTCGCTGGCGGTCGGAAAGCGAAGCGCGCTAGCGGGTGTCGTCGCGTCGGCTAGGCGCTCGGAGCAGTTGGCGGATCCGGTCGAGTGCGCGCTCGGGGTCGTGAAGGATCTGTTCGTTGGGGAGGCGCAGGACCGTGAGGCCTGCGGCGCGAAGCAAGGCGTCGCGGGCCGCATCGCGAGCAGCGACGCTGGC
>JACRDA010000424.1 GCA_016212965.1 Myxococcales bacterium
ACGGCCCCGGCCTCGACGGCTCCTCCGCTCGGCGGGACAATCGAAAGCCCCGAGCAAGCCCAATCTCGCATCCGCACGCCCGCGCCCGCGCCCCCTCACGCCCACGCACCCGCGCCCGCACTCGCGCCCGCCCCCGCGCCCGCCCCCGCGCCCGCGCCCGCGCCCCGGCACGCGCTCGCGTATCCGCAGGAGTCCCCCTCCCGGGCCGCGCGCAGGCCGCAGGCCGAGCACGGCCCTTGGGAGGGGCGGCGGCGTTCCGCGGCCGTTCCTCCGCGCCGTCCACTCGCCGGGCCGCCGCGGGGCGCCGCCGGGGGTGGGCATCCAATGGACCTACGCTCGCCCCCGCACCCGCCCCCGCTCACGCTCACGCTCACGCTCCCGCTCCCGCTCACGCCCCCGCTCCCGCTCCCGCCCACGCTCACGCTCACGCTCCCGCTCCTGCTCCCGCTCCCGCTCACGCTCACGCTCCCTCTCACGCTCCCTCGCGCGGGCGGGCGCGGGCGTGGGGATAAACCTGACAACTCCCCCGTGCCTTGCTACACCGCGCTCCCCATGAGCGAGCTCACGACCGCCTTCCGCCCCGTGCCCCGCACCGGCGTCATCTACGTCACGACCGAGGCCGTGCGCTCCGGCTACGAGCAGGGCGATCCCGCCTGGTGCAACCTCGGCCAGGGCCAGCCCGAGACCGACGAGCTCGACGGCGCCCCCGCCCGCGTGCGCACCGTCGCCATCGACCCCGCCGATCAGGAGTACGCCCCCGTGGCCGGCGTCTGGGAGCTGCGCGAGGCCGTGGCCGCCATGTACAACCGCGTCTACCGCCGCGGCCTGCCGAGCCAGTACTCGGCCGAGAACGTGGCCATCTCGAGCGGTGGCCGCGCGGCGCTCACGCGCGTCGCGGCGAGCGTCGGGCCGGTGAACCTCGGGCACTTCCTGCCGGACTACACCGCCTACGAGGAGCTGCTCGACATCTTCAAGGCCTTCACGCCCATCCCGATCTCGCTCCAGGCCGAGCGCGGCTACGAGTTCACGAGCGAGGATCTGCGGCGCGAGATCGAGGGCCGCGGGCTCGCGGCCATCCTGCTGTCGAACCCCTGCAATCCGACCGGGCGCGCCATCGTGGGCGAGCAGCTCCGGCGCTGGGTCGGGGTCGCGCGCGAGCTCGACTGCAGCCTCCTCATCGACGAGTTCTACTCGCACTACCTCTGGGTCGACATCGGGCGCGATCCGCCGATGGAGAGCGCCGCCCGCTACGTCGAGGATGTCGACCGCGATCCCATCATCCTGCTCGACGGCCTGACCAAGAACTGGCGCTACCCGGGCTGGCGCGTGGCCTGGACGCTCGGGCCGAAGGCGGTCATCGAGGCCGTCACGAGCGCGGGCTCGTTCCTCGACGGCGGTGGCAGTCGCGCGATGCAGCGGGCCGCGGTGCCCCTGCTCGAGCAGGCGCACGTCGAGGCCGAGACGCGCGCCATCGCGCGGGCCTTCCGGCGCAAGCGCGACCGGCTCGTCGAGGGCCTGCACGCGATGGGCGTGCGCATCGACCGCGTGCCCGAGGGCGGCTTTTACGTGTGGGGCAACCTCGAGGGCCTGCCCGCGCCGCTCGACGACGGGATGGGTCTCTTCCGTGCGGCGCTCGCCGAGCGGGTCATCACCGTGCCCGGCATGTTCTTCGACGTGAACCCGGGCAAGCGCCGCAACGCCGAGCGGTCGCGCTTCCGCTCCTACGCGCGCTTCTCTTTCGGGCCGGCGTACGACCGCATCGAGCTCGCTTGCCAGCGCCTGCAGGCGCTCGTCGAGGCGGCGCGCGCGGGTCGTCCGGTCGGCCCGACCTGACGTCCGCGCGCGTTCTCGACCCACCCGCGCCCCGCAGTTGGTATGGTCGGCCCATGGACAGGCCTCGCGTCGTCCTCGGGCTCGTGGTGGCGCTCCTCGCGTGGGTAGGTCGTGCCGAGGCGCAGCCGGCGCCGCCTCCGACCGCGCCCCCGCCCGCGACGGCGGCTCCTCCGCCGACGGCGCCGCCACCGGGCACGACGGCGGCGCCTCCACCGACGGCGCCGCCCCCGGGGACGACGACGGCGCCGCCCCCGACGGCGCCCCCGCCCCCGACGGCGCCCCCGCCGCC
>JACRDA010000426.1 GCA_016212965.1 Myxococcales bacterium
GAAATCGCAGTTGCCCGCGGCGATCGATATCCCCATAGTCGTGCGCCACGCACGCCGCTCCGGGCTTCGTTCCGCCGCGTTTCGTCGGCGCCCTCGCGCCAAGCCCACCGCGCCCCGAGGCCGGCGAAACGCTCACTACACCAGGCCGATGTCCCGCCCTCGCACCCGCCCCCGCGCCCGCGCCCCCTCACGCACCCGCCCCCGCACGCGCCCCCGCGCCCGCCCCCGCACGTCACCAGTACGTGGTCGTGATGACGACGTCGCCCGCCGGGACGGCCAGGCACGCGACCCGCTCGTCGCGGCCGTAGTCGCGGCGCTCGCGCAGCAACTGCTCGCGCTCCGACGGGGGTGGCAGGCTCTCCCCACCCGCCACGACGCGGACGCGGCAGCAGCCGCAGACTCCGTGGCCGCTGCACGACTGCGCGAGCGGTGCGTGGACGCGGTTGCAGCCGTCGAGCAGCGTCTCGCCACGCTGTACGGCCGCGACGGTGCCCTTCGGGGCGAGCGTCAGCCGTGCCCCCGCGGCTGCGGTCGTCGCGGCAGTGTCGTCCCCGCACGGCATGACGAAGGGTCCCACGTGCCGGGAGCTCGTTCAACCCGCGTCTCGGGCCGCCTGGCGCCGCGGCGGCGGCCCGGCCTTTCGCACTCTCGCGCGGGCTCGAGACTCCGCCGGGCTCCAGGCTCCAGGCTCCAGGCTCCAGGCTTCAGGCTTCAGCCAGAGAAGACTGCCGGACGCAGACTCTGGCCGTAGCCCGTAGCCCGAAGCCCGAAGCCTGGAACTGCGGCTGGGCGTCGCCGCCCCAGTCGCCGCCGTCGCCGCCGTTCATGAGCCCGTCTCGCCCCGACACACCGCGTTGCGTGCTCACCAGAGGCGGCGGACTCCGCAGGCGTCGAAGAGCGCCTCGTTCGATACGAGCACCAAGTCCTCCGCCAGCGCCTGTGCGACAAGCATCCGGTCGAAGGGATCGCGATGGGCGAACGGCAGCGCGCCGGCGCGCTGCGCGTGCGTCACTTCGACCGCCAGGGGCGAGAACTGCTCCGCAGCGATCTTCGCGGCGATATCGGTCGCGAGCGCCTCGGCTCCAGGCAGTTTGCCGAGCCGGACCTTCGTGGCAATCTCCCAGGCCGTCGCAGCGCTCACGTAGACGTCATTCGCTGCGTCGGCCACCGCCGCGCGGCAAGTCGCCGGAAGCCGCTCGTCGTCGGCGAGCCACCACAGAAGCGCGTGTGTGTCGAGCAGGAGCCGCACGTCATCGCTCCCAGGCGGCGAGCTCGTCCTCGGGGAGCGGCTCGAAAAACCGCGCGTCGACGACGAGCCGGCCCTTCATCGAACCGGGCCGGCGCTCGGTTCGCGGGGGAACCGTCGGGACGAGACGCACCACGGGCTTCGCGCCGCGGGTGATGATCACCTCCTCGCCGGCGACCGCCCGCGCGATGAGACGAGAGAGCTGCGTCTTGGCCTCGTGGACGGAGAACTGGGCCATGACCAGAAAGTTAGCCACACCATCGGATCCGGTCAACCGCGGGCGCCCGCCCCGCGCGTGCAGCACGCCACGTCGTCGCACACGTGGAGCACCGCCGGCGGCCGCTCGTCGAGCGGGCCGGAAGGAGCATCTGGCGATGCGCGCTCGCCCACGCGAGCCCGCGCGGCGCGCCAGGCTCGGCGTCCGGCGAGCCGACTCTGGCCTGTGGCCTGTAGTCTGTAGCGCGTAGCCCGATTTGACCCGCGGGCCCCCGCGTCGAAGACTGGCTCCATGACGGGAGGCGCCACGGCGGCCGGGCTCGGCCTCTTGCTCGCCGTCGTCGCCTGCTCGTCGCGCGGCTCCGCGCCGACCGCGAGCGCCGAGCCCGCGACGGCCGGCCCGAACGCTCTGCCCGCCGCGACCGCCCGGGGCGCCGCGACCGCCCCCGGCGCCGCGATCCCGAGCGGGTCGGGCGCTGCGCGCGCGTCGGGCGCCCGGAGCGCGAGCGGGCGCACCCGCGGGCGCGGCGAGGGTTCGTGGTGGTCGGTCTTGGAGGCCTACCAGGGCGCGCGGGGC
>JACRDA010000425.1 GCA_016212965.1 Myxococcales bacterium
CCCGGTCGCGGCGGCGCGCCCGGCCGTGCCCGTGCTGCCACCGCTCGCGCTCGATCTCGCCGTGGCGGAGCTCGACGGCGTGCCGGTCGCGAGCGAGGCGTGGCTCGCGCGCGTGCTCGCCGAGGCCGAGCGCCTGATGGCGCCGCACGGCGTGCACCTCGCGCCACCGCGGCGCCGGGCGCTCGCCGCCCGCTTCGCGCGGCTCGAGACTGCCGCCGACCGCGATGCGCTCGCGGCCGAGCTCGCCCCCGGCGCGCTCCAGGTGTTCGTGGTGCGCACGCTGCGCGACGTCGACGACCCGCGGCTCGAGCGCCAGGGCGTGCGCTGGCGCCTGCTGCGCGATCTGCGCAAGAGCTACGTCATCCTCAGCACCGCGGCCATGCCGACGACGCTCGCGCACGAGCTCGGGCACGCGCTCGGCAATCCGCACAGCCAGGTCCCGAACAACGTCATGAGCTACGAGCGCGACGACCCGGCGCTCATCGCGTTCGACGCGAGCCAGGGCGCCAGGATGCGCGCCGTCGCGCGGCAGCTCCTGGCGACCTGGCAGGTGCTCGCCCGAGCGGCCGCGCGCTAGACTAGCCGCGCGCGCTCGCCCTCGTCACGGCCGCGCTGGCGGGAGCGGGCCGATCGTGGCCGGCTCGGTGCCGCCCTCGCGAATGGTGACCTCCCACGACTTCGAGCGCCCCTGCAGGCTGAGGGTCACGAGGTGCTTGTCGCCGGGCGCGCCCACGAGCTCGAGCGCGCCGTTCTTGATCTCGGCCTTCTTGCCGTCGACGGTCGCGCTCATGCCCGCGATGGCCTGCGCGATGGCGACCTTCACGGACGGGGCGCTCGCGGATGCGGCGCCGGACGCCGAGGCGCCCGGCGCGGCGCTGGCGCTTGCGCTCGTCGCCGCGCTCGCGCTCGGCGTCGCGGGCTCGCCGCGACTCGGGGTCTCGGTCGCGACGACCGACGCGGACGTGCGTGGTGCGGGCGTCGGGTCGCCGGCGGGGTTGCGCAGCAGGAGGATCATCGCCACGGCACCGCCGCCGAGGCCGAGCGCCACGCCGATCCCGATGGCGACCTTCGCGCTGCCGCGCCGTCCGCTGCGCTCGGTCGCGGGGCCCTCGCTGCGCCGGTAAGCGCCGGGCAGCCGGCGCTCGACGGTCGCCTCGCCGAAGTCGGCGCCCGCGCGCTTGACGAACGGCGAGGGCTTGTCGGGCGCGTCCTTCGCCCGCGCGTCCGTGCCGCTGCCGAGACCCACGAGCGGCGAGTCGTCGAGCATCATCGTGGCGAGCGGCGAGTCGGCCGCCTTGCGGGCCGGCGGCTCGGGCAGCTCGCCCACGTCGAGGGCCATCGTGGCCGAGAGGTTCTCGCCGCCGCCGTCGTCCGCGGCCGCACTCCCGCCGACGCCGCCGAGGGCGCGTGGCTCCGGGGCCGGTGCGGCGGCGGGCCGGGCGAGCGGCGCGGCCTCGAGCGCCGCGAGGGCGTCTGCGTCGAGCGCGAGGGTCCCGCCGCCCTGGAGGGCCTCGAGCGGGGTCGTGGCGCCGACCGCAGCCGCGGCCGGCTTCATGGCGGGCAGGGGCAAGGTCCGCTTCACCGGGGCGGGTTTGGGCGCGGGCTCGGCGCCCGCGCTCCGGTCGAGGGCCACGGTCGCCTCGAGCTCCTCGTTGCTCGCGGTCGCCGCGGCCGCGGGGCCCGAGCCGGCCGCGACGCCGGCAGGGTTGGCAGCGACCACCATGCCTTGCCGGATCGCGAAGAGCGTCTCGTCGTGGCCGTCGCCGCCGAGGCAGCGGCCGAGGGCCTCGAGCATCTCGGCGGCCGACTGGTAGCGATCCTTGCTCGCGAGCCTGAGCGCCGCGTGGACCGCCGCCGCGATGGGCTCGGGGACCCAGGGCGCCAGGGTGCCGAGGGGCTTCGGCTCCTCCGAGCAGATGGTGATGATGAGCTCGCCGAGGCCCTCGACGTCCTGGTACGGCGTGCGCCCAGAGAGCAGCTGGTAGAGCACGACGCCGAGCGACCAGAGGTCCGCGCGCCCGTCGATGGTCTTGAGACCGCGCGCCTGCTCGGGCGACATGTACATCGGCGAGCCGAGCATGCTGCCCGTCTGCGTGAGCGAGACGTTCTCGGTGCTCGCGGCCTGCTCCATCTTGAGCTTGGCCACGCCGAAATCGAGCAGCTTGCACACGACCTCGTCGCCCGCGCCGCCGTCGACGCGTGCCAGGAACAGGTTCGCGGGCTTGATGTCGCGGTGAATGATGCCGGCCGAGTGCGCCTTGTCGAGACCCATGCACACGTGCGCGCCGATGCGCACCACGAGCTCGGGGGGCAGGGGCCCGAGGCGCGTGATCGTGTCGAGCAGGCTCTCGCCCTGCAGCAGCTCGATCGCGAGGTACGGCTGCCCGGTCGCGTCGTCGTGCCCGGTCTCGATGAGCTCGGCGATGTAGCGCGTGGCGACGCGCGCCGCGGCCTCGGCCTCGCGCTCGAAGCGCGCGAGGAGCACGTCGTCCTTGCGGATGAACTCCGAGTGGATGAGCTTCACGGCGACGAGCTTGCCCGTCGTGACGTGACGCGCCTCGTACACGGCCCCCATGCCGCCCTCGCCGATGAGCTCGATGAGATCCCACTTCCCGGCGACGAGCTTGCCGATCATCTCCTCAGACATGGGCCGAACGCACGTTATCGGAGCCCGAGATCCGGCGGCAAGGTCTTTCGCCGCGCCGTTCACCGCGCGAACAGCTCGTGCCGCGCGGCCTGCGAGATGGCGACGACGGCGGGGTTCTTCAGGCGTCGCTCCACCGAGATGGCGTAGAAGCGCTCCTTCACCTCGTCGGTGCGGCCGACGAGCTCGACCCCGTACTGCACCATCACCTCGGCCTCCACGGCCGTGGGTGCCGTGAAGATGCCGCGCCCCTCGGCGCCGAACACCTTCAAGAGGGCGCTGTCCTCGAACTCGGCGACGACCTCGGGCCGCAGCCCCTTCTGGTCGAACCACTGATTCAGCGCGCGGCGCAGGGTGAGGCTCTCGAGCGGCAGGAGCATGGGCGCGCGATCGAGCGAGCGCGGAAAGTGCTGCCGGTGGCGCGCTGCGAGCGCCTTCGTACCGAAGAAGGAGACGCCGCACTCGCCGAGCAGGTGGTTGTAGGCGCGCACGCTGCTGCCCGGCGGCACCGGTGCATCGGCGAGGACGATGTCGAGCGTGTGCAGGCCGAGGTCGGCGAGCAGCCTCTCGTGGCTGCCCTCGTGGCAGACGAGCTTCACCGCCTCGGGCAGGCCGAGCGCCGGCTCGAGCAGCCTCCGCACGACGAGCTTCGGCATGGCGTCGACGATGCCCACGTCGAGGCGCACCGGCTGCCCGGTCGCGCGGCCGCGCAGGGCGTCGAGCATCTCGCGCCCGAGGCCGAAGATCTCCTCGGCGTAGCGGTAGGCCACGCGTCCCGCCTCGGTCAGCGCGAGCTTGCGCCCCACCTTGACGAAGAGCTTCTCGCCGAGCCGGGCCTCGAGCGCGTGGATCTGCGCGCTCAGCGTGGGGTGCGAGAGCCGCAGCACCTTGCCGGCCGGGACCAGGCCCCCCTCGCGGGCGACGACCCAGAAGTACAGCAGGTGGTGGTAGTTCAGCCACTCCATGGGCGAAGACTATATGTCGTATTTGACGACACGTCACGTCGAGCTTTCGTGAAGGTCGAAAGGTCATGCCGGGCCTAGATACTCCTCACGAGGCGCCGCGCCGGCGCCCGAGGAGGAGCGACATGAAGATCGAGATCCGGTTCCGAAGCATCGCCGCGAACGACGAGCTCGAAGAGCACGCCGTGCGCCGCGTGCACCTCGAGCTCGCGCGCTTCGGCCGCGAGGTGGACGCCGTCGTCGTGCGCATCGCGGACGTCAACGGCCCGCGCGGCGGCGTCGACAAGCGCTGCCAGGTGACGGTGAGCGGCCGCCGGGTCGGCGCCGTCGCCGTGGACGGTCGCCACGAGGACGCCTTTGCGGCGGTGAGCCTCGCCCTCGGGCGCGGAGCGCGCGCCGTGGGGCGCGGTCTCGAGCGGTCGCGCGCAGCCCGGCGCGAGGCATCCGCCAGCGCGCGCTCGGTGACCGAGCTCGGCCCGAGCCCGCTCGGGAGGGCGTCGTGAGGTGCCCCCGCTGCGAGACGGCCTTGCTCGACGAGCGCGAGCGCGACGGCATCCTGCTCGACACCTGCCAAGCGTGCCGCGGCATCTGGCTCGACCGCGGCGAGCTCGAGCGGCTCCTCGCGCGCGCACACCTCGAGGAAGAGCGTAGGCACCTCGGCCGCGACGAGCCGCCCGACAGCGACCACGAGCCCGACAGCGACCGCCGGCCTTTCGGGGCGCCGGGCGGCCGCCCGCCAGCGCCGCCGCGCAAGCGGCGCTGGTTCGACGCGCTCGGCGACCTCTTCGATTGAGCGGGGGCTCCGGCCCCCACGGCGGGCGCTCCCGACGGGGCCCCGCCCGCGACAGCGGGCCGAGTGGCCGCCCCGTCGCGCGACCCCGCAGCTCGCAGCACGCCACCCACGACCGCCAGACCCTGGAGACCGCCATGCCCCTCGACACCATCGGCTCGCCCCTCATGTGGGGCGGCTTCATCGCTTTCGTCCTCGCGATGCTCGCGCTCGACCTCGGCGTCTTCCACAGGAAGGCCCACGACGTGAGCGTCAAGGAGGCGGCCGCCTGGAGCGCCGTCTGGGTGTTGCTCGCGGTCGTGTTCAACCTGGGCGTCTACGTGTGGTTCGGGCCCGATCGCGCCCTCGAGTTCACGACCGGCTACCTGGTCGAGAAGGCCCTCGCGGTCGACAACATCTTCGTCTTCGTCGTCATCTTCGCGACCTTCGCCATCCCGACCCGGTACCAGCACCGCGTGCTCTTCTGGGGCGTGCTCGGCGCGCTCCTGATGCGCGCCGTCTTCATCTTCGCCGGGGGCGCGTTCCTGCAGCGCTTCCACTGGGCGATGTACGTGTTCGGCGCGCTGCTGGCCGTGCTCGGCGTGAAGCTCCTGGTCCAGCGCGAGAAGCCCCCGGAGCCGGAGAAGAATGCACTCGTGCGCCTGCTCCGCCGCGTGCTGCCCGTGACGAGCAGCGTGGAGGGCGACCGCTTCGTCGTGCGCCGCGACGGCCGCCGCTGGGCGACGCCGCTCCTGCTCGCGCTCGTCGCGGTCGAGGTGACGGACGTCCTGTTCGCGGTCGACTCCATCCCGGCCATCTTCGCCATCACGACCGACCCGTTCATCGTGTTCACCTCGAACATCTTCGCCATCCTCGGCCTGCGCTCGCTCTACTTCCTGCTGGCGGGCGCGGTCGGCAAGTTCGCCTATCTGAAGGTGGGGCTCGCGGCCGTCTTGATCTTCGTCGGCGCGAAGATGCTCCTCATGGACGTCTACAAGCTGCCGGTCGTCGCCTCGCTCGGCGTCATCGTCGCGATCCTCGCGATCTCGATCGTCGTGTCGCTCGTGAAGACGCGCCGCCCGGCGCCGGAAGCGGCGTAGAGCGCACGCTCGGGCGCGCTCGGCGGCGTGACCGGGCCGCCGATCACGGACGCTCGTCGGTCGGCGCCTCCGCCCCGAGCGCCCCGTCGGCGAGCACGTGCCTCGGGTGGCGCAGCCGGGCGAGCTCGGCCTTCTGCCAGAAGCGCACGAGGCGCGGGCGCTTCTCGCCCTTGCGTGTCGGCGCGGGCAACTGGCTCACGTCGAGCATGTAGGGCAGGAAGCGCTGGCCGGGGAGCTGGCGCACGGTGACGCGCCCGCCGACGAGGTGCACGAAGCGCAGATCGCACAGCTCGCGCACGAGGGCGGCCATGCGACGCGCGTCCTCGCTTCCGTCCTCGGCGACGAGCAAGCAGTTCGCGCCGCTCGACTGGCAGTGGCGCTGGATGGCGGCGAGGGCGCGCTCGAGCGGTGCCTGCGCCTCGGCCGCGTCGCGCACGAGCTCGTCGCGCTTGGAGGGATCGTGCTCGAGCGCGGCGGCCATCACGTCGGTGGCGGTCACGCGCACGCCGCGGTGGTCGGCCCCGCGCTCGCGCCCGGCGTCGATGGCCCGCCGCCACAGCGTGAGAAAGTCGCGCGCCACGCCGCCCGAGGCGAGCACGAGGCGCTCGGCGCCGCCCGGGCTGAGGACGGTCTCGTGCGACGCGAGGCGGGCGCGCTCCGCGAGCTCGTCGGCGATGCGGCCGAGGAAGGCCCGCGCCAGGCGAAACTTGGCGAGCGTGACGTCGAGATCGATGTCGTCGCAGTCGTCGCCGAGCTTCATGCCGAGCGGCGGATCGCCCGGCCGGTACCAGGTCGAGCGGTTGCGGATGGTGCCCACCTTGAGCCACACGCTCCGGCCCTTGACGAGCCGGTGCAGGTAGTCGAGCACGCGCGGCTGCTCGGCGCGGCCGAGCAGGTAGAGGTCGTCGAGGAAGAGGTAGGCGTCGGCGCCGGCGAGCGCGACCACGCGCTCGAGGAGCTGTTGGTAGTCGAGCAGGTGGCGCGCGAGGAAGCCCGTCTTGTTGCGGCGCACGACCTCGCTCACCTCGACGGCCGTACCCTGCTGCTCGGTGCGCTCGCCGCCGCTCGTCGCCCCGAGCTCGACGGGCGGCAGCTTGGCGCCGACCGTGAGCCCGCCCGTGAGCTTGCGGGCCTTGGTCTTCGTGGTCGTGCGCTTCTCGGTGAGCTGTGCGCCCTCCTCGGCGTGCAGCATGCGCACGAGCTCGCCGGTCGCCGCGTCGAGGTCGGCGGCGAGCGCGGCGCTCCGCTTCTTGTCGAGCGGCGGCTTCTGCGGCCTCTTGCCGGTGAGTCGCCGCCAGAACGAGACCCGGCTCGCCAGGTGGACGGCGGCGCTCTCGAGCCAGCGCCGGAGCGCGCCGAAGGTCTCGACGAGCACGCCGAGCAGCACGTCCGGGTAGCTGTGCCCCTTGAAGGCCTCGAGATCCACGAAGGCCGTCGGCACGCGCTCGAGCGCGAGGTCCGCGCCCGCCTTGCGGAGCAGCGTCGTCTTGCCCGACCCGCGCCGCCCGAAGACGAGGTGGTGGCGCCGCGCGCGCGTGCGCGCGAGCGTGTCGCGCCCCGGCTCCACGAAGGGCTGCTCGGAGCGCGCGCCGGCGCGCGTCGCCTCCTCGAGGTAGCGGGCCAGCCGGTCGACCGCCGGCGTCTCGAGCAGCGGGTGGCTCATGGGCAGGCTGTTAGCGGCTAGCCGGCGGGCTGTCACGGCCCTTGGGACCGGTCCCGGCGCGGCGCGTCGGCGCGCCGCGCAACTCGAGTCCGGGCGCCGCCCGCCCGGTGCTAAAGCGCCCCCTCGAACAGCGCGTCGACGGGGATGGCTCCGCCCAGGCACGGCACCGGCAGGGACTCGCCGCGCTCGGCGCTCTGGTGCACGTAGTCGCCGTTCGCCTGGCGCTCGAAGACCTCGAGGCGCTCGGGGATACGGCCGACCAGCACGTAGGCCTGGAGCGTCGGGATGCGCCGGTAGTGGGCCCACTTCTCGCCTCGGTCGTAGGCCTCCGTCGAAGGCGAGAGCACTTCGCAGAGGAGCGTGGGGTTCACGACCGCGTTGGAGTCTTCCGCGTCGCCGGCGACCTCGCCGCAGACCACCGCCACGTTCGGGTAGGTCGCGAGGCCCGTCGCGGTGACGCGCACTTTGAGGTCGCTCGTGAAGACGCGGCAGCGCTTGGGATCGACCAGGCGGCCGAGGGCCATGGTCACGGCCGCGATCAGGCGCGCGTGCTCCGGGGTCCCGCCCGACATGGCGAAGATCTGCCCGTGCAGGAACTCGTGCTTGAGGCCGGTCTCGAGCTCGCGCGCGAGGTACTCGGCGTAGCTGAAGACGTGGTGAGGCGTGGCGGTCACCATCGGCCCGAGTCTAGCGCACGAGGAGCAGCCGCGCGCCCCAGCGACCGCTCGTGTCGCCGGGCGTGTCGCCGGGACACCCTACGACGCCCGTTCACACGCTCAGGCTGTCGGCCTCTTCCGGTGCCCCGTGGCAGCTGTTGAAGGGCTTGCCGCTGCCGCACGGGCAGGGCTGGTCCGCGACCACGGCCGGCTTCGGCTCCGGCGCCGCATCGTCGCCGAGGGCGCCGGGGTGGCTCGCGACCGCGCTCTCGAGCTCGTGCAGGTGGCGCTCGAGGTCGGCCTCCTCGACGGCCTGCTCCTGCTCGGGCTTGCGCACGCGCGCGCTCATCACCTTCGTGACCACGTTCGACGAGATGCGCGCCATGAGGTTCACGAACATGTCGTAGCCCTCGCGCTTGTACTCCTGCTTCGGGTCCTTCTGGCCGTAGCCGCGCAGGCCGATGCCGTCGCGCAGGTGGTCCATGTCCGTCAGGTGGTGGACCCAGCTCTGGTCGAGCTCCTCGAGGTAGATGTGGCGGAACACGCGCATCAGGAGCTCGAGCCCGATCTCGTCCTCGCGCTTCTGGTAGGCCTGCTCGGCGCGCAGGAAGAGCTCGGCCGCGAGCGACTCGTGGTCGCCGAAGTCGGCGATGTCGTCGCCGATCTTGACGGCAAAATGTTGCTCCATGCCCTCGGCGATGCCGCTCCAGTCCCAGTCGTCGGGCGGCTTCTGGGCCGGGCAGCTGTCCTCGACCATGGCGCCGATGATGCGGTCGAGCAGATCGAGGCAGCGCTCGCGCTGCTCGGTGAGGGCCTGCGGCACGAGCTCGCACAGGGTGTCGTAGACCCCGGCGGGGTCCTTCTCGCGCTTCTCGAGCTCGACCACGACGCCCCAGCGCTTGTAGATCTCCTCCTTCAGGTTGCCGAGCTCGACGAGCGGCTTGGCCTTCTCGAAGTCCCGGCGCTTGAGCAGCTTCGGCTTGCCCTCCTTGTCGCGCGGCATGATCGGGTCCTCGCAGAACATGCCGAGCAGCATGCCGATGTCCGGCTTGACCGCGTCCACGATGCGCGCGAGCGGCTTGATCTCGCGCCGGTCGCCCGTCGGCTTGCCGTTCTCGTCGAGGTCCTCGGGGGTGTAGCGCCCGATGAGCAGCTGCTGGCGCAGCGTGTAGACCGTCTGGCGCTGCGCGCTCATCACGTCGTCGTACTCGAGGACGTTCTTGCGGATGTCGAAGTTGCGCTCCTCGACCTTCTTCTGCGCGTTCTCGACGCTCTTCGTGACCCAGGGGTGCTCGATGGGCTCGTTGTCCGGCATGCCCATGCGCTCCATGAGGTTCTTGACGCGGTCGCCCGCGAAGATGCGCATGAGGTCGTCCTCGAGCGACAGGTAGAAACGCGAGCGACCCGGATCGCCCTGGCGGCCCGCGCGGCCGCGCAGCTGGTTGTCGATGCGCCGCGCCTCGTGGCGCTCGGTACCGACGATGTAGAGGCCGCCGAGCTCCACCACCTTGTCGCGCTCGATCTCGCACTCCTTCTTGATCTTCTCGACGAGCTTGTCGAAGGCCTCGGGCTCCGCCTCGGGGATGCGGTTCTCCTCCTTGAACTTCAGCTTGGCCATCATCTCGGGGTTGCCGCCGAGGATGATGTCGGTGCCGCGGCCGGCCATGTTGGTCGAGACCGTGATGGCTCCGAGCCGCCCGGCCTGCGCGACGATGTAGGCCTCGTTCTCGTGCTGCTTGGCGTTGAGGACCGCGTGCGGGACCTTCTTCTTCGCCAGGATCTTGGCGATGGCCGCGCTCTTCTCGACGCTGGTCGTGCCGACCAGGATAGGCACGCCCTTGTCGTGGTTCTCGATGATGTCGTCGATGACGGCGGTGAACTTCTCCTTCTCCGTCTTGTAGACGACGTCTTCCTGATCGTCGCGGACGCAGGTCTTGTTGGTCGGGATGCACACGACGCCGAGCTTGTAGGTGGAGTGGAACTCCGCGGCCTCGGTGTCGGCGGTGCCCGTCATGCCCGCGAGCTTCTTGTAGAGGCGGAACAGGTTCTGGAAGGTGATGGTGGCGAGGGTGCGCGTCTCTTCCTGGATCTCGACGTGCTCCTTGGCCTCGATGGCCTGGTGCAGACCGTCGCTCCAGCGCCGACCCTGCAGCACGCGGCCCGTGAACTCGTCGACGATGAGGATCTTGCCGCCCTGGACCAGGTAGTTGACGTCGCGCTTGTAGAGCGTGTGGCCGCGCAGGCACTGGTTCAGGATGTGCAGGATCTCGAGGTTCTGCGGGTCGTAGAGGTTGCCGAGCTTGAGCAACTGCTGGGCGAGCTCGATGCCCTCGTCGGTGAGGGTCACCGAGTGGCCCTTCTCGTCGACGACGTAGTGCTCCTCGTTGTGCAGGCGCGGCACGACCTCGTTCACCTGCCGGTACTTGTGACTGGCGCGCTCGCCCTGGCCGCTGATGATGAGCGGGGTGCGCGCCTCGTCGATGAGGATCGAGTCGACCTCGTCGACGATGGCGTAGTGCAGGGGGCGCTGCCGGTACTCGAGCGCCGAGAACTTCATGTTGTCGCGCAGGTAGTCGAAGCCGAACTCGTTGTTCTGGCCGTAGGTGATGTCGGAGCGGTAGGCGCGCAGCTTGTCGGCGTCGTTCTGTTGGTTCACGACGACCCCAGTCGACATGCCGAGGAAGCCGTAGATCTTGCCCATCCACTCGGAGTCGCGGCGCGCGAGGTAGTCGTTGACCGTGACGACGTGCACGCCCTTGCCCTCGAGCGCGTTGAGGTAGCAGGGCAGGGTGGCGACGAGCGTCTTGCCTTCGCCGGTGCGCATCTCGGCGATGGAACCCTCGTGCAGCACCATGCCGCCGAGCAGCTGCACGTCGAAGTGCCGCATCTTCACGGCGCGGCGGCTCGCCTCGCGGACGACGGCGAAGGCGGGCACGAGCAGATCGTCGACCTTGGCCCCGTTGTCGAGCTGCTCGCGGAACTCGGCCGTCTTGGCGCGGAGATCGGCGTCGGACAGGGCCTTCAGCTCGCTCTCGAGCGCGTTGATCGCCACGACCTTGGGCTTGAGCCGGCGGACGGTGCGCTCGTGGGAGGTGCCAAAAATCTTCTTGATGAACGACAACATGGGCGGGCCTGGCTCGCCGCGGGCGTCGGGCCGCCGGGGGGGTCGGCAGCGGCGGGGCCTGGCGGGACGGGGTGGCTTGTAGAATAAGCCGGCATCCCCGCCAAGCAAGGAGCGCAGGCGCCGCTGTGATCGTAGCTCGTCGCTTTGTCCATCGAGGCCCCCCGGGTGCGCGCGCGGCGGGTGGGCGTGGCTCGCCCGCCGGTGCCCGAGCGCACGGCTCCGGCCCGCGCCTGCTCGGTGCGCTCGCGCTCGCGCTCGCGCTCGGCTGCGGGCTTGCGGGGTGCGGCGACGCGGCCGGCTCGGCGCACGCCGCCGGCGCGTCGGGCTC
>JACRDA010000428.1 GCA_016212965.1 Myxococcales bacterium
ACGGCGGCTGCGTCCTCGTCGCGCTCGTCGCTCGGTGCCGCCGCCCGCGCCTCGCCTCCTGCCGACGCGCTCGCTCCCTGCGCCGCCCTCGCGCGCGGTGCCGCATCCGCGCGCCCTCGGAGCCGCGGCTCGGCGCGCGCGCGCTGCGGGGTCTCGAGCTGGGTGCCGAGGGGCGGTGGGACGGGCGGCGGGGGCTCGCCCCGCGCCGCATGCCGCGCACGCCGGCGCTCGCGCCAGGCGCGCGCACGCTCCGGCAGACGAGCGAGCGCCTCCGGCATGCCGAGGCGCCGGGCCGCGACCGACGCGAGCAAGGCGCACGCCGCGAGCGCGAACAGGCTCCCGGTCACGTCGCGGTAGGCGAAGCGCCGCGCGGCGCGGTCCTGGAACACGTCCGCGAGGTTGTCGCGCTTGCGACCGCCGGTGAGCTCGGCGATGCGCGCGAGCGCGCCGAGGTCGCTCCCGGTGGGCCGCAGCTCCTCGCCCTCGGTGAGCGCGGCGCCGGTGGTGGCGACGGCGTCCCCGGTCACCTCGTCGCGCCCCACGGCGACGTACGCGCCCGGTCGCGACAGGGGGAGCGCGGCCTCGTAGAGCCCGGGGCCGGCTGCCTCGAGCGCCACGTCGCGCCGCCAGCCGTCGGGCCCGCTCACCACCGCGCGGAGCCGCCGGACCGACTCGCTCCGGCCCCCGTCGTCGACGGCCGTCGCGCGCAGCCGCAGCTCGCCCGCGGCGACCTCGGCCTCGAGGCGCACCCGCGCGTCGTCGCCGCTGCGCGCGAGCTCGCGGCCGAGCTGGGCCACGAGCCGCGCCGCGCCCTGCCAGTGGGTCCAGGCCTGGCCCCAGCGGTCCTCGAGATCGCTCGTGAAGGCGGCGCTCCGGCCGAGGCCGGCGCGCCAGGTCGCGAGCACGGGATCGCCCTCCGGCCCCGTGAGGAGCACGGTGGCGCGCGGCTTCGGGATCGTGACCACGTAGCCCTCGAGCGGCGGAGCCGCGTCGAGATCGACGCCCGCCGTCGCCGCGCCGCTCGCGCCCGCCTGGACCACGAAGGGGTCTTCCTTGATGGCCGAGCGCGAGGCGAGCACCGTCTCTTGCGTGAACACGGCGGGCAGGCGCGTCGCGTCCTCGACGAGGTAGAAGCGCCCGTTGCCGAGCTTCGAGAGCTCGGCGAGCGCGCCCACGTCCTTGCCGCGCCCGAGCGCGACGATGCTCGTCGTGATGCCCTTTTGCGCGGCGCCGCCGACGAGCGCCGTGGCCTCGGCGCCGAGATCCTCGGCGTCGTCGCCGTCCGAGAAGAGCAGGACGTGCTTCAGGTTCACCTCGGCGGGCGCGAGCGCGGCGTAGGCAGCCTCGAGCGCCACCGGCACGAGGATCCCGCCGCCGCCCGGCCCGACCGCCCGGATGGCGCGGCCCACGGCGGCCTTGTCCGAGACCGGTCCGACCGGGACCGCCCAGCGCGGCACGGTGTCGACGTGCACGACGCCGAGCGCGTCGCCGGCGCCGAGCAGATCGGCCGAGCGTGCGGCGGCCTCGTTGGCGAGCTCGAGCTTCGTGCGCCCGGAGACCTGCATCGACATCGAGCCCGAGATGTCGATGGCGATGACCTCGGCGAGGCTCGCGCGGCGCTGCTCGTCCTTCAGGTCGAACGACACCGGCGCCACCTCTTCGAGCGGGCTGCCCGCGTAGCCGCCCGGCCCCATGGCCCCGGGCCCACCGAGAAGCCACAGCCCGCCGCCGAGGTCGCGCACGTAGCTCGCGAGGGCGGCGACCGCGAGCGGCGACAGGTCCGCCGCGGGGATGTCGCCGAGGACGATGAGGTCGTAGCCCGCCGCGGCCGCGACGTCCGCCGGCACGGAGCTCGCGTCGCCCTGTTCGACGGCGAAGCCCGCGCGCTCGAGGGCGCCCGCCACGAAGGCTCCACGGCCGCGCTCGGCCGTGAGCACGAGCGCGCGCGCGGGGCCGCGCACGCGCACGAAGCTCGTCGCGGTGTTGTCGTCCGGGCTCGCGTCGAGCGCCGGATCGGCCGCGGAGATCGACAGGTCGTAGCGGTGCAGGCCCGGCAGATCGAGCACCTCGCGGACGCGCAGCACGTCCTCGCCCGCCGCGACGTCCGCCGCGAAGCGCCGCAGCGGCACGCCATCGCGCGACAGGCGGAGCTCGAGCCGGGTCGCCGCCGGCGAGCTCGTGACGATGCGGAGCTCGATGCTCTCGCCGAGGCTCGCGCGCGGCGGTGCTCGCAGCGACACGAGCCGCACGTCCGCCGTCGCGCGCTGCTCGAGCCCGACGACGTCGATGGGGATCTGGGCCGTCACGGCGGCGGCCGCCGCCGCGAGCGCGTCGCCGCGCGTGGCGACCCCGTCCGACACGAGCACGAGGCGCGCGGCCGAGTCGCTCGGCACCTCCGCGAGGCCCCGGCGCAGGGCGGCCGCGAGGTCGGTGCCGTCGCGGGCCACGGTGGCGCGCTGCGTGGGACGCGGCTCGTCGCGCTCGCGCGGCACCTCCTCGCACGCGGCCGTCGCCCCGAACACCACGACCCCGAGGCGGTCGCCCGCGCGCATGCCGCCGCGGGCGGCCTCGAGCTCGCGTGCCACGCGCACCTCGGCGTCCGGCACGAGCTCGATGGACCGACTGCGGTCGACGACCGCGATGACGGTGAGCCGATCGAGCGGCCGCCCGAGCTCCGGTCGCGTGGCCGCGAGCGCCGCGGCGAGCACGGCCACCATGGCCGCGAGGTCCGCGAGGTGCCGGCGCCACGGGCGCGGTCGCCACGGGGCGCGGAGCAGCGTCCAGCCGGCGACCGAGGCCGCGAGCGGCGCCACGAGCGCGAGCGCCGGCGAGCCGAGGCGCACGAAGCGCTCCGTCACGAGCTCGGCCCACACGAGCCCCACGTAGAGGGCCGGCACGAGCGCGGCGAGCCAGCCGAGGCAGAGCGCCGGCCGCCGGCCCGCGCCACGCCGCAGCCCGAGCCACGCGCAGCCGAGCGCCGCGGCGAGACCCGCCACGAGCGCGACGTACGGCAGGATGCGGCTCGCCACCTTGGGTCCATCGTGTAGCGCAGCTCCGTCGGGCGCACGAGCGGGCGCGCCGCCCGCGAACTTTCCCGCCGCGCGGCCCCGTCGCTATCGTCCCGCGCGCATGGGGAAGGGCCTCGCGGTCATCGCCTGGGTCATCGCCTTCGTGGTGACGACCTGGGCGCTGCGCGGCGTCGCCTGGGCGCCGCCCGCGCTCGGCTCGCCGGAGGCGTTCGCTGCGCTCGCCCGGCCGTTCACGCCCCGGGTGCCCGGCGGCGGGGGCGAGCTCGACCGCGTGGCGGGCTCCGGCGCCGGGGAGAGCCCGGCCGATCTCGAGGCCCTCGTCGAGCTCCCCGCGGCGCAGCCCGCGCCCGGTGCGAGCGCGGCGGGCGCCGAGCCGCTGCCGAGCTTCGCGGACTTCCTCGGGCGCCTGCGTGCCCTCGAGCGCGGCGAGCGCGACAAGGTGCGCGTGGCCCACCTCGGCGACTCGGAGCTCGTGGGGGACGGCGTGTCGAGCGCGCTCCGCGACGCGCTCTCCGAGCGCTTCGGCTCGGGCGGGCTCGGCTTCGGCCTCGCGATGTCGCCCTTCGCCTGGTACGCCCGCCGCGGCTGGGAGCACCGCGAGGGCAGGGGCTTCGAGGCGCGGAGCTTCGTCTTCGCCCGCCCCGGCGAGCACGGCTTCGGGCCGGGCGGCGTCGGCTTCGTCGCGCAGGGCTTCGGGGCGAGCGCCCACGTGCGCCTGCTCGGGCCGGGTGAGATCGCCCCGCTCGTCAACGGCCCGGCCGTGCCTTCGCCCGTGGGCGAGCCGTGCACGCTCGGCTTTCACTACTGGGCCGAGCCCGGCCTCGGCGCGGCGGTGCTCCGCCTCGACGGGGTCGAGGCGGCTCGCATCTCGTTCGCGGCCGAGCGCGCACGGAGCGCCGTCCATCGCCTCGAGCTCGAGCGCTGTCCGCGCAAGCTCGAGGTCGAGACCACGGGCAAGGGCCCGCACCGCGTCTTCGGCTGGTCGGTCGAGCGCGCCACCCCCGGCATCGTGTGGTCCTCGCTCGGCATGATCTCGGCGCGGCTCGTGCACCTCGAGAACTACGGGGACGACGCGCTCGCCGGGGCGCTCGCCGGCCTCGAGCCCGACCTCCTGGTCGTCACGTACTGCCTCAACTTCAACGAGCACGGCCTGCCGCGCGACTTCGTGGCCACGGCGACGCACGCGCTCGCGCGGCTGCGGGCGGCCGCCCCGCGCGCCGCCTGCCTCGTGACCGGGCCCTATCCGGTCGGACCGCCCGCGACCGAGCACGTCGATCTGCCGCTCCGCGACGTGGTCGAGTCCCTCGACCGCGCCGAGCGCGAGGCGGCGCTCGCGGTCGGCTGCGCCTACGTCGATCGCATTCGCCTCGCGGGCGGCATCGATGCCGTCAAGCGCTGGACCGCCGTGCGGCCGGCCCTGTTGAGCGGCGACTACCGGCACCTCACGCCGGAGGGCGCCGAGCGCATGGGGCGGGCGCTCGCGCGCGTGATCCTGGGCGAGCTCGACGGTCACGCGGCACCCGGCGCCGCCGATCCGGGGCTCGAGGCGCGCCGGCCGCGTCGTCGGCCGGCTGGCGACTGAGGCGCGGCCCATGCTCTTCAACTCGCCCGAGTTCGCGCTCTTCCTCGTCGCGGTGCTGCTCCTCTACTGGGCGCTCCGGCGCCGGGTGCAGGCGCGCCTCTGGGTGCTCCTCGTCGCGAGCTACTACTTCTACGCCTGCTGGGACGTGCGCTTCCTCTTGCTGCTCTTCGGCATCACGCTCGTCGACTGGGCGCTCGCGCTCGCCCTGGCGCGCACTCGGCCGGGCGCGTGGCGTGCGGTCGCGTGCGCGGTCGGCGTCGGCCTCAACCTCGGCCTGCTCGGGTTCTGGAAGTACACGGACTTTCTCCTCGACAACCTGCGCGTCGCGCTCGCGGGCCTCGGGGTGCGCACGCCCGCGAGCCTCGGGCTCGTGCTCCCGGTCGGCGTGTCGTTCTTCACCTTCCAGGGCATCTCCTACCTCGTCGACGTCTACCGGGGCGACGTCGCGGCCGAGCGCTCGCTCTTCCGCTTCGCCCTCTACAAGGCCTTCTTCCCGCAGCTCGTCGCCGGGCCGATCGTGCGCGCGCGCGACATCGTCGCAGAGTTCGCCGCGCCCTTTCGCCTCACGGGCCGCGACTTCGGCGCCGCGCTCGAGCTCGTGCTCGGCGGCCTCGTGAAGAAGGTCGTCCTCGCCGATTTTCTCGCGGCGAACCTCGTCGACCGCGTGTTCGACTTTCCCGAGCGCTTCTCGAGCCTCGAGGTCGCGGCCGCCGTCTACGGCTACGGCCTGCAGATCTACGGCGACTTCTCGGGCTACACCGACATCGCCATCGGTGTCGCGCGCCTGTTCGGCTTCGAGCTCCGCCCGAACTTCCGGCTGCCCTACCAGGCCGACGGCCTGCGGGACTTCTGGCGGCGCTGGCACATCTCGCTCTCGACCTGGCTGCGCGACTACCTCTACGTGCCGCTCGGCGGCTCGCGCCACGGCAGCCTGCGCACCGTGGCTGCCCTCTCCGTCACCATGCTCCTCGGCGGCCTGTGGCACGGCGCGCGCTGGAGCTTCGTGTGGTGGGGCGCCCTGCACGGGGTCGGGCTCGCGCTCGAGCGGCTGTGGCGGCAAGCGCGCGGCGAGCGGCGGCTGCTGCCGCGCCCGGTGCGCGTGCTCCTCACGCTCCACTTCGTGCTCGGCGCCTGGGTGCTGTTCCGCTGCCAGGATCTAGAGACCGCGGGAGCGATCTTCGGTCGCATCCTCGCCTTCGAGCCGGGGGTGCGGAACCTCCCGCTCGCGATCGTCGGGCTCCTCGCGGTCGGCTGGGTCGCGTGCTTTCTGCCCGAGCGCTGGCGCGCGCGCACCGCCGACCTCTTCACGCGCGCCCCGGCGGTCGCGCAGGCTGCGGCCGTCGTGGGCGTGCTCTACCTGCTGCGCCACTTCGCGGGCAGCGCCCCGGCGCCGTTCATCTACTTCCAGTTCTGAGACGTCCGACTTCTCATCGGCTCGCGCTCCGAAACAGCAGATCCGGCAGAGGCGTCAGCGAGGCGAAGTTCTTGCCGAAGTCGTCGAAGTGGTGGACGTGGTGCTTGCGGGTGAGAAAGTCGATGGGCGCGAGCAGCCAGTGTCGGAAGCGCAGGCCCGCGTGGACCAGGATGTTCAGGGTCGTGTAGACGAAGAACACGACGGCGAAGGCGTGGATGTGCAACGGCCCGACGACCCAGGTCGCGCCGAAGAGCAGCGCGAGGCCCGCCAGGAGCTCGAGGGGGTGCAGGTAGAAGCTCTCGAGGGCGGAGGGGTTGCGCGCGCGGTGGTGCACGCCGTGCACGAAGCGCATGAGCTTCTTGTGGTGCATGCCGCGGTGCAGGAAGTAGTAGGCGAAGTCGTAGACCAAAAAGACGGCCACGACCTGCAGGGCGCTCTGCCAGAGCGGCGCGGGCCCCGGCAGGAACAGCCGATCGTAGAGCGCGTAGATCACGCCGAGCACGGTCACGAGCGACAGGAGGCTGCTCGTCACGACGTTGCGGATGCGGGCCCCGCGCGGGACCTTCATCACCCAGTCGGGCTCGATGCGGCGGCTGCGAAAGCGCGGGGCGTGGAAGGCCCACACGAGCCCCACCAGCAACAGGCCGTCGAAGGCGAGGATCGCCGCCACGATCGCGTAGAGCTCGAGCACCGCAAACACTCCCAGCGCGCCCCCAGCGAGCGCGCCGGGAGCATAGCGCACGGCGCGGCGCTCGTGATCAGGGCACGCAGCAGACGGTGTGGGTCGGACCGGGCGTCAGGCTGCCGGTCGGGGTGCCGCCGGTCGCGGCGCACAGCCCGCCGGTCGGGCCGTTCGGCGGCTGGTGGTAGATCATCGCCGCGAGATCGGGCGCCTGGACCTGGAAGCACGAGCCGTCCGCCGGCACGGTGAAGGTCGGCATGAGGCAGATCGCGTCCTGGAAGAGGTCGAGCGTGCCGGGGCAGGACCTGCCCGCGGGCGAACCGCAGCCGCACGCCGAGCAGGAGCGGTCGTCGGTGTAGCCGAGCACGAGCTGGTGCGCCTCGGAGTACGGGCCGGCCGGGCAGGGCGTCGAGCCCGCGATGCGGACGCAGGCCTTGAACGGCGCGGCGATGGCCGAGACGCACACGTCGGCCCCGCCCCCGCACTGTCCGGTGGCGTCGTCGGTGTCACAGACGAAGGCGGCGCCGGACCAGAACGGGTCGGGCACGGTCGGCGCGCCCCCGGAGGCGCTGCAGCTGCCGCCGCTCGCGGCCGGGGAGCTCACCCGGATGGAGTCCGTGCCGGGCTGCACCAGGTGCTGCTCGCACGTCTCGTCCGTGCCCATGGTGAACGGGGCCTGCGGGCCGCCGCAGCTTCCGCCGCCGAAGGGCTGCACCGACGGCATCCCGCAGGTGCCGCCCGACGGCGTGGTGCAGGCGCAGGTGGTGCAGGTTGCGGGCGCGCCGAACACGAACTGCCCGGCGGCCGTCTCTGTGGGATAGGCGGCACCGCAGCCGGGAAACAGCTGCGCGCTGCCGTTCGGGAAGAACGCGAAGGGGTCGCTCCAGCCCGCGGGAGGCGGCGGGACGCAGCTGCAGGCGGGGTCGGCGCAGTCGGCCAGCAGGTTGCCGTCGTCGTCGACGCCGTTGCCGCAGTGCTCCGCGCCGCCCGCACCGCCCTCGGCACCCGCGCCGCCGGTGTTCTGTCCGCCGGCGCTCTGTCCGCCGCCGCCGGCGCTCTGTCCGCCGCTGCTCTGTCCGCCGCTGCCGCTCGCGGGTGGGCCGAACTCGATGTCGTCGATGCCGAGCACCGCCGTGCACGCGGCACTGCCGAGCACGCCGAGCGCGAGGCCGCCCGCGACGAGCGCCCGTCGGGTCGTGCGCCCCGCCGCGCGCGACGGGAGCCGGGGGACGCGAGGTCGGAGGCCGCGACTCACGATCTCGAGCTAAACACGACCGGGAGCCGCGCGGCAACCACCGTGGCAGCGCCGGCTAGCGCTTCTTCTGGTAGGTCCCGACGAGCTCCGCCTGGGCGAGCACGTGCCCCTTCATGGCGTGCTCGAGGGCGGCCTTCGTGGGCTCGGTGAGCTCGGGCAGCAGCGTGTCGAGCGCATAGAGCTTGTGGAAGTAGCGGTGCCGACCGATGGGCGGGCAGGGACCGCCGTAGCCCGTGCGCTTCCAGTCGTTGACGCCGCTCCTGGCACCCGCGGGTAGGGCACCGCCCTCGGGCAGGCCGCTCGCGTCCGCCGGGATGTCGCACACGACCCAGTGTACCCAGGTCCTCTTGGGCGCGGCCGGGTCGGGCGCGTCGGGATCGTCCACGATGAGCGCGTAGCTCCGGGTCGCCGGGGGCGCCCCGCTCCAGCCGAGCGCAGGGGCCACGTCGGCGCCCTCGCAGGTGTGGCGGGTCGGGATCGCGCCGTTCGGCGCGAAGGCGGCAGAGTGGAGCTCGAATGCCATGGCGTCACCTCCGTGATGCCCACGGTCGTACTACGGCCGCCGCCCCCCCACGACCGGCTTGCCCCGCAGGTCGAAAAGCTTCTGGCTGCCTTCCTGCTCGGGCGTCTTGACGAAGACCTCCGCGGCGACGGCGGGCGCGGGAGCGGCGGGCTGCCACACGTCGAAATCGGCCGGCAGCGGGCCGGGGAGGGTCGGCTGCTGCGTGCGCTCGAGCAGCTGGAAATCGTGCCGCGCCTCGAGCTCGAGCGGCAGGCCGTGGGTCGGGCCGCCCTGCTTGAACCACTCGCGGGCGCGGTTCACGTTGCGGATGAGCACGAAATGCTGCGGATCCAGGCGTGCTGCCTCGCTGAAGGAACGCATCATCGCGTCGTAGTCGCGCCGCGCGGCGGCGATGCAGCCGAGGTAGTTCCACGCGAGCCCGGGCAGGGGGTAGCCGAGCTCCAGCGCCCGGCGCACGTGCGTCTCGGCCTGGTCGAGATCGCCCTCGCGGTAGTACGCACCGCCGAGGTCGAGGTGGGCGGCGTGGTGGTCGCCGAGCCGCGCGAGGATGGCGCGGTACTCGGCGCTGCCCTCGCGCGTCAGGGTCTGCAGGCCGCTGTGCCCCTCGAACCACCGGCCGAGGAGCGCGGCATCCTCGTCCGAGGCGTCGAAGGGGGTCTTGAGCTCCTGGAAGCGCTCGCGGAAGTACACCTCGCGGTCGAGCCAGCCGGCGGCCTCGGCGTCGTGGAAGTCGCGCGTGCCCGGGTACACCGACAGGCACGAGAAGATGTACTCGTGCGGGCGGGCGCGCTCGAGAAAGGCGAGCGTCTCGGCGAAGGTCTCGGCCGTCTCGCCGCGGTTGCCGAGCATCATGTAGTAGCGGACCTTGATGCCGACGGCCTTGGCGAGCTCGGTCGAGCGCACGATCTCGGCGACCGTGATCTTCTTGTCGATGGCGTCGAGGATGCGCTGCGAGCCCGTCTCGACGCCGAGCGACAGCCGCTCGCAGCCGGCCAGGCGCATGGCGCGGAGCAGGGGCTCGGTGAGCAGATCGACGCGCGTGTCGCAGCTCCAGAAGAAGGACAGGCCGCGCGCGCGGATGCGCTCGCAGATGGCGACGACGCGCTTCTTGTCGGTCGTGAAGGTGTCGTCCTTGATCTGCACCATCTTCACGGGCAGTCGGCCGACCGCGCGCTCGAGCATGTCGACCACGCGCTCGACCGAGAGCGCGCGGAAGCCGCGCCCCCAGCTCGTCTCGGCGCCGCAGAAGGTGCAGGCCCAGGGGCAGCCGCGCGAGGTCATCGCGATGTGCGTGTCGAAGTAGTCGTGCGGGCAGGCGAGCGCGTCGAGGTCCGGCACGGCCGCCCGTGGCGGGCCCTCCACGAGCCCGCGCGGCGTGCGCACGAGTGCTCCCTGGAGGCCCCCCAAGTCCGCGACGCTCTTGCCGGCGGCGAGCTCCTGGCAGAGCTCGAGGAAGGTGAGGTCGCTCTCGCCGCGGCACACGACGTCGATGGCCGGGTGATGCTCGAGCATCTCGCGCGCGAGCGGCGTCGCGTGGGGGCCGCCGACCACGATCGGCACGCCCGGCCGGCGCGCGCGCAGCGCGGCCGCGACGAGGCCCACGCCCCGGCGGTTGGCGGTCCAGCACGAGAGCCCGTACACGTCGGCGTCGAGGCGCTCGACCACCTCCTCGACCTTCGGCCACGGGAAGGAGGAGAGGTTCAGGACCTTCACCGCGTGGCCGGCGCGGAGCGCGCCCGCGCCGAGCGCGAACAGGCCGTACGGCGTCTGGTAGAAGTCGGCGTCGAGATCGCCCGACCGGTAGCCCTCGGGCGGTCCGTCGACGGGATCGGGCGCCTCGCCCTGGGGCGGGATCTTCCAGGGCGGCGGGTACAGCAAGGCCACGCGCATCGCGTCCTCCTCCGCCGGCCAGCATAGAGGATCGAGACCGGCGACGACGGTGATTGCGCGCCCGGCTCGCTCGGTCGCCCCGGCCGTCGCGGGACGTTGTAGACTGCCGCCCATGGGGAACGGATGGCGGCGCCGGATGGCCTTCGAGGTGACCAGCACCTCGAGGCCCCGGGCGGAACGGAAGCGTGGGCGGGACCCTGGCGTCGGATGGGCGTCGGGCGGGGCAGACTCGTCTCGCCATGCGGCGCGTCGCCGCGCGATCTAGCTCCGTTGCCATGACCCACGCACGGTCTCGGCCCAGTGCCGCGGCGGCCTCTCGCGCCGGCGCCCCCGCCTTCTCGGGCACGACCTTCGCGGGTCGCTTCTTCCTCGAGCGCGAGCTCGGTCGGGGCGGCTTCGGGACGGTGTTCGCCGCACGCGATCTCCGCCACGACGCGCGCGTGGCGGTCAAGATCCTGCGCCGGCCCGACCCCGCCGCGCTCGCACGCTTCAAGCGCGAGCTGCGCTCGCTCGCGACCATCGCGCACCCGAACGTGGTGGAGCTGTACGAGCTCGTCCACGACGCCGGCCGCTACGCGCTCGCCATGGAGCTCGTGCCGGGTGTCGATCTGCGTACGCACCTGCGTGGCGGCGGAGCGGCGTCTGCGGTCACCATCCAGGCCGGAACGGCGCTCGACGTTCGCGCTCTGCCACGGACGCCGCCCGGCACCCGCGACGAGCGCGAGGTGCTCGCCGCACTCGGGCAGCTCGTGGACGGGATCGAGGCGCTCCACGAGGGCGGCGTGCTCCACTGTGACCTCAAGCCCTCCAACGTGCTCGTGGCCCCGGACGGGCGCGTGGTGATCGTGGACTTCGGTCTCGTGACCACCACGGGGGGAGTCGACGACGCCTGGAGCGCCCGGCGCGTCGGCACCCCCGGCTACATGGCACCCGAGGTGGCCGAGGGCCTGCGCCCTACCGAGGCCACCGACTGGTACGCCTTCGGCGCGGTCCTGTTCGAGCTCTGGTCCGGACAGCTGCCCTTCGAGGGAACTGCCGCCGGGATCCTCGAGGCCGTCCGCCGCCACGAAGCTCCGCTGCTGTCGGCGGTGTGCCCCGACGCCCCCGGCCCGCTGGTGGCGCTGTGCGCGCGGCTGCTGGCCCGCGAGCCAAGGCGACGCGCGGCCGCACTGGAGGTGCGCGAGGTGCTCGCGCTCGGGCCGCCCCGCGCTCGCCACGCCCGGCGGCTCGGCACCGCGGCCGAGGGCGAACCGCGGACGCCCGAGCTCTTCCTGGGCCGCGAGAGGGAGCTCGCCGCCATGGCCGACGCCCTCGCGCTCGCTGCGGGCGGGCGCTCCACGGCCCTGGTCATCGCCGGTGTGTCGGGCATCGGCAAGACCGCGCTCGTCCGCCGCTTCGTGCGCTCGCTCGCCGGGTCGGCGCTCGTGGTCGAGACGGCCTGCCATCCCCGCGAGGACGTCCCGTACGGGGCCCTCGACGGCCTCGCCGCGTGCCTGCACGCCGCCCTCGCCGACACGGCGCTCGCCCACGCCGCGCCCGACGGCGAGCTCGCAGCCCTCGGGCTCGTGTTCCCGGCGCTCGCGTCGCTGGTCGCGGCACCCGCGTCCGACCTCGCCGCCGATCCGGTGGCGCGGCGCATGCGCGCCGCACGCGCCGCCGCGGCCGTCCTCGCCGGGGCCGCTGCGGGGCGGCCGGTGGCGCTCGTGGTCGACGACCTGCACTGGGCCGATCGCGACAGCGAGAGCTTGCTGCGCCTCTTGCTCGACGCCTTGCCGCGGGCCCTGTTGCTCGCCACCTACCAGCGCGGCGACGAGCCAGGCGAGGTGCCGTGGCCCGCGCTCGTGGAGCCAGGCGCACCCCTCAGCGTGCTCGAGCTCGCCCCGCTGTCCCGAGCCACGGCCGAGCTTCTGGCCACGGCGCTCTCGGGCGATGCCGCGCGCGGTCGCCACATCGCCCACGAGTCGACGGGCCAGCCCTTCCTCGTCTGCGAGCTGGCGCGCGTGCAGGACCTCGTCGTGAGCGACGGGGAGCAGCCGTCGGTGCAAGCCGTGGTCGGGGCGCGCCTCGCCGCGCTCGGGCCGAAGGCGCGCCGGTTGCTCGAGGTTCTCGCCATCGCGGGCGGGCCGCTCGACGAGACCCTCGCGGCGACCGCGGCCGGCTGCGGCGCGGAAGGCCCGCGCTGCGTGCGCGCCCTGCTCGCGCGGGGCGTCGCGAAGAGCGTCGCCGCGCCGGGCGGCGAGCCGCGCATCGCGCCCTACCACGCCCTGTTCGCGAGCGTCGCGGCGGGCGGCCTCGACGCGCAGGCGGTGCGCGCCCTGCACGCCGCGCTCGCCCGTGCCATCGAGGGGCGGCGGGGCGGAGCGCGCGAGGACGCCCTGGCCACGCACTGGCTCCTGGCCGGCGAGCCCGCGCGCGCCGCTCCGCACGCCCGAGCGGCGGCGGAGCGCGCCCTGCGGGCGCTCGCGTTCGAGCGCGCGGCCGAGCTGTTCGGTGTCGCGGCCGAGCACGCCGACGTACCCGAGCGGCACAGCGATCTCATGGCCCGGCGGGGCGACGCGCTGGTGCACGCCGGGCACGGAAAGCAGGCCGCGGCCGCCTATCTCGCGAGCGCGGGCACCGCGGCGCCGGGGCTCGCCGCCGTCGAGCTCCGCCGGCGGGCGGCCGAGCAGCTCCTGAGGAGTGGGCACCTCGACGAGGGCATGGACGCGCTCGGCGACGTCCTGCGCACGGCCGGTCTTCCCGGACCGGTTCGCGGCGCCGCGCGGCTGGCGCGACTGCTCGCGGCGCGGGCGAGGGCGCGGACCGCGCTTTCGATCGGCGGCCCGGCACGCGACGAGGCGGGGCGGCAACGCGCGCGGCTGCAGGCGGATGTGCTCTGGGCGGCGTCGGCCGGCCTCGGCTTCGTCGACCCCGTCGCGGGCGCCGAGTACTCGAGCCGCTTCGTCGTCGCGGCGCTCCAGAGCGGCGACCCCGCACGCGCCGTGCGCGCGCTGGCGTCGGAGGCCATCGTGCGCGTCGGCGGCGGTGAGCCCGCGTGGCGCGAGGTGACGGCCCTTCTCGCCCGCGCGCGTCGCATCGCCGAGCACCATGCCGATCGCCTCATGCTCGGGCGTTGCGAGGGCGCCCTCGGGGTCGCCGCCGCGTTCACGGGCCGCTTCGCCATGGCCGCGCGGAGCTGCGCCGCCGCCGAGGTGCTCCTCGGCGAGCACGGGCGCGGCGCGACCTGGGAGCTCGCGACCGTCCAGCACCTGGCCCTCTACGCCTCGGTGCACCTCGGTGAGCTCTCCACCGTGTGCGCACGAGCGCCGGAGCTGCTGCGCGATTACCGTGCGCGCGAGGACCTGTACGCGGCCAGTGGCGCGGCCACCCACTACGCGAACCTCGCGTGGCTGGTGACCGACGGACCGGTGCGCGCACGCGAGGTCGTGCGGGGCGCCGCGAGCTGGTTCCCGGCCGAGCGCTTCCACCTGCCCCACTACGATGCGGTGGTCGCTCACGTGCACCTCGACCTCTTCGAGCAGCGCGCGAGCGACGCGCTCGGCCGGGCCGAGGAGCTGTGGCGCGCACTCCGGAGCTCGCTGCTGTTGCGCGTCGAGGCCGTGCTCGTCGACGCGCTGTTCCTCCGCACCCGCGCGCTCGTGGCCCTCGCCGCCGCGAATCGCGCGGAGCGCGGCGTGCTCTTGGCACGGGCCGCGCTCGACGTGGCCCGGCTGGCACGCACGCAGAGCATCCTCGCCCGCGCGCTCGCGCTGCTCACCGGTGCCTCCGTCTTGGACGTGGCGGGCTTTCGCGCGCGCGCGTGCCGTCGGCTGGGCCGCGCGATCGAGGCGCTGGACGCGGTCGACGCGCGGTTGCTGGCGGCGTCGGCGCGCTTTCGCCTCGGGCTCTTGCGCGGCGGCAGCGAGGGGGCCGCGCTCGCGGCGCTGGCGCGCCCGCGCCTCGTGCCGGTGCCCGCTTGCGACCTCGACGCCTTCACGGCCATCTTCACCCCGGGCTTCCAACGATGACGGCCATGCGTACCCGCGAGACCAGCCCCGGCACCCTCGACGACACCGGGACCGGAAGCGCGCGCGCGGCGCCGATCCCCGGGCTGCTCCTCGTGCTCACGAGCCCGCGGGGCGCGGGCCAGGCGCCGAGCCCGCTGCTCCGCCCGCTGTCGGTCCTCGGCGGTGCCATGGTGATCGGTCGCGGCCACGGCACCGACCTCGCCCTCGAGGACGAGCGACTCTCGCGCGAGCACGCGCGCGTCGCGTTCGTGGCGGGGCGCTTTCGCATCACCGACTGCGGCAGTCGCAACGGCACCTTCGTGGACGGCCGCCGCATCGAGGGCACGGTCGACGCCGACGAGCCGCGCACACTGCGCGTCGGCCACTCGCTCTTGCTGTTCGAGCGCGACCTCACCCCCTTCATGGGTGTCGGCGTCGAGACTCACGGCCACACCGTCGTGGGCCCGCGGCTCGGCGCCGCGTTCCGCGCCATCGACCTCGCGGCGCGCGCCGGCGACACGCTGTCGCTCGTCGGGGAGAGCGGCGTCGGCAAGGAGCTCGGGGCACGCCGCTTCCACGACGCCGGCGCCCGCGCGCGGGGTCCCTTCGTGCCCGTCAACTGTGCGGCCATCCCGGCGAGCATCGCCGAGCGGCTCCTCTTCGGGGTGCGGCGTGGCGCCTACTCGGGCGCCGACGGCGACGCCGACGGCTACGTCCAGGCGGCCCATGGCGGGACGCTGTTCCTCGACGAGATCGCGGAGCTCGAGCCCGCGATACAGGCGAAGCTCCTGCGCGTCGTCGAGACGCACGAGGTGCTCGCGCTCGGTGCCACCCGGGCGCGCGAGGTGACGTTCGGGGTCGTGTGCGCAGGCCAGCGCCCGCTCGGCGAAGCGGTCGCTGCCCGCCGTTTTCGCGAGGACCTGTTCTACCGCATCGGGAGGCCCGAGGTCGCGATCCCCGCGCTGCGCGACCGCGCCGAGGACATCCCCTGGCTGGCGCACCTCATCGCCCGCGCCGTCCGGCCGGACCTCACGCCGCACCCCCTGCTCGTGGAGGCCGCGCTGCTGCGCCCGTGGCCAGGGAACGTGCGCGAGCTCGTCGCCGAGCTGCGCCGCGCCTGTCACGCGGCCGTCGCATCGGGGGCGACCGTGGCGACCGAGGTGCACCTCGATGCGCGCGCCGGCTTGCCCGTCGCACCCGCGGCGCCGCCCGAGGTCGAGCCGAGCGAGCGCCGCTTCCCCGACGAGGAGGTCGTGGACGCGGCGCTCCGCGCCGAGCAAGGCAACGTCTCGGGTGCCGCGCGCCGCCTGGGCCTGCATAGAAACCAGCTCCGGAGGTGGCTGCAGAGCCACCCGCGCCCCGCGCCCCAGCCGACCCACGAAGGCGACGACTCCGGTGCAGAGGGTCCGTCCCGACCGGGGTACCCTGGTCCGCGCCAGAGCGACGGCTGAGGCGCCGAGCGCCGACACCCTTCAGGGGACCTTGCGCAGGGTGAAGATCTCGTACGCGGAGCTGTTCGTCGGCAGCGTCAGGACGACGGTGCGACCAGCCGTGGCGAGGTCGACGCCGAGGATGATGCCGTCGCTCTTGAGCATGAACGGCTTGGTGGCGCCGACCGGGTAGTAGAGCAGCCGGTCGGGGAAGCCGGACTCGGTCTTGATGGCCCAGATGCCGTGATCCGCGTCGAGCACGGCGGCACGGACCCTCGGGACGGCGCCGTTCGGGTCGACCTCGTCGGGCAGAGCGAGCGTCTGGACGTACAGGTTGCCGGCGGAGAGCGAGCCACGGTTCAGCTTTCCGGCGGGGGCCGTGGCGGACACGCCCGGCGGGAAAGATGCCGTGAGCACCTCGTCGCCCTGGATCGAGAGCACGGCGGGGTTGCCGCCACCCACGACGCGGCCCTGCGGGGTGTCCTTGATCAGCTGGTCCACGACCCGATTGCCGTCGATGTGGACGAGCGCGTGGGTCTTGTCGCCCGCCGTCTCCGCAATGCCCACGAGGGCCCACACGCCGGTCGGGCTAGCCGGATCGGCGACCGCGCGCCCGCCGTTGCCGTTCAGCCTCGTCATCTCGGCGAGCAGCGTGACCGGTCCGTCGTCCACGGCCTTCGTCTGCACGTCGAGGCGCGTCAGGCGCATCGTGTTCGGCGGCGTACTGCCGCTGCCGAAGAGCTGCACGGTCTGGAGGTTGCCGTCCGTGGTCCGCACCCGACTGAGCGAGCTCGTCGGCGCACCGCTGAGGAAGAGGAACGGGAAGACGAAGCTCTCGCGGGTCAGCGCGGAGAAGTCGATCTTGCAGGTCGCGCCCCAGAGATTCCCCGCCAGATCGCTCGCGGAGCCCATGAACGGAGCGTTGCCGTTGGTGATCTGCGGGCACGGGTCGAGCGCCGTGTAGGCGACGCGCTGCTTCACCTTGGTGTCGAGGTCGAAGCGCACCGCGAAGCCATTCTGGCCGGTGACCGGCTCCCGGTAGAAGAGGTGCTTGCCGCTGACCACCTGGGTGCTTCCGGGCACGGCGTCCAGATCCTCGAGGCAGAACTGCCCCGGCGTGTTGCACGAAAGCAGCATGCAGTTCGTGTTGGGGACGCCATCGCAGGCGCCCTTGATGAGCTTGGGGACCACCAGCACCCCGGCGGCAGCGGTGTCGAGCACGCTGGTCGCGACCGTGACCGTCGTGTCCGTCGCGGCGATGTTCTCGAGCCTGCTCCAGCCGTCCCCGTTGCGCTGCCAGACCTTGCAGTCCCCTGCCTCGACGAGGAAGCGCTCGCGCTCGTCGGCGCTGACGGGCAGCGTCAGGGTGGCGGACGCGGCGAGCGCGAGCCCCGCCGGCTCGATCACGAACGTCGGGCCGACGCCCTCGGCAGATCCGGGGAGGAACGGCTGCGGGGCGGTGGGTAGGGAGATCGAGATCTCCGTGTCCGTCGCGAGTGCGCCGGCCGGGATGTCGAGCCTCACGCCGGCGAAGTTGCCGCCGGGATCGCCCTCGAGCACGCCGCCATCGGCCCCGATGATGGTCGAGAGCGCGGTTGCGGACTCCACGACCACGTTCGGGTCGGAGGACTCCTCGCCGCAGCCGAAGAGAGAGCCTGCGGCGGTGGCAACGAGCACGAGGTGGACGAGCTTCATGGCACGATCTCCTGATTCTGCGCGCAGCGGCGGTCGCTGCGGCGATGGATAGGCAAACGCCGTCGATGGGCCGAGCGGGTCGGTCCCCGTGTCCAGGGCGCCTCGCTCCGGACCCGTTGGCGCCGACGACAAAAGGAAGGGCACGCGCCGAGGGGCGCCGTGCCTTGCCGCGGCGTCACGGCCCAGTGCAAGCGCGATGCCGACCGGAGACATCGCTGCGCGCGGCGCATTTTCTCGAGCTCGGGCCGGCTGGGCGGCTGCTCGCGCGGGCACGTGCCGGGTACGTGCCACCGAGGCGGCCTCCGCGTGCGGCTGCGCTCGCCCGGTGCTCGTCGGGGCCTCGGGTTAGAGCCGAGCTCCGGAGCGTTCGCCTCTCGGATCGACCCAGCTGGGCGGTCGGACTAGGCTCCGCCCATGACCGACCGCCATCCCGTCCTCGCCGGCGCCGAGCCCTGGTCCGCGGAGGGCACCGGCGCCCGCGGCGCCGTCGGCGTGGTCGTCTCGCACGGCCTCACCGGCAACCCCATCTCGACCCGCCCGCTCGGCGAGGCGCTCGCGGCCGCGGGCTTCTCGGTGTCGGTCGTGCGCCTGCCCGGCCATGGCACCGCCTGGCGCGACATGGCGCCGACGCGCTACGCCGACTGGCGCGCCGAGGTCGAGCGCGCCATCGACGCCCTGCGGCGCGCCGGCAAGAAGGTGGTCGTCGTCGGGCTCAGCATGGGCGGCACCCTCGCCCTCGATCTCGCCTGCGCGCGCCCCGACGCCGTCGCCGGCGCGGTGTCGATCAACCCGGCGGTGCTCGACCGCGAGGGGCTCCTCGCCCGCGCTGCGCCGGTGCTCGAGAAGATCATCCCGGTCGTGCCGGCCGGCGCCGCGGGCCTCGTGAAGAACGACATCGCCAAGGGCGGCGACGAGAAGGCGTACGCCTACGTGCCCGTCAAGGCGGCCAACTCGCTCCTGCGCGAGCTGCCGCGCATCCGCGCCGCGCTCGCCGAGCTCCGCGTGCCGCTGCTCGTGTGCTACTCGCCGCAAGATCACAGCGTCCCGCCCCGGAACTCGCGCGCCCTCATCGAGATGCTGGCGGGCAAGGACGTCACCGAGCTGCGCCTCGAGCGCTCCTACCACGTGGCCACGCTCGACCACGACTTCGACCTCCTGGTCGAGCGGGTGTGTGCCTTCTGCGACCGGGTGGCCGGGCCTGGCGAGTAGGCCCGGGACCCATTCGCAGAAGCAAGCGGCATCCGGACCCCTCACCCCCCGGCCCCCTCTCCCGGAGGAGAGGGGGTGGTCCCAGTCGGGGACTCCTCGAAATCCTCCGCGGATTGTCGGCTCGCATCCCCCCTCTCACCTCGGGAGAGGGGGGCAGGGGGGTGAGGGTGCAATCCTCGGTCCGGATGCCGCCTGCTGCTTCGGCAGGGTCTCAGCCCGGCACGAGCGCCGCGATGCGCGCCTCGATGGTGCGCGCGGCCTCGGTCGAGGCGAAGCTCTCGGCGAGGCCGAGGGCCTTGTCCGCGCGCACGAGGTAGCCCTGGTCGAGGAAGGCCGCGATGGCGTTGTCGAGCATCGGTCGGCTGACGGCCTCGGGGCGCGCGATCTCGCCGCGGAGCAGCATGCGCTCGCCGCCGCGCAGGGCGCGCGCCACGAGCTCCTTTTGGGGCAGGGGGCCGCGTACCAGCACCCGCAGCCCGCGCGCCGCGACGCGGTAGGCCTCGATGAAGTTCTGGACCACGGCGGCGTAGAACGCGAGCTCGCGCCCGAGCGCGGGGTCGGTGGGTGGCGCGAGGCCGTCGCCCGCGCGCACGAGCTCGCCCCGGGCGAGCATGTCGGCGAGCACCTCGTCGAGCAGCGCCTCGAAGCCCTTGTCGGTGCGGAAGGCGAACTCGTAGCGGAACAGGCGCACGAGGTTCTGCACGCCCGCGCGGAGCGCCGCGAGCGGCACGCTCGTGCCGTGGGTCCCGCCCGCGAGCTCGGCACCGAGGGCGACCGCCACGAAGGCCCGATCGACGAGCCAGTGCACGATGGCGTTCTTGGCGAGGTCGAGGCGCAGCCGCTTGCCGTCCGGGACGGTGAAGACGACGTCGGTCCCGCGGTAGAGGCGCACGCGCTTCTGCTCCTCGGCGCCGAGCACCGTGCCCGGCACTTGCTGCACGACGAGGCCGCTCCGGACGTAGAGCGCGAGCGCCTCGCGCAGGGCCACCTCGCGCACCGGCGCGCCGGGGCCGCGGCACAAGGAGGGCGTGGTGCGGGCGCCGCGCGCCACGAGGAGGTCGGTCAGACGCCGCGCCCGGGCACAGAGGTCCTGGTACGCGAGCCCGCGCCCGCCCTGGCCGAGCAAGATCAGCGCGACGAGCGCCCCCGGCGTGATCGCCGTCACCCGGTTGATCTCGGCCATGGCCCGGTGCGCGAGCGTCTTGACGACGCTGCGCCGCTTGGCGGGCGAGAGCGCGGCGGGATCGACTCCGAGCTCCCGGAAGAGCTCGCCGAGCTCGATGCCCCGGCCGAGCTGGATGTTGATGCGCCCCCAGCGGTCGAAGAGCACGCCGCCGAGGCGCAGCAGGGCCGCGGCGTCCTCGCGCGCCTTGTCGTGGCCCGCGAGCTCGCGCGCGAAGGCCCGCTCCTCCATGAGCCGCTCGTAGCCGATCGACACCGGCACGAAGGTGACGGGTCGCCCTTCGAGGCCGAGCGCGGCCGTCACCACCAGGTTGAGCAGGCCGAGCATCGGCGGCAGGAGCTTGCCGGTGCGCGAGCGCCCGCCCTCGAGGAAGAACTCGAGGAGGTGCCCGTCGCGCAGCAGGCGCCGCACGTAGGCATCGACGACCGCCACGTAGAGCCGGTCGCTGCCGAAGCTGCGGCGGATGAAGAACGCCCCGGCGCGGCGCAGGAGCGGCCCGACGGGGAAGAAGGACAGGTTGTCGCCCGCGGCGATGACCGGCACCGGGATGCCGTGCTTGCGCAGCACGTAGGAGAGCGCGATGTAGTCGACGTGGCTCTTGTGGCTCGGCAGGAGCACGACCGAGCCGCGGCGGATGGCGGCGCGGAGCTCGTCGAGCCCGGCCTCGTCGACGTCGATGCCGGAGTAGACGCGGCTCACCAGGCGCTCGACGACGAGCTCGAGGGCCTTCTGGGTCTGCGGCTCGGGCGCGGTCTCGAGCTCGCGCAGCATGCCCCGGGCCTTGTGGATCAGGGTGTCGCGCTCGCGCGCGCCCGGACCCGCCAGCTCGGCGATGGTCGCCTGCAGTCGGCCGCTGCGCAGCACCTCCTCGCGCACCCGGTCCGGCAGCCTGCGCGCCGGTCCCACGATGGCGCGCCGCTCGCGCTCGACGCGCCGCAGGAGCACGTAGGTGAGCCGGCGCAAGAGCACGCGCTCGTCCGCGTCCGCCGCCTCCGCGGCGCGCGTCTCGAGCTCCACCTCGAGGAAGGTCCGCAGCCCCAGGGGCTCGCCCGCGCGCACGCGGGCGTGCCGGTGGTGCAAGAGAACCTGCGCCCCCATGCGCAGCTCGCCGGGGAAGTCGACCGGCCCGAACAGGAGGTCGGTGAAGGAGTCGTGTACCTTCTCGGAGTGCTCGCTCCACACGAAGGTCTGCGGCAGGAGCACGATCTCGCGCTCGCGGCGCGCGCGCTGCAGACGGACGAGCGCCCCGAGCAGCCGGTCGCCCTCGCTCGGGCCGCGCGGGCGCAGGCCCAGGCGATCGGGCGCGCGCTTGACGAAGAGCGCCGCCGAGTGCCCTGCGGCGAGCGCCGCGCGCAGCCGCTCGTCCGGCGCGCCCCCGGCGTGCGGCGCGAGCCAGCGCGGCAGCTCGTTGACGAAGCCGAGCGCCGGCAGCCCGTGGCGCAGCACCAGGTGCTCGAGCGCGAGGTAGTCGGCCGCCGAGACGTTGCGCAGCACGTACACGAGCGGACCGCGCGCCGCGGCGGCGCGCACGGCCGCGAGCCAGCCCGCGTCGACCTCGACGTGCCGGAAGAGCTGCTCGGTCGAGCGCCGCACCAGGCGCGCCGCGATCGTCCACATGGCCTGCCGTCGGGCTCGCCGGCAGGGCGAGCCGCGGCGCACACCTTAGTCCGGGCGCGCGCCTCGCGGTAGCGCGCCCCGCGCCTCACAGGCCGGCTTCGAGGTGCACGACGAGACCGCGCCCCGGTCCGTTGACGCTCGAGCCGTGGTACCGGTAGGCGCGGTCGGTGACGTTCTCGAGCACGGCGGCGATCGACAGCTCGCGCCCGAGGCGGTAGCCCGCCCGGAGGTCGAAGACCGCGAACCCCGGCGTACCGCCCGCGGGGATGCGCGCGTCCGAGAGGTCCGTGAGCGCGAGCCGGTCCTGCCCGAGCGCCCAGCGCATGCCCGCCCCGACGTGCAGGCCCGGCACGCCGCTCCAGCGCAGCTCGAGCGTGCCGTTCGCGGGTGGAATGCGCGACAGGGGCACGCGCTCCTCGTAGGCGAGCGCGGGGTCGTCCGGGCGGCGCTGCGGGTTCGGTCCGCTGCCGTAGGTGTAGGCGAAGGTGGCGCGGGTCTCGAAGTCGAAGGGCAGGCGCGCCCGCGCCGAGAGCTCGAGCCCGCTCACGAACGAGACCCCGTCGGTGTTCACGAGCTGCATGCGCGCCCACGAGCTCTGGCACTGCGGGGTGGCGGGCGGGCATTCGCCGATGGTGCGCTGCGAGCGCGCGATGGCATCGTCCATCATGGCGTGAAAGACCCAGGCGTCGGCCTCGATGCCGGCGCCGGTGACGCGCACGCCGCCCTCGACGGTGTGGGCCTTCTCGGGCGCGAGCTCGGGGTTCTCGAACTGAAAGCCGGGACCGGACTGCTGGCGCGACGTGAGGTCGTCGAGGTTCGGGGCGCGGTAGGAGCGGTCGAAGCTCGCAAAGAGGGCGAGCGCGTCGGTGAGCTCGACCTCGACGCCGGCGTGTCCGACCACGACCGGCCAGACGCGCTCGACGGCCCGCGTCCCCGACGCCGCGTCCGCGGGTGCGTGCGCGCGCGCGAAGGCGCCGCGCGCTCCGGCGCGGAGCGTGACGCGCTCAGCGAGCTCGAGCTCGAGATCCGCGAAGGCGCCGCCCTGTGCGTAGCTCGAGCCCTCGAGGTACTGCCCGCGGCCGAGCTCGATGACCGCGTCGATGTCGGTGAAGCTCGTCCAGGCGCGGGAGTTGACGAGGTCGACGAAGCCGTCGCCGCCGTAGTGCACGCCGAGGGTGGCAAAGCTCGCGAGCGGCAGCTCGGCGCTGTGCAGCTTCGCCGTGAGGCCCAGGGTGTCGACGTCGTCGCGCCCGATGTTCGCGACGAAGGAGCTCGGGCGATCCTGCGTGCGGCGCTCGTGCTGGCGCTGGTACGACACCGCGAGCCGCCCGTCCGGTCCGAGCGCGCCCAGGTCGCCCTCGAGCGCGAGGTAGGCGAGCGAGCGGAACTGCTCGTCGTAGCGCAGGCACTCGTCCCGTGGCGCGAACGGCGGCGGGCACTGGTCGGTGCGCGGCGAGTCGTACTGCCGGTAGAGGTACGCCGCCGCCACGAGGCGCCGGTCGCCGCCGAGCCGCAGCACGAGCCGGCCGTCGGCGGTGAGCTCGCGGAAGCCGGTGCCGAGCTGCGTGCGGCCGTCGTCCTCGAACGCGGGCACCTGGGGCAGCTCGCCCGTCCACGGGCTCCGCACCGGACCCCCGCTCTCGAGCCTGCCGGCGCGGCGTACCCCCGCGCCGACGAGGAGCCTCACGGCCGGCGTGAACTGCGTGTCGAGCTGGAAGCGCTCGCCGACCTCGCCGTCCGCGGTCGCGACGCGCACGGAAGCGCGCGGGCGCACGCGCGCGCCCGTGGCCCCGAGCTCGAGCGCCGGCTCGAGCGGGCGGGCGTCGAGCACGCCGCCGATGGCGTCGGAGCCGTGCAGCGTCGAGGCGCCGCCGCGCGTCACCTCGATGCTGCGGATGGTCGCGGCGTCGAGCGTGAAGAAGTACTGGTTCGGTCCCTGGCGGTAGAGGCTCGTGTTCATGCGGATGCCGTCGAACAGCATCACCGTCTGCTGTCCCGTGCGCCCCCGCACGAAGGGCGAGCCCTGGCCGTGCCCGCTCTGCTGCACGTAGACGCCGGGCTCGTAGCGGAGCGCGTCGGGCGCCGAGCGCGGCAGCCGCTCGTCCAGGTCGCGGCGCTCGACCTTCGAGCTCGCGCGCCCGGGCGCGGCACCGCGATCCGTGCTGGTGCCCTCGACGGTCACGAAGCGCTCCGGGGTGTCGGGGTCGGGCCCGGCGTTCGCCCCCTCGTCGCTCGCCTCGGGCGTGGGCGACGCGGTCGCGCCCGGCGGCTCGCCGTCGGCCCGCGCGCTCGGGCCCCCGACCCCGAGCGCGACCCCAAGCAGGATCGCCGCCGCACGTCGGGCAGCTTGCGTGGCGGTGACCACCTCGTCCAGGGAGCGCATGCGGGGGCTCGGCGCGGGTCGCCGAGCGTACCACGCCGTGCGGCGGGGGCTCGGCCCCGCTCCGTCAGCGCGCCTCGTCCTCGGCCTCCTGCTCGGTCCCCTGCGGAGCGGGTGGCGGCGGCGGGGGCGGCGGTGCGGCCGGACCGACGGCGGTCCCGACGACGAGCGCGCGCAGTACGCGGCCCGCGACGCGCAGGCAGCGTCGCAGCAGGGATGGACGTGGGGCGTGGCGTGGATGCGACATCTTCTCTTCTCCTCTTCGAAGCGCGGGGCGCGAGCTCGTCCGGCGCGTCGGCTTCAGAGGAGAAGAGAGCGGTGTCGCAGGTAGAGGCGGGGGGAGCCCGCGGGGCGGGGAACGTCGGGCGCCGCGAGCGATGCCGTGCGCTCCGGCAGCGCGCCGGGTGTGCGGTCCCGGTCGACAGCGCGGGCCCGCGCCCGCGCGCTCGGCGCGGTGGCTGCGCGGGCCGCGGTGCAGAGCACGATCGTGTCGGTGACCCGCGCGAGGGCGGGTGCCCGCGCCGAGACGGCGAGGAGCGTGCACACGAGCACCCAGCGCAGGGCGCGGAGCAGTCGTCGGGCGCACGAGGTCATCCCGAGAACTCTACTTCACGGCCAAGGTCGTGGCACGCGCCCGGTCGTCCGGGCTCGACCTGTCACGCGTCGGGCGGCGCCGGTGTCGCAGCGACCACGCGCCCGAGCTCCTCGAGCAGGGCCGCGCCGACGGCCGTGGGGTGCATCGCGCTCCGCAGCGTGTCGAGGTCGGCGCGGTTGCCGCCGACGATGGTCGCGAGTCGCGCGCGCGCCCCCGCGTCCGCCAGGAGCGGATGGCCCGCGGCGAGCAGGCGCGCGTACAGCTCCGCGACCGGCGCGAAGGCGTGGAGCGCGAGCAGCACGCCGCGCAGCGGACGCGGATCCGGCCGCCGCGCGGACGGGTAGCGGGGCACGGCGTCGTCGACGAGCAGCTCGTCGTGCTCGAGCACGGCGTGGAGCTTGTTGTGCGACAGCTCGTGCACCAGGGCCTCGGCCATGGTGAGCGGGCTCGGGTGCAAGGACAGGTAGATGATGCCGACGGCCTCGCGGTACGAGGCCGACAGGTGCCGGTCCGCGTAGCAGCCCACCGGCACGCACAGCGGGATGGCGAGCGCGAGCTCGCGCGCGAGCTCCGGCAGCACCTCGGCCACGAGGTCGCGCGCGGCGCCGAGGGCCGCGACCCAGGTCTCGGGCGGCTCTGCGCCGAGGTCGAGCCCGGAGCCCGCCTTGTCGGGATGCGCCTCGAGCAGCGCGAGCGGGTTGTTGTCGAAGAGGGCGAGCGCCGTGCCCTCGGCGACCGGCAAGTACGCCACCTCGAGCGACGGCTCGCCCTCCGGCCGGAGCCGGCCCACGGCGCGCGCGTCGAGCGCGAGCTCGTGCGCGCGCCCGGCGAGCTCGTGTCGCACGACGCCGTCCTCGAGCACGATGCGGCGCGTGCCGGCGGGTGCCTGCCACGCGGCCCGGAGCCCGAGCACGCACACGCGCGGGCGCGAGCCCGGGGTCGGCGTGAGCTCGACGCGCCCGCCGAGGGCGCCCGCCGCGGCGAGCTCGGCGGCGAGCGTGAGCCCGAGCTCGAACGCGAGCGCCGAGTCTCCGGACCCGGGCTCCTCCGCGTGCCGCAGGCAGCGCAGCAGCGTGCCCACGGTCGGCTGGCGCAGCGCCTGGGCGAGCGCTCCCGGCTCGCGCCGGCCGACGTCCGCGAGCCGCGCGCAGAGCGCCGCGAGCTCCCGGCGCCGCACGGCGCCGCGCGCCCGCCGCGGGTGCAGGGCGGGCACGAGCTCGGCGAGCGCACGCCGCAGCGCGAGCGAGAGCACGGTGCGCAGGGTGTCCGACCCGGGCCGCGGCAGCGCGAGATCGTCGAACGGCGCCACGTGCTCCTCGTCGCTCGGTCCCGCCCGCGCGCGCCTCAGCGCGCGCTGCGCCACCGCACGTCGGGGGTGACCTCGAGGTGGAAGGGGTTGGCGTGCCGCGCGTCGTAGCTCGGCGTGAGCATCACGGCTCGAAGTCGCTGCCGGAGCCGCCGTCCGTCGACTGTACCTTGGCGGCGGCGCTCTTCTTCGCGGCCGGCTTGCGGTCCCGGGCCTTCTTCGCCGGCTTGCTCTTGGCGGCCGCCTTCGGCTTCGCGACCTCGGCCTTCGGGTGGGCGCCCGCGACCGGGGCCGGCTTCTTCTTGGCCGCGGGGTGCTTCGGGGCCTCGTGCCCCTTCGGGGCCGCCTCGTGCGCGGGCTTGGGCTCGGCCGGTGTCTGCGCTGCGGCGGGGGGCTCGGTCGTCGCGGCGGCCACGGGCTCGGTCGGGGCGCTCTTGCCGGGGCTGGGCTCCGCCGCCGGCGGCGCCTTCGGTGCCGTCGGCTCGGTGTCGCCGTCGGCGTCGCCGCGGCCGGAGCTGCCGGGCAGCTGGTGCGCTGCGAGCTTCACCTGCCCGTCGGCGGCCTTCGCCGCGGGCTCGCCGGCGGGGTGGTGGAGCGCCACGACCGTCGGGGCGGCGGGCTTGGGCTTGCCGGCGTGCGGCGCGGTCGCCATCTCGGCGCCGGCTGCGGGCCCGCGCTGGGCGCTCTTGCCGCGCGCCTTGCCGCGCGCGTGCGCGCGCTTGTCGCTCTTGTGCGCGACCGACTTCTGCGCCTTCGGGCGCTTGTCCTTGGCCTTCGCGGCCGGCACGTCGTCCTTCGCCCCGGCGGACTTCGGCGGAGCGGCGTCGGCGGTGCCGAGCCAGGCGGTGAGGCCGAGGATCAAGGCCGCGCATCCCATGAGCCAGCGGGGGGCGCGAACGTGTCCGCTCGGGGCGGGGGCGACGGAGGCGACGGAGCTCGTGGACGTCATGCTACCAGCGTGCAACTTCGCCGCTGGGTGGGCCAACTGGTCGGTGCATGGGCGCCCCGCGGGCGAGTGCGACGATCGCGCCGTTTGACGCGCGCCCGCCAGGGTCCATATTTGTCGGGTGCTGCGCGGCTCGTGCCGGCGGCGTCGAGGCCTGGAGCACCCCACCGACCGTGAGCCTGTCCCACCGCGCGCGCAAGATCCTGTTCGCGCTCTGCGCCGAGCACATCGCGACCGGCCTGCCGGTCGGGAGTCGGACCCTGTCGCGGCGCTACATGCGCGACCTCAGCCCGGCGACCATCCGCAACGTGCTGGCGGATCTCGAGGACGCCGGCTATCTCGCGCAGCCGCACACCTCGGCGGGGCGCGTGCCGACGCCCCGGGCGCTGCGCGTGTTCGTCGAGGCCATGACCGAGTACCAGCCGGTGCCGCTCGACACGCAAGCGCGCATCCGCGGTCGGCTCGCCGAGATCTACGCGGACGCGGTGCGCGCCGGGGCCGACTCGCGCGAGCCGACGGGGCGCCTCTTGTCGGAGCTCGCCGGCGTGGCGGCCGTCGTCTCGGCCCCGCCCGCCGAGGTGCGCAAGCTCGCGCTCCTGCGCTTCATCCCGCTCAGCCTGGACGCGGGCGGCGGCGCCCGGCCGCGCCGCCTGCTGGCGGTCCTCGTGTTCGCCGACGGCAGCGTCGAGAATCGCTACCTCGACGCCGAGGGCGCGCTCGGCGAGCACGAGCTCGAGCGGCTGCACAACCTGCTCGCGGACGTGGTCGAGGGACGCACCCTGCCCGCGTTGCGCGAGCTGTTCGCGCGGCGCCTCGACGATCAGCGCCTCGAGCTCGACGCGCTGCGCCGGCGCGCCTTCGAGCTCGGTCGCCGGGCCCTCGCCGACGTCGCGCGTTCGGGCGACGACGTCGTCGTGACGGGCCAGGCTCTGCTCATGGATCTGCCGGAGTACTCGGCCGACGCCGAGCGCCTGCGCCAGCTGGTGCGGGCGCTCGAGGACCGCGCCAACATGCTCGTCCTGCTCGACGAGACCATGCGCGCAGGGGCCTCGGCGCGCAGCCAGGGCCGGGGCGCCGCCTCGTCGCTCGAGGGCGCGGAGGGGCACACGGCGCGGGTCGGTGCGGGCCAGTCCGAGGCGGACGGCGCGGCCGCGCACGCCGCGGACCACGCGGGCCCGCCGGCGGCACGCGAGGGCGCGGCGGCCGCCCCGAGCGAGGTCACCGTGTACATCGGGGCCGAGACCGGCGAGCTGTCGCGCGCGGACCTCAGCCTCGTCGCGGCGCCCTACGGCGACAGCGAGAGCGGCACCGGCACCATCGGGGTCATCGGCCCGACCCGCATGGACTACGCCCGGGTGGTCCCGCTCGTGGGCGCCACGGCCCGCGCCATCACCGCCGCCCGGCGCGGCGACAAGTGAGCGCCCGACCCCCTGGTCGTGGCTTCAGGCTACGGGCTTCAGGCTACAGTGGGGCGCGGCATGCGCCGGGATCAGCGGAACCTGAAGGTGCGCCGCGCGCCGCCAGGAGTATGTGAAACTCGGCCCCGCAGGCAGGAGCAGGGGTCACAAGAAGACCAGAAGACCAGAAGACCAGAGGCCCAGAGGACCAGAAGCCAAGCGTGCCGTCCCAGCGGCGCTGTCCCCAGCGCCGCCTTCTTCCCTTCTGTTCTTCTTGTGAATCCTCTGCCTGTAGCCGCGAGACTTCGCCCGAAAGGCGCGCCCGCGCCGGGAGCGCGCGCTGCGGCCGAAAACGCGCGCCGACATCGCACAAGTTGACATCGGCACCACGCTACACGGATGATTCCCCGAGCGCTTCGGCGCTTCGATCACGTCGGTGGCTCGGCCACCCCATTTTTCCCAGAGGAGCCGCCCGGTGCCGCACACGATCCTCGCTGTCGATGACAGCGCCACGATGCGGAAGGTGCTCGAGATCACGTTCGACGGGCCCGATTTCAAGCTCGTCACCGCGGACAGCCCGAGCGCAGCGCTCGAGAAGCTGAAGAGCGAGCGCCCCAGCCTCGTCATCGCGGACGTGTCGTTGCCGCCTGGCGACGGCTACGATCTCTGCAGCACGATCAAGCTCGCGCAGCCGCAGCTGCCGGTGCTGATGCTGTCGTCGAAGCACCACCCCTTCGATCCCGCCAAGGGCGGCAAGGCCGACGATCACATCGACAAGCCCTTCGACACCCAGCTCATGACGGACAAGGTCCGCAAGATGCTCGAGGGCGGCGCCGCGGTCGCGGCGGTGGCTCCGGCACTGCAGCCCGTGCGCTCGACCACCGACTCTCCGCCCGCCTTCGCCAAGGCCTCCCCGGCGCCGGCCGCCCCCGTGGCGCCGGCCGCTCCGGCGGGCCCGGCAGCCGGGCCGCTTGGCACCATCCGCAAGATCGGGCCGACGGGCGACACGCAGCGCCCGGCCTCGCCGGCGACGCCGCGCGTGGGTGGGGCCACCCCGGGCCCGACCGGGGTCGTCGCGCGCCAGCCACCTCCGGTGGTGACGCCGGCCCGGCGCACCATGGCGTTCGGCTCCCCGCAGGTTCCGACCGATCTCGCCACGACGCGGCCCGGCACCGGGCCGCTCATCCGCCCGTCGCCGCCGGTCCACGCCAAGGCCGAGCCTCCCGCGCCGTCCATCGACGCGCCGCCCGTCACCTCGCCGCTCGGCACCCCCGGGGCGACCAAGCGCCGCGTGGGCGCCGACACGCTGCCCGGCGTGAAGGTCGCCGAGGAGCACAAGCCGGTGGCGCCCGTGGTCGCCCAGGCGCCGAGGCTCGTGACGCCCCCCGCCGAGCCCACGCCACCCCCTCCGGCCGCGGCGCCGGTGGCTGCGGCGCCGTCTCCCACGGCCGCGGCGGTGGTCGCCGCCGCGGTGCCGGCGCTCGACGCCGAGCTCACGGCCAAGGTGCGGGCGCTCGGCCTCACGGCGGAGCAGGTTCAGGCCGTCGCCGCCCTGTCGCGCGAGCTCATCGAGCGCGTCGTGTGGGAGGTCGTGCCGCCCCTGGCCGAGGTCCTCATCAAGGAGGAGATCGCCCGCCTGACGAAGGGCTAGGCGACGCTCACCCGGGCGGTGGCGGCGGCAGCACGCACGCCGCCAGGCAGTTGTCGCAGGTGGGGCACGAGGAGGTCGCGCACGCGTCGCAGTACAGGCTCGGGCCGCAGTCGGTCGAGCCCGGCGTGCAGGTCGGCGCGCAGGACTGCTGCCAGTAGACGCACACCTCGGTGCCGGCGCAGTCGTCGTGGTGATCGCAGGCGCCGTTCGTGGCCGGCACGCACGCCGCGACGCAGTCGAGGCAGGTCGGGCACGAGCCGGTCGCGCAGTCGTTGCACACCTCGCCCGGCCCGCACGGCGCGCCACCCGGGGTGAAGGCGCACGCGGCCGCGCACACGCCGGTCGCGTAGATGCACACGCCGCCGGGGCAGTCCGCGGGCGCGTCGCAGCTCGCGGTGGTCGTGGTCGAGCTGGTCGTGGTCGTGCTGCCCGTCGAGCCTCCGGCGCCGGGGTCGATGATGGTCTTGCCGCCGCAGGCGGCAGCGAGCGTGACGGCGCCGAGCGCGCCGAGGAGCGTCGCGTGGGAGGGGACGCGGGGCGGGAAGGATCGGGTCATGGCTGTCTCCGGGCGCGGACGCCGGGTTTGGCGTGCGGGCGAGGGCGCGGTCACTGGCACGCCGGCCGGTTGGCGACGGGGTCGGGCGCGCCGGTCGGCAAGATCTGCTGCAGGTAGTCGAACTCGTTCTGGCAGAAGCGCCCCTCGGCGTGGCCCGCGACCTCGGCGCGCTCGACGAAGGGTCGCGCCCAGCCGGCGTCCATGAGCGAGGCGGCGAAGTCGCCGCTCGTGTGGAACGCCGGGCCGCCGGGGTCGCTCAGGCCGAGGGAGTGGGCGACCTCGTGCGACAGGGTCGTGCCGATGAGCCCGCCGAGGGCCCACACGGCACAGCTCACCTGGGTGACGCGATCGGCGGCGGGGCAGCCGTCTGCGGACACGAGCAGCGGCGCGGCGGCGATCTCCTCGGCGCTCGCCGGGGTGCCGCCGAGATCCGGTCGGAAGGTGTCGAACAGGGCGTCGAAGGTCGCGTCCGCGCCCTCGATCTGCGTGGCGAGCGCGCCCGGGTGCAGCGAGTAGCCGAACAGCGACTCCACGAACACGCCGCCGTAGCCGGGGTAGCCGTCGAGCTGCGTGAGCGCGTTGTGCCCGCCGATCTTGTCGTAGAGCCGCGCGTTGCCGTTGTCTTTGCCGGGCGTGTTGTCGTAGCCGAGCAGCCCGACGCCGTTCGGATCGGGCCCGCCGAGCTCGACCTCGGCGTAGAGCGCGAAGTCCTCCGGCTCTTCGCTGCGCGCCTCGACGTTCACCCCGCCGTAGTCGCGCGCCACGACGTCGAGCACGCGCTCGCGGATGCGCGCGTCGGCGGCGCGTAGCCCGAAGTGCCGCAGGCTCTCGACGTAGGAGGGCAGGAAGCGCAGCCAGACGACCTGCTTGACCGGCGCCACCCCGAGCACGACCGGGGTCGCGCTGCCGCTCACCGTGGCGTTGCCGAGCTCCGTGACCGGCCGTGCCGTGCCGACGAACTCACCCGTCGTCGAGCGCAGATCGATGGCCTGACCGAGCGCGTCCTCTTCGTTCAGCACGTAGCGCACGAGCTGGCCCGACACGAACTCGGGCACCAGGCTGAGTGACGCCGGCACGGCCGTGCCGCCGTCCGGGGTGAAGGTGCCCTCGAGCTCGATGGTGGTGAGCTCGAAGGCCGGGCCCTGCGCCCCGCCGTCCGGCACCCCCACGAAGCCCCCGCCCGTGACGTCGACGTACTGGCCGAGGCTTGCGGCCGGTGGGGCGAAGCCGAAGATCGCCGGCGTCACGAGGTCGTTCGCGGTCGCGGCCGCCGCGCTCGCGAGCTCGGCGCCGCCGGCGAGCGGGCCGTGCCGGTTGACGAGCGACACCGTGCCCTCGAAGTGCCCGGGCTCGATGCCCGCGATGTACGGCGAGAAGGGGAAGACGGCGCGCGCGCGATCGAAGGGCTGGAAGGGCCGGGCCGGCACCTCGGTCGGGCCGACGGGCGTGCAGCTCGGCGCGCCGTCGGGGGTGAAGCACCCCGTGACGATGGCGACCGTCTCGCCCTCGGCGCCACCGAACAGAAAGCCGTCCCCGACCGCGAGCACGGGGTCGTTCACGAACAGGGCGTCGTTCTGCACCGCGTCGAGCCGCGGCGCGAGCACGGCGTGGACGCCGAGCGCCACCGGCTGGCGCGCCGAGGCGTGCCACAGGCCGTCGAGCGCGCTCTCGGCCTCGACCCAGCCCTCGCCGAGGAAGGTCCCTTCGTCGGCCGGCAGACCGGCTGCGAGCCCGCCGGGCCAGTCGACCTCGGCGCGGTCGTAGTCGACGAAGCGCACCGGCAGGACGATCTCCGCGCCGCTGCCGTCGAGCTCGCCCGCGAGGTGGAGGCTGCTCGGCCCCGCGAAGTCGGGCACGAAGGAGCTGCCGCCGAGGACCAGCGTGGTGCCGGGCACGAGCGAGCCCGGCGCGAGCGTCTCGAGCCCGATGTCGAGCGTCGGAACCGGCGGCTCCTCGCCGCTGCAGCCCGGGCCCGCGACGAGCGCCGCGAGCGCGAGCGCGCCTGGCCACCGGCGGGCGGCTCGGCCCGGCAGCGTGCCCTTCACGGGCACGCCCCGGCCGTGAGTCCGGCGCAGAAGTCGTAGAGGTTCTCCGAGCCGTTCCAGCCGTGCACCACGAGGTAATAGTAGCCCGTCTCGGCGATCGGCCAGGTCATCGTCTCGTTCGAGCCGCCGCTCTGGCCGTTCGCCGCATCGCAGCCGGCCGGCGTCTGCTCGCTGCAGCCCGTCAGGTTCACCCCGTTGCGGTAGATGAGCAGATCGAGATCCTCCTGGCCGTTGCTCTGCGTGAACGCGAGCGTCGAGTACAGGGTCTCACCCGTGTACATGTAGACCTCGAACCAGTCCTCGTCGCCCGCGCAGATGGCGTTGGTGGTCGAGTGGTAGGTGCCCGCGCCGAGGTCGACCGGCCGCGCCCCGAGCGTGTCGTCGTCGTCCTCCGCGCCGTCGTCCTGGCAGCTCGTGCAGGCCTGCGCCGTCTTGGCGTACGAGAGCGTGTAGTGGTTCTCGGCCGTGCCCCAGGCGTAGACGCGCACGTAGTAGCTGCCGGCCGGCACGCACAGCGAGACGGTCTCGCTCGACCCGAGGCCGTCGCTCTTGCCGACGACGGTGCCGTCGCCCTTGGCGAGCGCGAGATCGAGGTCGGTGGCCGCGCTGCCGTTCAAGGTGAGGGTCACGAGCGAGTCGGCCGCGACGCTGATGCGGTACCAGTCCTCGTCGTCGCCCGAGGGCTCGAGCGGGCAGCTCACGAGGTTGCCGAAGTTGCCGGTCGGCAGGGCGGCGGCGTTCTTGACCTGCGCGAGCGTGTCGTTTTGTTCGTAGCTGTCGTCCTGGCAGACGCTCGCGACCTGGCAGCTGTAGGAGCTCGGGATGCACTGGCGTGCGGAGGCACCGTCGATCGAGGTGAAGCTCGAGGCCGAGCAGTAGTAGTCGGCCGGGCACTCGGCGTCGCTGGCGCAGCCCTCGAAGCAGTAGTAGCCGTCGCCGAGGTGCACGCAGTGGTCGTCCGGGCCGCCGCACTGCGCGTCGGCGCTGCACGCGGCGCAGAGCCCGAGCCCGCCGCCGCCGCCGGGATTCGTGACCGTCACCTGGTAGGTGCCGGTCGCGGGCGCCTGCGTCGTGTGATCGCAGGTGCCCGTCGCGTCGTCGTTGTCCTGGGTGACGATCGCGTAATACACCTGCGCCGTCGAGCCGCTCGGCTGTGCCGCGACCGGGTTCGGCACGTCGGCCGCCCAGGTGCCGCTCGACATGTCGCCGTCGATGAGCAGCATGGTGAGCTGCGTCATCTGCGCGAGGTCGGGCGGAGCGCCGGGGGGTGCGAAGGCGTAGTAGAGTAGCGGCTCGTACTTGATGCCGAGGTCGTCCGACACGACCGCGCCGATCGTGAGGTCGACGACGCTCGAGACGTCCTCGGGCGTGTGGTCCACGACCGGGGCCGCGCCGGGGCAATCGGGCTTGGCCGCCGTGCGGAGCACGACGAGGTAGGGCTTGATGGTCTTCGGGTTCTCGAAGTCGTCGGCCGAGAGCACGAGCGTGTAGCGGTCGCTCGCGGCGATCTGCTCGGCGGTCGGGCAGAAGTGCCAGGTGCCGGTGAGCTCCGTGTCCTGCGTCAGCGTCGCGCCCTCGATGAGCGGCTCCTCCTGCCCGAGGGTCACGCCCGCCGTGTCGGGATCCTCGACGACGATGGGCACGTCGACGCAGCTCGTCACCTCGAGGTCGAGCGTGGTGCCGCTGCCGAGCGGCTGGATGAAGACGGGGGCCGTGGCGCCCTCGCTCGGCCGCACCTCCACCGTGACGGTCGTGCGCGCCTCGTTCGTGCCGTCCGACGCCGTGAAGTCGAAGGCGTGGATCCCGACGTCGCTCACGAGCGGCGTGTAGCGGAAGATGGCCGTGCCGGGCGCGGTCGTCGCCATGCTCGCGCGGTTCTCGACGCCGCCGAGGTCGCTCGTGAAGCCGAACGAGAGCTCGTCGTCGTCCGGATCGGTCGCGCGCACGGTGAGCGCCAGCTGCGCGTTGGCGAAGGCCGTCTGGTCCCCGATGGGCTCGAAGACGGGCGGCCCGTTGGAGCAGCCGAGCGCCGCCAGACACAGCGTGCTCGATACGACGGCGAGACGGAGAACGGAGGACGACTGCTCAGCCATGGCGCGCGACACCTCGAAGCAAGTCGCAGCGGGCGCCGCGCCCGCCGCGCAGCCCACACCACGAGTGTCCCACATTGTAACACCCCCGCGGGTCGCCCGGGCGGGGAGTTGTGAGCGGACGGGGTCGTGGCGCCGGGAGCGAAACGCTGGATCGCCGCCCCTGGTACGAAAGGTGACCAGTTTTCGTACGTCGACTCACATGGTAGGTGTTCGTGCGCTTCTCGAGAGCCGCTCCGGGCGGCTCGCCGACCCGAGACAACCCGTCGCCGCGGACACCCCGACCCAACCGGGGACCGCCGAACCGAAGAGGTATCGATCCATGTCTTCGCTCTCCTGGTTCCGTGCACGAAAGACGCTTGGTCTCTCCGTCCTCGTCACCGCCTTCGGCCTCGCAGGCTGCCTGGGCGACGAGCTCGACGCCTACGAAGTGACGAACCTCGACGGCGACGCGGCGTTGAGCGAGCTCGACCCGCTGTTCGACGGCGCGCCCGATCCGTCGAAGCTCGAGGACGAGGGCAAGGCCGACGCGGTCTACCCGGCGAAGTTCGACCTCATGGCCACGCAGTCGCCGGTCAAGAGCCAGGGGCGCCGCGGCGTGTGCACCATCTTCGCCGCGACGGCGCTGATGGAGCACCTCTACAAGCTCGAAGGCACGCTGCCGAATCCGGACTTCAGCGAGCAGTTCCTGCAGTGGTCGACCAAGGTCGAGGTCGGCGACTACAAGAACACCGACGGCTCGAACGCCGACACGAACCTCGACGCCATCAACCGCTTCGGCATCACCGAGGAGAGCGCCTGGCCCTACGAGTCGAGCGGCTGGAGCACCGCGAACGATCCGGCCTGCACCAAGGCCGAGAACCTGCCGACCAAGTGCTACACGAACGGCGATCCGCCGGCCTCGGCGCTCGCCGCCGCGCGCTTTCACCTGCCGCGCGGCCGCTGGGTGAGCCCCCGCGCGCGGAGCATCAAGGCGGTCATGAACGACAAGAAGCAGGCCGTCGTCATCGGCCTGACCTTCTTCTACCAGGCGTGGAACCACCGCGCCGGGACGCTCGTGGCCAACAACGAGTACTGGCGCCAGGGCTACGTCACCTACCCGAACGCCAAGGACAAGACCGAGAGCCAGAAGTCGCCCGCGGGCCACGGCATCCTGCTCGTCGGCTGGGACGACAACCTCACCGTCCAGAAGCGCGACGGCGACGGCAACCTGCTGACCGACGCGCAGGGCAACCCCGACCTCGAGAAGGGCTTCTTCATCTTCAAGAACAGCTGGGGCACCGGCAGCTTCGGCGTCGCGAACCCCTACGGCGACGGCTACGGCTTCATCTCGATGAAGTACGTCGAGGAGTACGCCGGCGCCTACGTGGCCGATCTGCCCGAGGTGAAGGTCGCCGAGGTGTGCAACGACGGCGTCGACAACGACAAGAACGGCAAGATCGATTGCCAGGACACGGCCTGCAGCCAGAAGGCCGCCTGCACCGGCGGCACGGCCACCTTCGAGAACACGACGGCCCAGAACATCCCCGACAACGACGCGACCGGCATCTCGAGCGCCATCACGGTGGCGCAGGGCGGCACCCTCTCGGCGGCGAGCGTGACGGTCGACATCACCCACACGTACATCGGCGACCTCAGGGTCAAGCTGGTGCGCGACGGCGGGGGCGAGGTCGTGCTGCACGACAAGGCTGGCGGCAGCGCCGACAACATCCAGAAGACGTTCTCGGTCTCGGCCTTCAACGGGCAGGACATGGCGGGCACGTGGCGGCTCGTCGTCAGCGACACCGCCAAGACGGACACGGGCAAGCTCAACCGCTGGAGCCTCGAGCTCAAGACCGGCGCCAAGGCGGCGACCAGCCTGTACGAGAGCACCCAGGCCGTGGCGATCCCGGACGACGACCCCACCGGCGCCAAGACCACCATCAGCGTGCCGGATGCGGGCAGCATCAAGGCCCTGAAGGTGCGCGTCACCATCGACCACGCCTACCAGGGCGATCTCACGCTCAAGCTGCGGCGCGCCAGCGGCACGGTCATCACCCTGCAGCAAGCCGACGGCTCGAGCGGCGACTTCGGGACCAAGACCTTCACGCCGACCAACTGGAACGGCGTCTCGTCGGCGGCCACCTGGAGCCTCACGGCCATCGACGAGGCGGCCTCCGACGTCGGCACGCTCACCGGCTGGAGCCTGGAAGTCACGCGCTGACGAGCTGGGGCGCGCACCCTGCGCGCGGGCACGCGCGGCGGTCCCGTGGGGACCTGCGCCGAGCCCGCGCGCCGCGCGATCCGGGAGCGGCGAGATCACAAGGATCTTGACGACCCGACGGTTAGGTGCAAACAGCGCAGCCGGGGGCGGTCGCAGCACCGCCCGTCGAGCGAGGCCCGTGGATCGAACGCCGGGGCATCGCAGACTGCCGGCGCCGGGTGCTCCGGGCACCCGAGGACGACGGAACGAAATGGCGAAGCTGGAGCGCGGAATCCCCCTGGTCGAACGCATCATCGAGCGGCTCGCGCCCCACGTGTCCGTGCGCGGCGCGAGCGAGACCGAGCTCGACGCGCTCGAGTCCAAGCTGATGGTGGAGCTGCCCCCGACCCTGCGGCGCTTCCTCGAGTTCGACTTCACCTTCAAGAGCTTCGGCAAGCGCTGGCGCGGGCGCGAGCGTTTCGGCCGCCACCCGCAGAACCCGCGGCCGCGCGTCACCTCGCTCACCAAGCTGGCCGAGGCGACCACCGAGTTCGGCTGGCTCGTGACGCGCATCCGCGCGCGCGTCATCCGCCTGCCGAACCTGCCCGGCCACCCGTGGAACGCGTTGCTGCTCGGCGAGGCGCGGCACGACGGTGAGCTGCCCATCCTCGGCCTCGTCAACGAGGAGTCGAGCGTGCACGTCTTCGTGCGCTACAGCGCCTTCGACCTCTACCTGGTCGAGCAGTCGGGGATCTACGAGCTCAGCGAGTCGCAGCGGCTCGACGACATCGAGTCGCACGTGGCCCTGAATCCGGTGCTCTCGGCCCTCCTGCCCGACGAGGAGCCCGAGGGCGCGTTCTAGCGGGCGATCTGGGGTCGAGGACCCTGGCCGAAGCAGCAGGCGGCCGGCCCTGGACCCTTGCCGAAGAAGCAGGCGGCATCCGGACCGGAGTATTTCCCCTCACCCCCCGGCCCCCTCTCCCGAGGGGCCCGAGGGGAGAGGGGGTGGTCCATGTCGGCTGCTTTCGTCGTTGGCGGTCGGGAAACGAAGCGCGCTAGCGGGTGTCGTGGCGTCGGCGAGGCGCTCGGAGCAGTTGGCGGATGCAGTCGAGTGCGCGCTCGGGGTCGTGGAGGATCTGTTCGTTGGGGAGGCGCAGGACCGTGACGCCCGCAGCGCGAACCAAGGCGACGCGGGCCGCATCGCGAGCAGCGACGCTGGGGTCGTCGTGATGGCCGCCATCAACCTCTACGACGAGCCGAGCTGCTGGCGTCGGACCGCTCGGCGCTCGGGCATGCAGCGGCGCAAGCGCGAGGACTTGACGACGGGCCACTCGCGAGCCCTGGAGCCTTGGCCTCCGAGCACGCGGCATCAGGACGAGCCGACAATCCGCGGCGGATTTCGAGGAGTCGCCGACTGGGACCACCCCCTCTCCCTTCAGGACAGGGGGCCGGGGGGTGAGGAGGTCCGGATGCCTCTCGCTGCTGCGCCAAGGGTCCAGGGCTCGCTCGGGCCACTCGCCAGCCCCAAGTCAGGTCCGGATGCCGCCTGCTCAGGGCTCGCCCGGGCTCGTCTCTCAACCTCCTCCTCACCCGAGCGCGCGCAGCGCGGCGAGGGCGCGCTCCATGTCCGCCGGCAGCGGTGCCGCGAAGTGGAGCCGGACGCCGGTCACCGGGTGCACGAAGCCGAGCTCCGCGGCGTGCAGCGCCTGGCGCCCGAGCGCTCGCGCGATCGCCACGACCTCCGGGCTCGCCGGCGCCTCGGCGCCGTACACCGCGTCGGCCAGCACCGGCGTGTGGCCCCGCTCGGCGAGGTGCACGCGGATCTGGTGCGTGCGCCCGGTCTCGAGGCGACAGCGGACGAGACAGGCGCCGGCGAAGGTCTCGAGCACCTCGACCTCCGTGACGGCGCGGCGCGGCGCGGCGGCGCCCGGCCGAGGGCGCGGCAGGCGGGTCGTGAAGCGCAGCCGGTCGCGCGGGTCGCGACCGTGGGGCGTGTCGTAGCGCGCGGCGGTCGCGCGGCCCGCCACGATGGCGAGGTAGCTGCGCACGATGTCGTGGCGCTGGAACAGGGCCTTCAGCCCCTCGCGCGCCTGCGCTTGCTTGGCGACCACGACCAGCCCGCTCGTGTCCTTGTCGAGGCGGTGCACGATGCCCGGGCGCAGGTGGCCCTCCGGGTCGAGCGGGTCGGCGAGGCCCGCCTCGAACCCGCCGTGCGCGAGCAGCCCGTTGACGAGCGTCCCCTCGCGGTGCCCGCGCGCGGGGTGCACCACCAGGCCCGCGGGCTTGTCCACCACGACGAGCCACGGGTCCTCGTACACGACGGCGAGCGCGATCGTCGGGTCCGGCCGGGCCGCCGTCGTGAGCTGCGCGCCGGTCCGCACCGCGATGCGCGCGCCCGCCGCGAGTCGGCTGGTGCGGTCGAGCGCGCGCCCGCCCGAGGTGACGCGGCCCTCGCGCATCCAGCGCTGCACCTCGGTGCGCGTGGCGGGGTGTCCGGCGGCCGCGAGCAGCGCGACGACGAGCTTGTCGGCCCGCTCGTCCGCCGCGCGGGAGCCCGCCACGAGCTCCACCACCTCCTCCGGTCGAGCGCGCGTCGCTACCAGAGCTTGCTCTTCACGTGCCCCTTGCTCTTGACGAGGATGTCGACGAGCGCGCGGTCGTAGAAGTTCTTCTGGTAGAGCTCCGGGGCGACGCGGCTCTTGTAGTGGGCGCGACCCTCCTCGATCTCCTCGGAGAGCACCTCGAAGAGCGTGTCTTTCTCGATGCCTTCGACGATCTTGTCTTCGTTGTAGAGCGACAGGTCGCTCGCGATGGCACGCGCCAGGCGTCGGGCGTCCTTCTCGGTCTCGATGAGCGGCATCCAGGCCTCCAAGCAGACGAACGACGCGACTCTAGCAGCTTCGCCCGCCCGCGGGAAACAAGGCTGGCTCCGGGGCGGCCGCGCGGTCGTCGGTGGGCGCGCCGCGGAAAAAGGGGGGCCGGCGTGGCAGAGTGGTGATAGAGCGCTCGGGCCGCAGCCAGCTGCGGGTCCGGCGACCATGGTCTCGAAGCGCGTATCGGGCTACCGCATCCTCCTCGAGGGCATCCGCTTCCGGGGCCGGCACGGCGCGTCGCGCGCCGAGCGCTACCTCCTGCAGGACTTCGTGGTCGATCTCGAGGTCACGCTCCCGACCGAGCTCCTGCCCACGAGCGACGAGCGCACGCGCGTGTACGACTACGACGCGCTCGCCACGCTGGTCGTCGAGGAGGGCACCGGCCAGAGCTACAAGCTCCTCGAGTCGCTCGCCTCGCGGCTGCTCGAGCGGCTGCTCGGCGAGACCCCGGCCATCGCGGCGACCGTGCGCATCCGCAAGTTCGGCCCGCCGACGACCGCCTCGGTCGACCGCGTCGCGGTCGAGCTCACCGGCGTGCGGCCCTGACGGTGCCTCGACCTGCCGACAGCCCTTTCGCCCGCGGCGGCGCGCGGTACAATGACCCATCCTGCGAGTCCGGCGCGCTGGGGCGCCGCGGACGCCGGGGCTGCGGCCTGCGCCGCAGGCGACGATCTTCCAGTCCTTGTCGAGGGCAACGATGGCGCACCGCACGCGAACTTGGCTCGTCTGCTTGTCGGCCTGCGCCGCTTGGGCCCTCGGGTGCCGCGAGTCCGGCACCCAGAACGGCACCCAAACGACCGGGACGGGTGGGGGAGGGGCCGGAGCGGCGAACGCCGTCCCGCTCGTCGTCGCCAACTGGAACGTCCACAACTTCCTCAACGACCAGAACGACAGCGCCGCCCCCCAGGAGTTCGTCGTGCCGACGGCGGACTGGAACGCGCACCGGCAGGCGGTGGGCGCGGTCATGAACGGCATCGACGCCGACATCCTCGTGCTCGCCGAGTTCGAGAACCAGGCGGCCCTCGACGCGCTGAACGACCAGGAGCTCGGCGGCGCGTACCTGCACAGCTACGTGAGCACCGGCAACGACCCGCGCGGGATCAACGTCGCCGTCATGTCGAAGGTCCCCTTCGACGAGGTCGTGAGCCACGCGAGCGACTCCTTCACCAAGGTGGGCACGGCGGGGCCGCTCTACCAGTACGCGCGCGACGCCGTCGAGGTGCACCTCACCTTCAACGGTCGCAAGCTCGTCCTGCTCGGCGTGCACTACAAGGCCAAGGACAACGACGACCCCGACAAGCGCCTCGCCGAGGCGCAGCACACGCGCGCCATCGCCGACGCCATCACCGGCGCCGATCCGACCACCGGCGTCCTCATCCTCGGCGACTTCAACGACACGCCGGGCTCGTTCCCCTACCTCGCGACCGCCGGGAGCGCGCCGCTCTACGCCAACGCGGCCGACAACGTGGTCGTCGGCGCGCGCTGGACCTTCAACTACAACGGCACCCTCGAGCTCGTGGACCACCAGTTCGGCAACCCGATCCTCGCTCCGATGGTCGACCCCGCCTCGGTGCAGATCCTCCACGGCGCAGACATCGACGCCGCGAGTGACCACGCCCCCGTCATCGCGACCTACCAGATCCACTGACGGGGCCCGTCGCGCTGCGCGCGAGGCTACGGGCTCCAGGCTCCGGGCTTCAGGCGGGATTCGGTCTTGCGGACCCCTCCGCAGGTCGCCCGGCAGGTGACGTCGCGGCAGTCGACTCGGCGCGGATTCCTCCCTCAAGCCCGTAGCCCGTAGTCTGGAGCCTGCGCGCTCGCGGCCAGGAACCTGCAGTCGCGTAACGGGTCGGCTATATAAGGGGGGGATGGCGCACACAGCGGCCAGGATCGATGCGGCACGCGCGGCGGCCGAGGCGGTCGAGGTCCGCTTCGGGCCGAAGCCGCGCCCGCAGCGCTGGCGGCCGCGGCGCAACTGGGGCCGGCTCGTCGCGCGCATCCTGTGCGCCCTGTTCGCGCTCGTCGGCGTGGTGCCGCTCGGGGCCGGCCTGCTCGTGCGCCTCGAGGGCGTGCAGCGCTGGGTGGCCGGCGAGACCGAGAAGATCATCCGCACGCAGACCGGCGTCGACGCGGATTTCTCGCTCGACATCCAGCCCTGGCCGCTCGAGGTCGTGCTCGAGAACGTCGCGGTGCACGCGAGCGACGGCGGGCCGGACTTCCTCCGTGCCCGGCGCATCGTCGCGCGGCCCCGGCTCTTCTCGCTCCTGTCCGGCAGGCTCGACTTCGGCGAGGTCGCGATCGACGCACCCGAGGTCTACGTCGTGCTGCGCGGCGGCGAGCTCGCGAACCTGCGGCTCGAGCTGCCGCCCTCCGAGTCCTCGGCGGAGCCCTCCGAGCCGCCGCTCTCGGCCGTCGCCGTGACCGACGGACGGGTGGAGCTCGACCTCGACGGCATGCGCGTCGGCGCGCGCGGCCTCGACGCCGACGTCACCATCGAGCGCGGGGCCATCGAGCTCGGGCTGCGCGCGATGGGCGCCGAGATCGACCGCACCCATCCCGACCCGGCGCGGGCCGAGGTCGACATGACCGACGAGGACGCGGTGTGCCGGCTCGAGCTGCGGGCGCGCCTCGAGCCGCCCGGCGCCGGGCGCGCGCGGGCCGCCGGCGCCTGGGGGCTGCTCGTGCGGCGCCTCGAGCTCGAGGGGGCGGCCGACTTCGACCCCGCCCGCGGCACGCGCCCGCGCTGCGATCTGCCCGAGTCCGACTGGCGGCGCGTGCTCGTGCGCCTCGAGGCGGTCAGCGCCGAGCTTCGCCCCGAGGGCCTCGCGAGCATCGACGGGCGCCTGAAGGTCTTCGCGCCGGCCGGCCTCGTGCACCGCTTCGTGGCCTTCGACCCGGTCGCCGGGCTCGTCGCGCTCGACCTCGACGCGCACCACGACCTGACCGACGGCTCCGAGCCGACCCTGCCGAGCCTGAGCGGCACCTTCAGCGCCCTCGGCATCGGCATCGGCGGCACCACCATCGCGGACGCGGTGTCGGGCAAGATCGACACCCTCGGCAACGTCGTCAACGTCACCGACCTCCGCATCTCCTGGGGCGGAGGGCGCGGGACGGTCGAGCGCGCCGTCATCCGGCCCTTCGGCAACGGCATCCCGCTCGAAGCGAGCGGCATCGTGGCGGACGGCGTCACGTTCGCGGACCTGCTCGACGAGTTCGGCGGCCACCCGCGCTCGCACGTGGGCTGGACCTTCGAGCACGCCACCATGGCGCGCATGGTGGGGCAGTTCGACCCGTTCGTGCTGACGGGCGTCATCACGGCCTCGACCATCCGCTTCGCGGTGTACGACCGGCCCGCGGACGCGCCGAGCGGCCGGCACGCGATCTTCAACGCGCCTGCGAGCCGCATCACCGCGACCATGCGCGTCGAGCCGCGCGCCTTCATCCTGAGCCAGGCGACGGTCCTCACGGCGCGCTCGCGGGTGCGCAGCGACGTGTCGCTCGGCTTCGCCGAGGAGCTGTCGTTCAACGTGTTCGACGGTTCCTTCGTCGACCTCGAGGAGGTCTCGCCCCTCGCCGACATCCCCATGAAGGGTCGGGCGCTCGTGCACCTCACGGGCAGCAACACCTTCATGAGCCCGGTCATCCGCGGCGACGTCTCCATCGAGCGCTTCGACTTCGCCGGCTACCCCATCGGCGAGCTCGGCAAGACGCAGGTGAGCTTCGTGCCACCGCTGCGGCTCGAGCTGCGCCAAGGTCAGGTGCGTCACGGTCACAGCAGCCTGTACCTGCCCGACCTCGACCTCGATTTCGCCGCCGGGCCGGCGGTGGTGCTGCGGGCGCACGTCGACACGCGCACCGCCGAGGGCCTCCACGCCGCCGACCTCTTCAACATGACGCGCTTCGACGTCGAGCCGCGCCTGCGCGAGATCCGCGGCGTGATGCGCGGCACGGCCGCCGTCGACTTCCAGCTCGGCGGGCCGCGCGACCGCTGCGGCGCGGGGGTGCTGCACATCGGCACGCAGATGGACCTCGCCAGCGTGCGCCTGTTCGGCGAGCGCTTCGAGGCGGGCAGTCTCGACGCCGACCTCACCTGGGACGACCTGCCCGCCGACGAGCGCGGCCTGCGCGTCGAGCTCTACTCGGCGGTGCTGCGCACCGGCCCGGGCACGATCGTGGCGCGCGGGCGCCTCGGCCACGGCGCGCGCATCGAGGGCGACGTCATCGGCTCGAGCATCCCGCTCGAGCGCATCTCGGCCTTCGCGAGCCTGTTCGGCGAGGACGCGAGCCCCGTCGTGCGCGGCGGCAACCTCGCCGGTCCGACCGCGCGCCCCGTCGCTGCCGCGGCGCCGCCGCCGACCCGCCCCGACGCCGCGTCGGCGGCACCCGCGCGCCCGGCGTCGGCGCGCGTGCGCCCCGAGGCGAACGCGTCCTTCGTCGCGTCCGTCGGCGGCAGCCTCGAGCGGCTGCGCGCCGAGGTCGGCCTCGAGCTCTCGCCGACGCGCATCGGACCGAGCGTGCTGCCGGCCTCGCAGCTGCGGCTCACGCTCGCGCCCCCGCCCGAGCCGTTGCCCGAGCGGCCCGTCACGCAGTGCGGCAACGCGCGCGGCGGGGCGCGCACCCCGGCCGTCGCGTCGTCCGGCAGCACCTACCGCCTGTCGGGTCAGCTGTTCGGCACGCAGGTCGCGCTCGACGGCCTCGAGGTGAGCGGCGCCGCGCGTCCGCTGCTCAGCGGCAGGCTCACGCTGCGCGACCTCGATCTCGGTGCGCTCGCGAACCTCCTGCCGGGCGTCGCCTTCTCGAGCGCGCCGCCGACCGGCAAGCTCAGCGCGGATGTCGAGATCCTCGAGCTACCCCTCGACGAGCCGGCCCTGGCGGAGGTGCAGATCAAGCTCCGCGGCGCCTCGCTCGAGCGCGGCGCGAGCAGCATCCGCATCCCCGAGGTGTCGGACCTCCTGCTCCTGTCCGGCGACGCGCTGCGGGTGCCCGACGTCGATCTCGTCGCGGAGACCGCGGGCACCGGCGGCGGCAAGCTGCGCGCGGCGCTGCGCGCCCACGGCACGGTGCGCAAGCTGTCCGGCGCGCGCGAGCTCGACCTCGGCATCGACCTCAAGGACACCGACGTCGGCGCGCTCGGTCTCGACATGGCGGCGCTCGAGCGCGCGTCCGGCCAGGTGAGCGGCAGCCTGCGCCTCACCGGCACCTTCGCGGAGCCGAGCCTGAGCGGCGCGGCCGATCTCCGGCACGGCGAGCTGCGCCTGCGCGGCGTGCCGCTCGCGCTCGACGACGTCCAGGCGCACCTCGAGGTGCGGCCGGGCGAGATGACGCTGCGCGCCGCGGCGAGCGCCGGCGCCGGCAGCGTGGCGCTCGCCGCGACCGTGCCCATGCGCGGCTTCGTGCCCCAGGGCGTCGAGGGCACGCTCGCGGCCCAGGGGCTGCGCCTCGAGCTCGCCGACGGGATCCGGATGACGGCCGACGCGACGCTGCGGGCGAGCTACGACGCGCGCTCGAGCGACCCGGCCCACGTCTACGGTGACGTGACCCTGACCTCGTTCGCGTACACCCGGCCGATCTCGCTCGCGCTCGACCTCGACTCGCTCACGACGGCCGGCAAGACCGAGGTCGAGTCCTACGACCCCAAGGCCGACGTCGTGACCTTCGAGCTCGACGTGAAGAGCGCCGAGCCGCTGCGCGTGAACAACAACCTGCTCGAGCTCGAGCTGTGCGGCGCCGACACGGGCGCGGCGCCGGGCCGGGGCCGCGACCCCTTCGCCCGGGGCCAGGCCTGCGGGCCGTCGCACCTCACGGTGGTCGGCAGCAACCAGCGCTTCGGCGCGCGCGGCGCCCTGCGCGTCCGGCGCGGCTCGAAGCTCTACCTGCAGGGGCACGATTTCGCCGTCACCGAGGGGACCGTCCGCTTCGACGACGACACGCGCATCTCGCCCGAGCTCGACATCAGCGCCTCGACCGAGTTCCAGCGCTACGCCTCGAGCTCGACCCCGGGCTCGAGCACGGCCGCGGGCACGAGCGCCAGCTCCGGCGGGCGCTGGCGCATCGACATGCACGCGATCGGCGACGCCGACGCCCTGCGCGTCACCTTCGCGAGCGACCCGCCGCTGAGCCAGGACGACGTCGTGCTCCTCTTGCAGATCGGCATGACGCGCGCCGAGCTCGATCGCGGCCTCGCCGGCTCGCTCGCCCAGACCGTCGGCCTCGAGGCGCTGTCGGCGGTGACCGGCGCCGACAAGGCGGTGCGCAGCATCGTGCCCATCGACGAGTTCCGCTTCGGCAGCGCCTACTCGTCGCGCACGGGCCGGCCCGAGCCGACCGTGACCATCGGCAAGCGCATCAGCGAGTCGGTGCGCGCGACCGTGACGACCGGGCTCACCGAGAATCGCGAGATCCGCTCCAACCTGGAGTGGAAGCTCTCGGACGAGGTCAGCGTGCAGGGCAGCTACGACAACGTGAACGACACCTCGAGCTCGACCTTCGGCAACCTCGGCCTCGACCTGCGCCTGCACCTCGAGTTCGAGTGATGGCCCGGGTGCCCACCTCGCGCTCGCTCGCCCACCGCGCGGCCCGGCTGCTCGTGGCCGCGCTGCTCGCGCTCGTGGCGCTGCTCGTGCCCGCGCGGGCGCACGCGCAGCCGGCGGCGCCCGAGGAGCCGGCCGGCATCGACGCCGCCGACGTCGCGCTCGTGGCGCGCGGTCCGGGCTCCCTGGCGGAGCTCGAGGGTCTCGAGATCGTCGCCGTGTCCGTCGAAGGGCAGGGCCGGCTCTGGCGCCGGCCGCTCGCGCAGCACGTGCTCGCGCCCGGCCAGCAGCTCAGCGCGTCCACGGTCCGCGCGGCGCTGCGCGAGCTCACCGCAAGCGGCGGCGTGGCGAGCGCCGCCGCCGAGGCGGTGCGCCACCCCGAGGGCGTCGTGGTGCGCCTCTTCGTGACGCCGCGGCGCGTGGTGGCGACGCTGACCATCACGGTCGAGGCCGATCGCGTCCCGCCCGCCGCGGGGGCGGCCGCCGCCGCCGCGTCCGAGGGCATGGAGCTCACCGAGCGCTCGCTCGCCGCCATGCCCCGCCGGGTGCAGGCGATGTGCGCGCGCAAGGGCTACACCGGCTGCGAGGTCGCCGTCGAGACCACCGACACCGACGACCCGCTGCGCGTCGTGCTCGCGCTCGCGGTGCGGCCGGGCGAGCGCGAGCTCGTGAGCCGGCGCATCTTCGTGCTCGAGCCCTCGCAGGAGGCCGAGCTCGGCGGACTCGAGCGCAGCTACGACGTGGGAGCGGGCGATCCCGCCGACGAGGACGACCTCGCGGAGGCCGACGAGGCCCTCACCGAGCGCCTCCGGCGAGCCGGCTTCCTGCGCGCGCAGGTGAGCCACGTGCTCGTGCGCCGCGACGAGGGCGGCGTCGTCCACACTTTCCTCTTCGTCTACCCGAGCCCCGGGGCCCGCTACCGGGTGAGCTTCGAGGGGCAGGTGCGCTTCTCCTCGGACGAGCTCGACGACGCGCTCGGGCTCGCCACGGCGAGCGACGTCAGCCCGGACGAGCTCGCCGGCCGCGTGCGGTCCTTCTACCGCGAGCGGGGCTTCTACGACGTCAGCGTGGAGCCGAGCGAGAGCGGCGGCGCCGGCGCGCCGCGCCACGAGGTGCACCTGACGATCCGCGAGGGCGAGCGCGCGGTGGTGGCCGAGCGGCTCTTCGCCTGCCTGCCGCCCGAGCGCGAGCCGGACGGCACGCCGAGTCCGACCGCCGCGCGCGGTCTGTCCGCCGAGGCGCTCGGCGCCGAGATCGACGCGGTGCTCGAGGAGAGCCTGCCGCGACCGAGCCTCGTCTCGGGCGCCGATCCGGTGGTGGTCGACGCGGCGCTCGGTCCCACCGAGGCCGGCACGGCGGCGCGCCCGCTGCGCCTCACGCCGGCCACCACCTTCACGCCCGAGGCCTACGCGAAGGCTCTCGACCACCTGCGGGACTACATCCACAGCAAGGGCTACCTGAACGCCTCCGTTGGCCCGCTGTCCATGCTGCGGGCCCGCTGCGACCCGCGCGCCCGGGGCAGCGCCTGCGTCCCGCTGCCCGGGCCGCTGCGCCCGCCGCCCGCGTGCCGTCTCGACGCCGTCGACTTGCCGGTGCCGGAGCGGCCGCTCGCGACCGAGCACGAGTGCCGCCCGGACCCGCAGCACGGCGTCGACTGCTCGCCCGCGCTCGTGCTCTACGTCCCGATCCAGCTCGGACCGCAGAGCGAGCTCTACGACGTCGTGTTCGCGGGCAACGAGGGCAAGGGCTACCTCGCCGAGAGCCCCGAGAAACCGGCGGACGAGCTCAACGCCAAGTTCTCCTCGCGCGCGCTCGCCGACGTCGCGGCGCTCGATCTCGGCGGCCCGGTGAGCAACGCCGCGCTCGAGGGCGCGCGCCAGCGGCTGCTCGCCCACTACCACGACGAGGGCTACCCCTACGCGAGCGTCGCGAGCTCGGTCGAGACCTCGCCCGATCGCACCCGCGCGCGCGTGCGCTTCGACATCCACGAGTACGGGCCCGTGGAGATCGTCGACTACGAGGTGCGCGGCAACACGCACACCTCGCGCGCCCTCATCCTGAGCCGCCTCGACCTGTGCCAGGACCCACCGAGCTGCACGCCGCACGAGCGGCTGTTCCGGCGCGACCTCGTGCGCGCGAGCGAGGAGCACATCGCGACCCTGGGCGTCTTCTCCAGCGTCTCCATCGCGCTCGAGGACCCGGAGATCCCGCTCGCCAAGAAGCGCGCGATCATCACGGTGGTCGAGCAGGGCAGCCAGTACACCGAGCCCCGCATCGGCTTCTCCTCCGGCGAGGGCGTGCGCGGCGCCTTCGAGTACGGCCACCGCAACATCGCCGGGCAGGCCATCTCCTTCACGCTGCGCCTGCAGTTCTCGTGGCTCCCGCCGCCGCTCATTCTCGATGCCGACTTCCGCAGCAAGTACGAGGATCTGAGCCTGTCGGAGCAGCTCTCGCGGCGCGACTCGGTGTCGATGCGCTTCCCGGACATCGGCCTCGGACCGAACTTCTCCCTGTCGATCGACGCCGTCGACGTGCGCGCGAACCAGCGCGACTTCGGCATCACGAAGGACGCCGCCATCCCGACCCTCACCTTCAAGCCGCTGCGCGAGCTCACCGTGCAGCTCTCGGCGCCGTCGGTCGAGCGCAACGACGTGTACCTGTTCGGCGGCGCCAGCCTCGCGGACGTCATCAAGAACAACCCGGGGCTCGCCAAGGAGTTGCTCCCGCCCGAGGGCGTCACCGTCGCCGTCGCCGAGCGCCTCGGCGCCACCTGGGACCGGCGCGACAACGCCTTCGACGCCAAGAGCGGCACGCTCCTGACGGGTGCGCTCGAGCACGTGAACGCCTTCCCGGTGGCGGGCACCGAGGGCGCGTCGAGCGATTTCTTGCGCATCAGCGCCAAGTTCGGCGGCTACATCCGCCTCTCCGACGGCGGCGTCGCGATCGCCGCCATGGTGTCCACCGGCTACAACCTGCAGCTGCGGGCCGAGAGCGAGACCTACCCCGACCGGTTGTTCTTCCTCGGCGGCATCGACTCCCTGCGCGGCTTCCCGCTCGACGCCGTGGTGCCCGAGGACCTCGCGCAGCGCATCCTCGGCGGCGAGCTCGTGCAGACCGAGGGCGGCGTGCGGCCCCTCACCATCGACGACGTGCCGGTGCGCGGCGGCAACCTCTACCTCAACCCGCGCCTCGAGCTGCGCACGCCGCTGTCGGACGCGGTGAGCCTCGGCTGGTTCCTCGACACCGGCAACGTCTGGACGAGCGAGAAGGCGATCACGAAGGTCGGGGATCTGTTCACCCTGCGCTACGCCGCGGGCGCCGGCGTGCGCCTGGCGACGCCACTCGGCCCGATCGTGCTCGACTACGGCTTCAACCTCGTGCGGCGCGCCTGGGAGGATCTCGGCGCGCTGCACTTTGCGGTCGGGCTGTTTTGAAGAGAGTTTTGAAGTCGACGAGCCCGAGCGAGCCCTGGATCCTTGCCGAAGCAGAGGCCGGCGGCTGAGAGATCCAGGGCTGGCGAGTGGCCCGAGCGAGCCCTGGACCCTTGGCGCACCAGCGAGAGGCATCCGGACCTAACTTTTCCCCTCACCCCCCGGCCCCCTCTCCCGGAGGAGAGGGGGTGGTCCCAGTCGGGGACTCCTCGAAATCCGCCGCGGATTGTCGGCTCGTCCAGATGCCGCCTGCTCCCTCACGGTCCTGCGCCTCCCCAACGATCCGTCCTCCACGACCCCGAGCGCGCACTCGACCGGATCCGCCCACTGCTCCGAGCGCCTCGCGGACGCCACGAGACCCGCTAGCGCGCTTCGTTTCCGACCGCCAACGACGAAAGCCCCCGACATGGACCACCCCCTCTCCCCTCGGGAGAGGGGGCCGGGGGGTGAGGGGAAATATACCGGTCCGGATGCCGCCTGCTGCTTCGGCAAGGGTCCCCGTCACGCTCTCAGTCCGGAGGCGCATGCGGCCCGCCACGCCTTGCTTCGCGCCGCAGGCCTCACGGTCCTGCGCCTCCCCAACGAACAGATCCTCCACGACCCCGAGCGCGCAC